>NZ_CP083746.1:4732500-5032500 GCF_020151015.1 Pseudomonas sp. p1(2021b)
AGCCGTGAATCTCGCGCAGGCGCGCGAGTTCCTGTCGGATCGTCTCGTGGTAGGGCCGCCAGATCTGCTCCAGATAGCCCTTGCGCTCGTCCGCAGAGGGTTCCTGACCCGCCTTGAACAACGGCTCGCCCTCGAACAGCGTCGCCGGGTACAGGCCCGTCGTGGCGCCGGCATACAACGGCTTGTCGTCATCCGGGCGGTTCAGGTCGATGACGAACCGCGAATATTCCGCAGCCACCACGCTGGCACCCAGGTTTCGGGCGAAATCGTACAGCCGTGGGATATGCCAGTCGGTGTCCGGCAGGCTGCGCGCCTGCTCGACCAAACCGTCACGCACGGTCTCGGTCAGGCCAAGGCCTGCATGAGGCATGCTGATCAGCAGCGGCAGCTGGCCCTGGTGAAAACTCAATACCTTGTCCATGTGCCCTCGCTCAGTTGGATATCTCATGGCCCAGGCGTACCACCCGCTTGGGCAGGTCGCCGCCGAGCCAGTAGCTCAGATCCGCCGGGCGTTCGATCTGCCAGGCGACGAAGTCCGCCACCTTGCCCACCTCCAGCGAGCCGTGGCTTTCGCCCAGGCCCAGTGCCGTGGCGGCGTGCAGGGTGACGCCGGCAAGCGCCTCCTCGGGGGTCATGCGGAACAAGGTGCAGCCCATGTTCAGCATCAGGCGCAGCGACAACCCAGGCGAGGTGCCGGGGTTCAGGTCGCTGGCCAGGGCGATCTTCACGCCGTGGCGGCGCAGGGCCTCCATCGGCGGCAGCTGGGTTTCGCGCAGGAAATAGAACGCCCCCGGCAGCAGCACGGCGACGGTGCCGGCCTCGGCCATGGCGATGGCGTCTTCCTCGGTCATGAACTCCAGGTGGTCGGCCGACAGCGCATGGTAGCGCGCCGCCAGGCTCGAGCCGTGCAGCGACGACAGCTGCTCGGCGTGGAGCTTGACCGGCAGGCCCAGCTCGCGCGCCTTGATGAACACCTTCTCGACCTGGGCTGGCGAGAATGCCAGGTGTTCGCAGAAGGCATCCACCGCGTCCACTAGGCCTTCCTCGGCCAGGGCGGGCAGCATCTGGTCGCAGATATGCGCGATGTAGTCGTCCGCCCGGCCGGCGTATTCCGGCGGCAAGGCATGGGCAGCCAGGCAGGTGCTGCGCACGGTCAGCGGCAGCTCCTCGCCCAGGCGCCGGGCGACCCGCAGCATCTTGCGCTCGTTGGCCAGGTCCAGGCCGTAGCCGGACTTGATCTCCAGCGTGGTCATACCATCGCGCATCAATGCCTGGACCCGCTGGCGTGCACTGGCGAACAGCTCGTCCTCGCTGGCCGCACGGGTCGCCCGCACGGTGCTGGCGATACCGCCGCCCTGGGCGGCGATCTCGGCGTAGCTGACGCCCTGCAGGCGCTGCTCGAACTCGCCGCTGCGGTTACCACCGAACACCGCATGGGAGTGGCAATCGATCAGCCCCGGGGTGACCCAGGCGCCGCCCAGGTCGACCGTACGCTCGGCGTCGACCGACGGCTGTTCGCCACGTGGGCCGATCCATTCGATCCGCCCCGCGTTGGTGACGATCGCCGCATCCTCGATGATCGAGTAGCGGCCTTGGGCCATGGTCGCCACGTGACAGTGCTGCCAGAGGGTTCTCATAAGCGGTCTCCGTTTCTAGCGGTGCAGTTCGGCCGGCTCCCGGACTGGCTGGCCCTGCCCTGCCCGCGGCTTGCACCACAGCAGGTAGGAGGCCACCAGGAACACCACCCAGATGACGCCGACGATCAACGCAGCCTGAGTATCCGGGAAGTAACCAAGTACACCAAAGATGAACAACATGAAAGCGATGGCCATGGCCGGCCCGTAGGGCCAGAACGGCACGGGGAACTTCAGCTCGGCGACTTGCTGGGCGCTCAGGCGGCGACGCATGGCCACTTGGCTGACCAGGATCATCGTCCATACCCACACGGTGGCGAAGGTGGCGATCGAGGCGATCAGCAGGAACACGTTCTCCGGGATCAGGTAGTTCAGCAGCACGCCGACCAGCAGCGCAGCGCCCATCACCAGCACGGTCATCCATGGCACGCCGTGGCGGGACAGTTTGCCGAAGCTGCGCGGCGCATGGCCTTGCTGGGCCAGGCCATACATCATGCGGCCGGCGCCGAAGATGTCGCTGTTGATGGCCGACACCGCGGCCGAGATCACCACCACGTTCAGCACGGCAGCGGCCGAACCAATGCCCAGGTTGCTGAAGATCTGCACGAATGGGCTGCCCTGGCTGCCGATCTGCGGCCAGGGGTACAGGCACATCAGCACGAACAGGGTGAGCACGTAGAACAGCAGGATGCGCAGCGGCACGGCGTTGATCGCCTTGGGGATGACGCGTTGCGGGTCCTTGGCTTCACCGGCGGTGACACCGATGATCTCGATGCCACCGAAGGCGAACATCACCACGGCGAAGCAAGCGATCAGGCCGCCGATACCGTTGGGCATGAAGCCGCCATTGCTGACCAGGTTGCTCACACCGACGGTGGTTTCGGTGGTGGCGTGGCCCAGGCCGAAGATCATGATGCCGAAGCCGGCCAGGATCATGGCGACGATCGCCCCGACCTTGAGCAGCGACAGCCAGAACTCCATTTCGCCGAAGACCTTGACGTTGCACAGGTTAAGGCCGCCGATGATGAAGACGATGCCCAGCACCCAGATCCAGCGGGCCACTTCCGGGAACCAGAAGCCCATGTAGATCCCGAATGCGGTGACGTCGGCGATGGCGACGATGACCATCTCGAAGGCGTAGGTCCAGCCGAGGATGAAGCCCGCCATGGGGCCGAGGTAGGTACTGGCGTAGTGACCGAAGGAGCCGGCCACCGGGTTGTGCACGGCCATCTCACCGAGGGCGCGCATGACCATGAACACCGCCGCGCCACCGATCAGGTAGGCCAGCAGGACGGCCGGGCCGGCCATCTGGATGGCTGAGGCCGAACCGTAGAACAGCCCGGTACCGATCGCGGAACCGAGCGCCATGAAACGAATGTGCCGGGCCGATAGCCCGCGCTTGAGACCTTGGGTTTGTTGCATGTCACGTCCTTCTTGAATTGTTCTTGTGGTCGTGAAATAGAAGGGGCTGCTACGCAGCCCAATCGCGGGGCAAGCCCGCTCCTACAGGTACGGCGAGGTCCCTGTGGGAGCGGGCTTGTCCCGCGATGGCGATGTCACAGGCTTGGCAGGACGCCGGCCGGCAGCAGGCTGGTCAAGGTCCCTTTGGCCAGCAGCTCGGCGGCGATTTCGATGTCCGGCGCGAAGAAGCGGTCACGGTCGTAGTGCGGCACTTCGCGGCGCAGGGCCTGGCGCGCCTGTTCCAGCTTGGCGGAGGTCTTCAGGCCCTTGCGCAGGTCCAGGCCCTGGCAGGCGCCCAGCCATTCGATGGCGAGCACACCACGGGTGTTCTCGGCCATTTCCCACAGGCGCTTGCCGGCGGCAGGGGCCATCGACACGTGGTCTTCCTGGTTGGCGGAGGTCGGCAGGCTGTCGACGCTGTGCGGATGCGACAGGGCCTTGTTCTCGCTGGCCAGGGCGGCAGCGGTGACCTGGGCGATCATGAAGCCGGAGTTCACCCCACCGTTCTCCACCAGGAACGGCGGCAGCTGGGACATGTGCTTGTCCATCATCAGCGAGATACGGCGCTCGCTCAGCGAGCCCATTTCGGCGATGGCCAGGGCGATGTTGTCGGCGGCCATGGCCACAGGCTCGGCGTGGAAGTTGCCACCGGAGATCACGTCGCCTTCGGCGGCGAATACCAGCGGGTTGTCCGACACGGCGTTGGCTTCGATGCCCAGCACTTCGGCCGCCTGGCGGATCTGGGTCAGGCAGGCGCCCATGACTTGCGGCTGGCAACGCAGGGAGTACGGGTCCTGGACCTTGTCGCAGTTCTTGTGCGACAGCGAAACTTCGCTGGAGTCGCCCAGCAGGTCGCGGAAGCAGGCGGCGGTGTCGATCTGGCCACGCTGGCCACGCACTTCATGAATGCGCGCATCGAACGGCGAGCGCGAACCCAGTGCCGCTTCGACGCTCAGGCCGCCACAGGCGATGGCCGCGGCGTACAGGTCTTCGGCGGCGAACAGGCCGCGCAGGGCATAGGCGGTGGATGCCTGGGTGCCGTTGAGCAGGGCCAGGCCTTCTTTCGCGGCCAGGGTCAGCGGCTCCAGGCCGGCGACCGCCAGGGCTTCGGTGGCTGGCAGCCACTGGCCTTTGTGGCGGGCCTTGCCTTCACCCAGCAGCACCAGCGACATGTGGGCCAGCGGTGCCAGGTCGCCCGAGGCGCCTACCGAGCCCTTGAGCGGGATGTGCGGGTAGACTTCGGCGTTGACCAGGGCGATCAACGCGTCGATGACCTTGCGGCGGATGCCGGAGAAGCCACGGCTGAGGCTGTTGATCTTCAGCACCATGATCAGGCGCACCAGGGCGTCGTCCAGCGGCGCGCCGATACCGGCGGCGTGGGACAGCACCAGCGAGCGCTGCAGGTTTTCCAGGTCATGGCTGGCGATGCGGGTCGAGGCCAGCAGGCCGAAACCGGTATTGATGCCGTAGGCAGTACGGTCTTCGGCGATGATCTGCTCGACGCAGGCGACGCTGGCGTCGATCGCCGGGATTGCGCTGGCGTCCAGCTGCAGGCGTACAGGCGCTGCGTGGACAGCACGCAGTTGGGCCAGGGTCAGGGTGCCGGGCTTGAGAGTCAGGTCGGTCACTTCGCTACTCCAATTCGCATGGGGCCCGCAGGCCCCTTCTTGTTGTTCAGTATCAACGTTGTTCGGCGACAGCCAAAGGAACGCCGATCAGCCCGTGATCATCGGCAGGTCCAGGCCCTGCTCCTTGGCGCAGTCGATGGCGATCTGGTAGCCGGCGTCGGCGTGGCGCATGACGCCGGTCCCTGGGTCGTTGGTCAGTACGCGGGCGATACGTGCAGCGGCTTCGTCGGTACCGTCGCAGACGATGACCATGCCCGAGTGCTGGGAGAAGCCCATGCCTACGCCGCCGCCGTGGTGCAGCGAAACCCAGGTGGCGCCGCCTGCGGTGTTGAGCAGCGCGTTGAGCAGCGGCCAGTCGGAGACAGCATCGGAGCCGTCACGCATGGCTTCGGTCTCGCGGTTCGGGCTGGACACGGAACCGGAGTCCAGGTGGTCGCGGCCGATGACGATCGGCGCGGACAGCTCGCCGCTGCGGACCATTTCGTTGAACGCCAGGCCCAGCTTGGCGCGCAGGCCCAGGCCAACCCAGCAGATACGTGCCGGCAGGCCCTGGAAGCTGATGCGCTCGCGGGCCATGTCCAGCCAACGGTGCAGGTGGGCGTCGTCCGGGATCAGTTCCTTGACCTTGGCGTCGGTCTTGTAGATGTCCTCGGCATCGCCCGACAGCGCCGCCCAGCGGAACGGGCCGACACCACGGCAGAACAGCGGGCGGATGTAGGCCGGTACGAAGCCAGGGAAGTCGAAGGCATTGGCTACGCCCTCTTCCTTGGCCATCTGGCGGATGTTGTTGCCGTAGTCGAAGGTCGGCACGCCCATCTTCTGGAAGTCGAGCATGGCTTGTACGTGTACGGCCATCGATTGCTTGGCCGCTTTGACCACGGCAGCGGCGTCGGTCTGGGCGCGGTCGCGGTACTCTTCCCAGGTCCAGCCGGCCGGCAGGTAGCCGTTGAGCGGGTCGTGGGCGCTGGTCTGGTCGGTGACCATGTCCGGGCGCACGCCACGCTTGACCAGCTCAGGCAGGATTTCGGCAGCGTTGCCGTGCAGGGCGATGGAGATGGCCTTGCCTTCGGCGGTGTACTTGGCGATGCGCGCCAGGGCGTCGTCCAGGTCCTTGGCCTGCTCGTCCACGTAGCGGGTCTGCAGGCGGAAGTCGATGCGGCTCTGCTGGCACTCGATGTTCAGCGAGCAGGCACCGGCCAGGGTCGCGGCCAGAGGCTGGGCGCCGCCCATGCCACCGAGGCCTGCGGTCAGGACCCACTTGCCGGTCAGGTTGCCATTGTAGTGCTGGCGGCCTGCTTCGACGAAGGTTTCGTAGGTGCCCTGGACGATGCCCTGGCTGCCGATGTAGATCCAGCTGCCGGCGGTCATCTGGCCGTACATGGCCAGGCCCTTGGCGTCCAGTTCGTTGAAGTGTTCCCAGTTGGCCCAGTGCGGCACCAGGTTGGAGTTGGCGATCAGCACGCGCGGGGCGTTGGCGTGGGTCTTGAAGACACCGACCGGCTTGCCGGACTGCACCAGCAGGGTCTCGTCGTCTTCCAGGCGGGTCAGGGTCTCGACGATCTTGTCGTAGCACTCCCAGTTACGCGCGGCACGGCCGATACCGCCGTAGACCACCAGTTCCTTCGGGTTCTCGGCGACCTGCGGGTCGAGGTTGTTCATCAGCATGCGCAGCGGCGCTTCGGTCAGCCAGCTCTTGGCGGTCAGCTTGTTGCCACGCGGGGCGCGGATTTCTACGTCACGGTATTTGTTGTTGTCAGTCACGGGTGTGTCCTCTGCGGTCGGTGTCGACGGCGGTGTGTCGATGGCGATATACAAACACACCTTTACTTGTACATACAAGCATGGACAACTAAATTTTTTCTACCGTTCCTCGGGAAACCGAAAAACCAAAGGGGCCGCTGCGCGACCCAATCGCGGGACAAGCCCGCTCCCACAGGCTCGCGTTGCCCTTGAGGCGGCGCGGTACCTGTGGGAGCGGGCTTGTCCCGCGATTGAGGCTGCGCAGCAGCCCCCTTTCACGATGCCAGGCTTAACGCGGCATCAATTCGATCAGGCAGAACCGCCCTTGCACATCCAGCCTCAGCAGCTCTTCGTTGCCCTCCAGGCGCAGGCAGTCATACAAGCCCAGCCGCTGCACCCCATGCCCCGATACGCTCGCCTCGACATGCCCGCTGGCCGCGAACAGCAGCACCGTCGAGGCCGAGCTGTATAACCGCTGCGTGCCATCGAACCATTGCAGCCGCGCCCGGTAGCGTTGCGGCGCGTAGATCAGGTTGAAGTCGCGGATCGGCCCGCCCAGCAGCTTGCAGCTGACCTGGCTTTCGCCCCTGAAGGCGAAGGCATCGAACGGCAGCAATGGCCGGCTGGCCTGGCCGTCGACCAGCAGGCGCATGCCATCGCCCTGGAGCACGGTGATGATCCGCTGGTAACCGGCGAAGGTGGAAAACCCGCCGGACTCCTCGATATCGGCGATCGACAAGCGCCAGCCAAAACCCTCCAGGCCCTCGCCGGCGTCGCGGGTAATCTCTTCGGTGAAGCCTCCACCGTTCTTCCAGGGCATGCGCGGGTAGTCTTGGGCGCGCAACAGCTGCAATTGACTCATTTGCTGAATCGTCCTTCCAGGCGATGACGGGAACCAGGGTGGATCAGGCGTGCGGCGGTCACCGGCTGACGGCCGGACCAGGTGCGACGGCGGATCAGCAGGCACGGCTCGCCGCGCTCGATCTGCAACAGGCGGCATTCCTCGGGCTCGGCCAGGATCGCCTCGACCACGTGCTCGCCCTCGGTCAACGGGGCGACCTGCGACAGGTAGGCGTAGGGCGTCTGCCGGGTGAAATCCTGCTTGAGGTAGTCCGGGGCGATCTGCGCGTTGACGTAGCGGTCCTCGATCTGCACTGGCACGCCGTTTTCGTAGTGCACGATGAGCGAATGGAACACCCGCTGCCCTTCGCGCATGTCCAAGGCCAAGGCACGCTCGGAGCCGGCCGCTTCCTCGGCGAGGCGGATCACCTGGCAGCTATGCTGGTGGCCACGGCCGGCGATCTCGTCAGCGATGTTGTTGACCTCGAACAGCGCCGAACGGGTCTTGGGCTCGGCCACGAAGGTGCCGACGCCCTGCATGCGCACCAGCAGCCCTTCGGCGGTGAGTTCGCGCAGGGCACGGTTGATGGTCATGCGGCTGAAGCCCAGCTGGCTGACCAGCTCGCTTTCCGAGGGAACCCGGTGGTGCGGCGGCCAGCTGCCGTTTTCGATCTGCTGGACGATCATCTGCTTGACCCGGGCATACAGCGGCGCCGGACCTTCGCCCATCTGGGCAACCAGCGCGGAGACAGGAGGTGTCGGCACGGCGTTGAATCCTTGTGCAATTGGTTGAACGGTAGCTTGCCGCAGTTTACCCGGCACGCAAACGCCTGTATATGTATATACAAGTTAAACAATAACAGGATTTTTCCCAATGCCTGCCTTTTTCGCCGAACGCGCCCTGCTGCCCACTGGCTGGGCCAGCAATGTCCGCCTGGAAGTCGCCGAAGACGGTCGTCTGAGCCACGTCGAGGCCAACGCCTCGGCCGAGGGCGCCGAGCGCCTGGCCGGCCCGCTGCTGCCGGGCATGCCCAACCTGCATTCCCATGCCTTCCAGCGCGCCATGGCAGGCCTTGCGGAAGTGGCCGGCAACCCCAACGACAGCTTCTGGACCTGGCGCGACCTGATGTACCGCCTGGTCGGCCGGATCACGCCGCAACAGCTCCAGGTCATCGCCCGCCAGCTGTACATCGAAATGCTCAAGGCCGGCTATACCTCGGTGGCCGAGTTCCATTACGTGCACCACGACCACAATGGCCACGCCTATGCTGACGCCGCCGAGCTGTCGCTGCGCATCAGTGCCGCCGCCGCCGACACCGGCATCGGCCTGACCCTGCTGCCGGTGCTCTACAGCCATGCAGGCTTCGGCGGCCAGGCGCCGAGCGAAGGCCAGCGCCGTTTCATCAACTCCAGCGAGCAGTACCTGCGCCTGCAACAGCAGCTCGCCCCGCAGCTGGCGGCGCAACCTGCCCAGCGCCTGGGCCTGTGCTTCCACTCCCTGCGCGCGGTCACCCCTGGGCAGATCGCCGAGGTGTTGGCTGCCAGCGACCAACGTTGCCCGGTGCACATCCATATCGCCGAACAGCAGAAGGAAGTCGACGACTGCCTGGCCTGGAGTGGCCTGCGCCCCCTGCAATGGCTCTATGAAAACGTCGAGGTAGACGAACGCTGGTGCCTGGTCCATGCGACCCACGCCGAGCCCGATGAAGTCAGCGCCATGGCCCGCAGCCGCGCCGTGGCCGGCCTGTGCCTGACCACCGAGGCCAACCTGGGCGACGGTATCTTCCCGGCCGTGGATTTCATGGCCCAGGGCGGGCGCATGGGCATCGGCTCGGACAGCCACGTGTCACTGAGCGTGGTGGAAGAGCTGCGCTGGCTGGAATACGGCCAACGCCTGCGCGACCAGCGACGCAACCGGCTGTATCGCGGCGACCAGCCGATGGTTGGCCGGACCTTGTACGACGCAGCCTTGGTCGGCGGCGCCCAGGCGATGGGCCAACCCATCGGCGAACTGGCCGTAGGCAAGCGCGCCGACTGGCTGGTGCTCGATGGGCAAGACCCTTACCTGGCGACGGCGAACGGGGATGCCATTCTCAACCGCTGGCTGTTCGCCGGCGGCGATCGCCAGGTGCGCGACGTGATGGTCAACGGGCAATGGGTGGTGCGCCAGGGGCGGCACGAACAGGAAGAGGCGAGTGCGCAGGCGTTCGTCGAGGTACTGCGCCAGCTGCTCGACTGACGACGGCAAGGGCTTCGCCCTTGATCGCGAGCCCGCTCCCACAGTGATCACCGTCACCCTTGTGGGAGATTCTATGGTTGTGGGCAAGCATTTTTAGCTGTTCTGGTGACGTATTCGCCCTGACTCTTCAATAGGGCGAATGCGACTCTGGCGAGCTTCCTGGCCAAGATCACCAGGGCCTCGGTAGTAGCCTTACCTTTGCTCCTGTGGTGTGCATACACCTCTTTCCAGGCCACTGATCGACTAGCCGACATTGCCGCATTGTGCAGAAGGCGTCGTATCTCAGAGCAGCCCCGCTTGGTGAGCCGCCGACGGCCGGTTTTTTGCCCGGAGTCAGAGATTTGCAAGTCCATGCCCAAGAAAGCGATGAATGAATCACCATTCTTGAAGTCCCCCCGGATAAACGCTGTCACCAACCCCACAGCGGTCAAAAATCCGATGCCTTCTATCTTTTGGCAGCGGGCGACCTGCTCGCTTAATCCGGCTTCGCGCACCAACTCCTTGAGCTTTTTCTGAAGCAGTACATCGAGTTTCTCCATGTTCTTGGCAAAGGATTTGAACACGGTCTCAAGGCTTCTTTCATTGGACCAGCTTTGCATCAAGGCGGTGCGTGCCGAGACCAGCGAGGCGCGGCGACGCAGAAGGCTCTGGAGCTTGCCGTAGACGGCTGGAGGTGGGCTCCAGGGACGTAGTCCACTGCCTTCGCGGGAAAGATAGCGAGAGAGTAGATAAGCGTCAGAGGCGTCCGTCTTCACCCGACCACCGACGCTCTTTCGATAGTTACTGAGCTGGAAGCCATCGACCACGTAGACTGCAAAGCCTTTTTCATAAGCCATCTCCACCAGGTCGAGATGGTAGGTATTCGTTGCTTCGACGCAGATAGCGGTATTGGCGGGTTGTTGTCCCAGCCATTTTTTGATTTCGGGTTTGGTATTTTTCAGCGAGGACTGTTCATCACGGTCTTCGAAATGGACAACCAATTCGACTTTGGCCACATCCACACCAATGATGAATTGGCTTACCTGCATTGCCATTGGCCACACTCCCACGTATGGTTTTTCTGCTTGGAGGGGTTTTCACCAAGAGGCGCTGGCTTGCTTCTATCGTCGCTTGCAAACGATGCATTCTTTATCGGCGCTTTGGTGAAGGGGTGGGGCGATGTCTCCCACGGTCTGTACTGCGGCTAACAGTCAGAATCGGCTTTTTCGTCCCACCACCCCTTCAAGTATCACCATACAAGCGGGCTTGTCCCGCGATCGCGATCCAGCAGCAGAACTCAGTGCGAAGCGACGATCTGCTTGTCCGACGCCCGCCAGATCAGGCGGGTGGTGTCGTACCCCTGCTGCCGGGCCTTGGCCAGCAGGCTCTCGCGCTCCACCGCCGGCAGGCTCTGGGTCCGCGACAGGATCCACAGGTATTTGCGGTCCGGGCTGCCGACGATCGCCGTGCGGTAGCGCTCGTCCACGTACAGCACCCAGTACTCGCCCTTGGCCACACCCGGCACCAGATGCGTGAACCAGTTGTTGAACTCCACCCACAACCGGTCATTGTGCCCCTGCTCCTGCGGCCAGGCCGAACCCTCGGCGCGCAACCACTCACCGTCGATCATGCGGCAGCGGTTCAGCACGCCCATCGAACCATCGGGCTTGAGGTTGTAATGGGCCTCGGACTGGGCACAATCGCGCTGGTAAGGCATCGGCAACCGCGCCAGCTCGAACCATTTGCCCTCATAGCGCTTCAGGTCGAGACCGCCTGCGGTCTTAGGCGCCAGCGGGTCGCTCGGGGACGTGGCGCAACCGCCCAGCAGCAACGCTGCACAAACCGCCAGCAGCAGGTGGATACGCTTCATTTGAGACCCTGCCCGGAATACATCAAGACCTTGTCGGCAGCGTACTGAACGCTGATGAAGCTCTTCTCGTCGCCCCAGGTGCAGCTGCTCATGCCCAGCGCCCCCGAACATTCTGCCGGGGTGCCGAGCAGTTGCTCGACCTCGGCCTTGCTCATGCCGGCCTTGAGCTTGGAATAGTTTTCCTGGTTGATCTTGCTGCAGGCAGTCAGGACGACGCACAAGGACAACAGGGCGAGGGAACGCAACGACATGAAGGGACACTCCTGGAGATGAAGGCACAGGCATGGTGACCTGCAGACAGCTTAGAAGGCAAAAAGCCGCCTCGGTTCCCTGCTCCCCTGGGTTTGTGCCTACACCGTTGGTCGGCTGGCGTGAACCTTGCGAACCTGTTCACATCGCCAAAACGATTGCGGGGCGAACCCGCCCCCCCTGCATCACGCATGAGAGCGGCTTTGCCCCGCAAAGGCCTGCTGGCCTAGAAACGCGAGCCTGGCTCGAGCAGGAAGTCCATCTCTTCATCGGTGCTCGGCCGGCCCAGCACCAGGTTGCGGTGCGGGAAGCGGCCGAAGCGGGCGATCACCCGTTGGTGCTGCTCGGCGTAATCGAGGAACCCTTCGAACAGGCGGCGGTTGGCCTCGGGCTGTTCCTCCAGCAGGGCCTGGTAGCGCTCGACGCACAGGTTCTGCCAGTCCAGCACCTCGGCGTGCTCCAGCACCAGCAGCACGAACACCCGCTGGATCGGCAACAGCTGGTAGTCCCAGCCCTTCTGCAAACCCTGCATGGCCACTACCTGGGCACGCCGGTCGCCCTCGAAGGCGCGCGGCGAGTCCCGGTAAATCATGCGCGGCAGCTGATCGAGCAACAGGAGCAGGCCAAGCCAACCCTGGGGGCTCTGCTGCCATTCGTCCAAGCCGCCGGCCAGGGCATGCTCGACCAGCTCGCCAAAGTACTCACGGGCTTCATCGTCATGGTGCTTGCCGAACCACAGCGTGCTCTTCTCGTCAGCCACGGCCTGGGGGCTGGTGCCCCAACCGAACCACCATTCCAGTAAAGGCTGCCAAGGTGCGAGCATGACTTACTCCTTGTGATAGGCGGTGACGCGCTCGACCTCTTCCTTCGAGCCCAGGATCACCGACACGCGCTGGTGCAGGCTTTCGGGCTGGATGTCGAGGATGCGATCGTAACCGTTGGTGGACGCGCCGCCGGCCTGCTCGATGATGAACGACATCGGGTTGGCTTCGTACATCAGGCGCAGCTTGCCCGGCTTGCTGGGTTCGCGGGCATCGCGTGGGTACATGAATAGGCCGCCACGGGTGAGGATGCGGTGCACGTCGGCCACCATCGAGGCGATCCAGCGCATGTTGTAGTTCTTCTTCAGCGGGCCGGTCTCGCCAGCCAGCAGTTCGCCCACGTAGCGCTGCACCGGGGCTTCCCAGTGACGCTGGTTGGACATGTTGATGGCGAACTCGGCGGTGCTTTCCGGCACGCGGATGTTCTCATGGGTCAGGACGAAGCTGCCCAGCTCGCGGTCCAGGGTGAAGCCCTTGACGCCGTTGCCCAGGGTCAGGATCAGCATGGTCTGCGGGCCGTAGATGGCGTAGCCGGCGGCGACCTGCTGGGTGCCCGGCTGGAGGAACGCCTTCTCGTTCAGGGTTTCGTTCTGGCTCAGGTATTCGTTGGGGCAACGCAATACCGAGAAGATGGTACCGACCGAGACGTTGACGTCGATGTTCGACGAGCCGTCCAGCGGGTCGAAGACCAGCAGGTAGGCCCCCTTGGGGTACTTGCCCGGGATCTGATAGGCGTTGTCCATTTCCTCGGACGCCATGCCGGCCAGGTGGCCGCCCCACTCGTTGGCCTCGAGCAGGATGTCGTTGGAGATCACGTCGAGCTTCTTCTGCACTTCGCCCTGCACGTTTTCGGTGCCCATGCTGCCCAGTACGCCGCCCAGGGCCCCTTTGGACACGTGGTGGCTGATTTCCTTGCACGCACGCGCCACCACTTCGATCAGGAAGCGCAGATCGGCAGGGGTATTGTTGCTGCGGGTCTGCTCAATCAGATAGCGACTCAGGGTAACGCGGGACATGTATGGCTCCGAAATGGAAAGGGGGAGAAAAACCCCCGCAGTTTACAGGGAGAGTGGCGGGCTAGCGAGCGATGAGACTCGACTGGTCGTTCAGACGGCACAATAGGTCGGTAGTTCAGCGCCCGCCAGGCCGGCGGTCGGAGCGCGCGGCCATTCGCGGGTAAACCCGCTCCCACAGGTTTGTCGCAGGCTTCGGGAGCTGAGCGGGCCTGTGGGAGCGGGTTGACCCGCGAATGGCTTCACCTCAGTCCAGCGCCTTCCAGATCTCGCTGGCATACTCGCGAATGGTCCGGTCCGACGAGAACCAGCCCATCCGCGCGGTGTTGAGCACCGCCATGCGCCACCAGCTCTGGGGTTGGTGCCACAGCGCCTCGACCCGTCGCTGGGCCTCCCAGTAGGCATCGAAATCGGCACACACCAGGAAACGGTCATGGGCCACCAGCGCATCCACAAGGCCCGTGTAGCGCGCCGGGTCGTCGGGTGAAAAGACGCCGCTGCGGATCGCCTCGAGCACATCGCCCAGGCGGTTCGACGCTGCGATCGCAGCGCCGGCACCGAAGTCCCCGGCACGCTTGCGTGCCTCCACTTGCTGGGCCGTGAGACCGAAGATGAACATGTTCTCGGTACCGACCTGCTCGCTCATCTCGACATTGGCGCCATCGAGGGTGCCGATGGTCAGTGCGCCGTTGAGGCCGAACTTCATGTTGCTGGTGCCAGAGGCTTCGTAGCCGGCGGTGGAGATCTGCTCGGACAGGTCCGCCGCCGGGATGATGCTCTCGGCCAGGCTGACGTTGTAGTTAGGCAGGAACACCACCTTGAGCAGGCCGCGCACGGTCGGGTCGTTGTTGACCACCCGGGCGATGTCGTTGGCCAGCTTGATGATCAGCTTGGCCTGGTGGTAGCTGGCCGCGGCCTTGCCGGCGAAGATCTTCACCCGTGGTACCCAGTCGATGTCCGGCTCGGCGCGCATGGCCTGGTACAGGGCCACGGTGTGCAGCAGGTTGAGCAGCTGGCGCTTGTATTCGTGGATCCGCTTGACCTGGACGTCGAACAGCGCCTCGGGGTTGACCGTCACCCCGACCCGGTCCTGGATGATGCTGGCCAGGGCGCGCTTGCTGTGCAGGCGCTGGGCGGCGAACTGCTTGCGGAAGGTGGTCTTGTCGGCGAACGGTACCAGCGCCTTCAGTTGCCCCTCGGGGTCGTCCAGCACCTGCTCGCCCAGCGCCTCCACCAGCATGGCGGTGAGCTGCGGGTTGGCCTGGTACAGCCAGCGGCGGAAGGTGATGCCGTTGGTCTTGTTGTTGATCCGTTGCGGGTAGAGCTTGTGCAGCTCGGCGAATACCGTGCTGCGCATCAGCTTGCTGTGCAGGGCCGACACCCCGTTGACGCTGTGCGAACCGAGGAACGCCAGGTTGCCCATGCGTACCCGCCGACCGTTGTCCTCCTCGATCAGCGACACCGCGCGCAGAACGTCGAAGTCATGCAGGCCTTTGGCCCGCAATGCATCGATGTGGTAGGCGTTGATCAGATAGATGATTTGCATGTGGCGCGGCAGCATGCGCTCCATCAGCGCCACCGGCCAGGTTTCCAGGGCCTCGGGCAGCAGGGTGTGGTTGGTGTAGGCCAAGGTCCCGACAGTCAGCTCCCAGGCGGTGTCCCAGGGGATTTCATGCTGGTCGACCAACAGCCGCATCAATTCGGCCACGGCGATCGAGGGGTGGGTGTCGTTGAGCTGGATGGCCGCCGCATCCGGCAGGTTGAGCAGGTTGTCATGCATGTTCAGGTGCCGGCGCAGCAGGTCCTGCAACGATGCCGAGACGAAGAAGTATTCCTGGCGTAGGCGCAGCTCCTGGCCCGCCTCGGTGCTGTCGGCCGGATAGAGGACCCGCGAAATGCTCTCGGCCCGCGCCACCTCGGCGACCGCGCCGAGGTGATCGCCGGCGTTGAAGCGCTCCAGGTGCAGCTCTTCCATGGCCCGGGCACGCCACAGGCGCAAGGTGTTGACGCTCGCCCCACGCCAGCCGACCACCGGGGTGTCGTAGGCCACCGCCCGCACCGTCTCGCCCGGCCACCAGACCTGGCGTGGCTGGCCATGGGTGTCGTACACGGTCTCGACGCTGCCGCCAAAGCTGATCGGGTAGATCACCTCGGCGCGCTCGAACTCCCACGGGTTGCCGAAGTCCAGCCAATTCTCGGTCTGCTCCTGCTGCCAGCCATCGACCATGGCCTGGCGGAACAGGCCGTGTTCGTAGCGGATGCCATAGCCATGGGCGGCGATGCCCAGGGTCGACATGCTCTCCATGAAGCACGCCGCCAGGCGACCGAGGCCGCCGTTGCCCAGCGCGGCGTCCGGCTCCAGCAGACGGATGCGCTCCAGGTCTACGTCCAGCCCCACCAAGGCTTCGCGGGCGATCTCCAGCAGGCCCAGATTGCTGAGGCTGTCGTAGAGCAGGCGGCCGATGAGAAATTCCAGGGAGAGGTAGTAGACCCGCTTCTGGCTGCGCCGGTAGGCCTGACGGGTGTGGTCCATCCAATGGTCGACCATGTGATCGCGGGCAGCCAGGGCGATGGCTTCGAACCAGTCGTGGTCGAAGGCATGCTCCGGATCCTTGCCGACCGCGTAGGTCAGCTTGGCCAGTACAGCGGCGCGGAACTCGGCCACCTCTGCGTCACGAGCTTTGGGTTCCTGGGACATGCGGCATCCTCGGGCAAGTTGACGAAAGCACAGGTTGTTCAGCCTAGACGCTTCGACACAGAGCGTCAGCGAGGGTTCGAGGTTTTCATGCCCGCTCGGCGATTCGGGCAAAAGGTTGTTCACAAATTGAACAACTCCGGTATCATCGCGCGCCCCGCAAACCGTGATATGCCCCAAGAAAATGAAACCGACCCTGATCACCGCCGCCGAAGTCGACCGCCTGGAAACCTGGCAACGCTATGCCAGCCACATGTGCGGAGGCTGCCACTCGACCTGTTGCACACTGCCGGTGGAAGTGAAGATCAAGGACCTGATCCGCATTGGCGTGGTGGACGAGTTCGAAAAAGACGAGCCGCCGAAGAACATCGCCAAGCGCCTGCAGAAAGACGGCATCATCGAGCGCTTCAACCAGAAGTCGGGGATCTTCACCCTGACGCGCATGAGCAATGACGATTGCCTGTACCTGGATCGCAAGAGCCGCTTGTGCACCATCTATGACAAGCGGCCCGACACCTGCCGCAACCACCCCAAGGTCGGGCCGCGGCCGGGGTATTGCGCCTACAAGCCCAAGGTGGTCGGGCGCTGAGCCTGTTTCAGTCGAGAATTCGGGGCCGCTTCGCGCCCCTTTCGCGGCGCAAGGCCGCTCCTACAGGAGATCACGCCCCCGTGTAGGAGCGGCCTTGCGCCGCGAAAGGGCCGCAAAGCGGCCCCTAACTTTCTTGAAGACAAACAAAAACGCCCCCGGCCTTTCGACCGGGGGCGTTTTCGTTTCAGCTCAGGCTAAATGAATCAAGCCTTGGCTTTCTTGGCAGCGCGGGTACGCTCGCCTTCGTCGAGGATCTTCTTGCGCAGACGGATCGACTTCGGCGTGACTTCGCACAGCTCGTCGTCCTGGATGAATTCCAGGGCCTGTTCGAGGGTGTGGCGAACCGGCGGTACCAGGGCGATGACTTCGTCCTTGCCCGAAGCACGCATGTTGTCGAGTTTCTTGCCTTTGGTCGGGTTCACGCCCAGGTCGTTGTCACGGCTGTTCAGGCCGATGATCTGACCGTTGTAGATGTCCTGGCCATGCTCGATGAACAGCTTGCCACGAGCCTGCAGGGTTTCCAGCGAGTAGGTCAGGGCCTTGCCGGTCTCGATCGACACCAGCACACCGTTCAGACGGCCCGACATGGTGCCTGGCTTCATGGTGTCGTAGCGATCGAAGATCGAGGTCAGGATGCCCGCACCGTTGGTCAGGGTCAGGAACTGGTTACGGAAACCGATCAGGCCACGGGCCGGAACGTTGTACTCCAGACGCACACGGCCCTTGCCATCCGGCGCCATGTTGGTCAGGTCGCCCTTACGCAGGCCCATCTCTTCCATGACCTTGCCCTGGGATTCTTCAGGGATGTCGATGGTGACGTTCTCGAACGGCTCCTGCTTGACACCGTTGACTTCGCGGATGATCACTTCAGGACGGCCTACGGCCATTTCGAAGCCTTCGCGACGCATGGTTTCGATCAGCACCGACAGGTGCAGCTCACCACGGCCGGACACCTTGAACTTGTCGGCCGAGTCGCCTTCTTCGACGCGCAGGGCCACGTTGTACAGCAGCTCTTTGTCCAGGCGCTCCTTGATGTTGCGGCTGGTGACGAACTTGCCTTCCTTGCCGCAGAACGGCGAGTCGTTGACCTGGAAGGTCATCGAAACGGTCGGCTCGTCGACGGTCAGCGGCTTCATCGCTTCGACGTGGTTCATGTCGCACAGGGTGTCGGAAATGAACAGCTCGTCGAAGCCGCTGATGCAGACGATGTCGCCCGCGGTGGCTTCTTCGACGTCGACGCGGTGCAGGCCGTGGTGGCCCATCAGCTTGAGGATACGGCCGTTGCGCTTCTTGCCTTCGGTGTCGATGGCGACGACCGGGGTGTTCGGCTTGACGCGGCCACGGGCGATACGGCCAACACCGATGACGCCCAGGAAGCTGTTGTAGTCCAGCGCAGAGATCTGCATCTGGAACGGGCCGTCGACGTCAACGGTCGGAGCGGGCACGTGGTCGACGATGGCCTGGTACAGCGGGGTCATGTCTTCGGCCATGTTGGTGTGGTCCAGGCCGGCGATGCCGTTCAGGGCCGAGGCGTAGACGACCTGGAAGTCCAGCTGGTCGTCGGTGGCGCCGAGGTTGTCGAACAGGTCGAAGATCTGGTCCAGAACCCAGTCAGGACGTGCGCCCGGACGGTCGACCTTGTTGATCACGACGATCGGCTTGAGGCCGGCTTCGAAGGCCTTCTTGGTCACGAAGCGGGTTTGCGGCATCGGGCCGTCCTGGGCGTCGACCAGCAGCAGCACGGAGTCGACCATCGACATCACGCGCTCTACTTCACCACCGAAGTCGGCGTGGCCGGGGGTGTCGACGATGTTGATGCGGTAGTCGTTCCAGCGGATGGCGGTGTTCTTCGCCAGGATGGTAATGCCGCGCTCCTTTTCCTGGTCGTTGGAGTCCATCACGCGCTCGTCGTTGAGCTCGTTACGCTCCAGGGTGCCGGACTGGCGCAGGAGTTTGTCGACCAGGGTGGTTTTGCCATGGTCAACGTGGGCGATGATGGCGATGTTACGCAGATTTTCGATCACAACTGTATCTCGATCAGAGGATTCGGTTGCCGCCAGTGTAGGCGGCGAATATGTAAGGTTTGCGGCTCAGCGGGTCCGGTGGTCGGGAGGGCGATGGCGGATGCTGCCGCCATACAGCCCTGGGGTCTTATGTCGGACGATAAACACGCACATTGGCATGTCCCTCACTGAGCAGGTGGTGTGCGTGCAGGCGGCTCATCACACCCTTGTCGCAATACAGCAGGTACTGGCGGTTGGCATCCAGGTGCTTGAACTTGCTGTTGATGGCATAGAACGGCATGGCCTGGACTTCGACGCCTTCGATCACCAGGGGTTCGTCTTCCTGGGCATCGGGGTGGCGGATGTCGAGGACGATCTGGCCCGGCAACGCCTCGGCCACTTCCTCAATCTCGACGTCCTTGCCCAGCTCGTCGATCACGTGGTCGATGGAGATGAACTTGGCGCGCTCCATGGCGCGCTCGAGCACCGCCATGTCGAACTGCTTCTCTTCGTGCTCCATGCGGTGGCGCTTGGCATGGGTGGTCGGGTTCACCGAGATCACGCCGCAGTATTCAGGCATGTGCTTGGCAAACTCGGCGGTGCCGATCTGGTAGGCGGTGTCGATGATGTCCTGCTTGTGGCTGGCCAGCAGCGGGCGCAGCACCAGCTTGTCGGTGGCCGAGTCGATGATCGACAGGTTCGGCAGGGTCTGGCTGGACACCTGGGAAATCGCCTCGCCGGTGACCAGGGCCTCGATCTCCAGGCGGTCGGCCATGCGCGCGGCGGCGCGCAGCATCATGCGCTTGAGGGTCACGCCCATGTAGCTGTTGTCGACCTTGTTGAGGATCTCACCCACCACTTCCTCGAAAGGCACGCTGATGAACAGCACGCGCTGGCTGCTGCCGAACTTCTTCCACAGGTAATGGGCCACTTCCATCACGCCCAGTTCGTGGGCACGACCGCCGAGGTTGAAGAAGCAGAAGTGGGTCATCAGGCCGCGGCGCATCATCTGGTAGGCAGCGACGGTGGAGTCGAAGCCGCCGGACATCAACACCAGGGTCTGCTCCAGGGCGCCCAGCGGGTAACCGCCGATGCCCTGGTGCTGGTTGTGGATCACGTACAAACGCTGGTCGCGGATCTCGATGCGCACCAGGACTTCCGGGGCCTTGAGGTCGATGCCGGTGGCGCCGCACTGCTGGCGCAGCTGGCTGCCGACGTAGCGATCGACATCCATCGAGGTGAAGTCATGATGCCCGCCTCGCTTGCAACGCACGGCGAAGCGCTTGCCGGCCAGCAGGTGGCCAAAATGGTGCTTGCACTTCTCGACAATATCGTCGAAGTCACCCAGCGGGTACTCCTCGACTTGCAGGAAGTGGGTGATACCTGGGGTGCAGGTCAGGCGTTCGATCATTTCGCGCTGGATCTTCTCGTCCTCGACGCGGGTGACCACCTCGAGATTGTCCCAGACACCATCGACCACGAGCTCCGGATCCAAGTCCTTGAGCACGACGCGGATGTTCTTGCCGAGCTGGCGGATGAAACGCTTGCGCACCGGCCGGCTCTTGATGGTGATCTCTGGGAAGACTTTGACGATAAGTTTCATTGGTTTAACAGCGCGCGCAGGGCCTGCCGAAAATGAGGGGCGCGAATTATAGCGGAAATAGCTCAAGGTTTGAGCAACTTTTGATCAGGACATGGATTTATGTTGCCTGTGCGGGCCTCATCGCGGGACAAGCCCGCTCCCACCGAGAGCCCGTTGTGCGCAATTCCCTGTAGGAGCGGGCTTGTCCCGCGATGGGGCGCACAGGACCACCGTCGCACCACAATGGTGCGCAACTTCAAAAAAACGCATCTTATGGGTGCATTTTCAAAGGTTCCCTTTAGGCAAAATGCCCGCCAACGCCCCCTTTTATCCCACCCTCGCCATTTTCGAGCACTGGCATGCAAATTGCTCTCTTGTGAGGCAGGTAAGCTTGGCCGACTATCCGCGCCCGGCGACACCCTTTTTCCAGGGCAGCGGCCCACCGCGCCCTAGACCATCCGGAGGACAACATGTCGAAGTCGGTTCAACTCATCAAAGATCATGACGTCAAGTGGATTGATCTGCGTTTCACGGACACCAAAGGCAAGCAGCACCACGTCACCATGCCCGCTCGCGATGCGCTGGAAGACGACTTCTTCGAAGCCGGCAAGATGTTCGACGGCTCGTCGATCGAAGGCTGGAAAGGTATCGAAGCCTCCGACATGATCCTGATGCCGGACGACGCGTCCGCCGTCCTGGACCCGTTCACCGAAGAACCGACCCTGATCCTGGTCTGCGACGTGGTCGAGCCGTCCACCATGCAAGGCTACGACCGTGACCCACGCGCCATCGCCAAGCGCGCCGAGGAATACCTCAAGACCACCGGCATCGGCGACACCGTGTTCGTCGGCCCGGAGCCTGAGTTCTTCATCTTCGACCAGGTCAAGTTCAAGTCCGACATCTCCGGCTCCATGTTCAAGATCTACTCCGAACAGGGCTCCTGGATGACCGACCAGGACGTCGAAGGCGGCAACAAGGGCCACCGCCCTGCCGTCAAGGGCGGCTACTTCCCGGTTCCGCCGTGCGACCACGACCACGAAATCCGTACTGCCATGTGCAACGCCATGGAAGAAATGGGCCTGGTCATCGAAGTTCACCACCACGAAGTGGCCACCGCCGGCCAGAACGAAATCGGTGTGAAGTTCAACACCCTGGTCACCAAGGCTGACGAAGTCCAGACCCTGAAGTACTGCGTGCACAACGTGGCCGACGCCTACGGCAAGACCGCCACCTTCATGCCCAAGCCGCTGTACGGCGACAACGGCTCGGGCATGCACGTCCACATGTCGATCTCCAAGGACGGCAAGAACACCTTCTCCGGCGAAGGCTATGCCGGCCTGTCCGATACCGCCCTGTACTTCATCGGCGGCATCATCAAGCACGGCAAGGCCCTGAACGGCTTCACCAACCCGGCCACCAACTCCTACAAGCGTCTGGTGCCTGGCTTCGAAGCCCCGGTCATGCTGGCCTACTCGGCCCGTAACCGTTCGGCCTCGATCCGTATCCCGTACGTTTCCAGCCCGAAAGCCCGCCGTATCGAAGCGCGCTTCCCGGACCCGGCCGCCAACCCGTACCTGTGCTTCGCCGCCCTGCTGATGGCCGGCCTGGACGGTATCCAGAACAAGATCCACCCAGGCGATGCCGCCGACAAGAACCTGTACGACCTGCCGCCTGAAGAGGCCAAGGAAATCCCGCAGGTCTGCGGCAGCCTGAAGGAAGCCCTGGAAGAACTGGACAAGGGCCGTGCGTTCCTGACCAAGGGCGGCGTGTTCTCCGACGACTTCATCGATGCCTACATCGAGCTGAAGTCCGAAGAAGAGATCAAGGTCCGCACCTTCGTCCACCCGCTGGAATACGATCTGTACTACAGCGTGTGATGTAAGCTTCACCCAGCAAACGGCCTCTTCGGAGGCCGTTTCTGCTTTTACACCATCGACTCCCCCGCCATCTCGCCCTAGGCCGCACCACCGCATGGCTGTGCGAGCGCAGCCGAAGGCCCTATGCTCTATATTGGTGCATCGCTGCACGCAACGCCCCGCGATGCGTCCCAATAGAGGTCACAAGAAACGATAAACCAGGGCTTTTTGTCCTGATTTCGCACAAATCCAGGCCTTTATCCGGGAAATCCGCTTCTTTTCGGAGCCTTGGTTTGTTTCTTGCATTTTCCTTTGCACCGAGAGGATCACCCGCGCGCGCCCTAGCCCAGCCGGGGCCCACCCACGAGCCAACCACGCGCCCAAACGAGGTCCAAGACGCCATGACCATCAGCGATGCACAGCACCGGCTGCTCCTGGACAACCTGACCACCGCCACGCTTTTGCTCAATGCCGAGCTGCGCCTGGAGTACATGAACCCGGCGGCGGAAATGCTGCTGGCCGTCAGCGGGCAGCGCAGCCATGGTCAGTTCATCAGCGAGCTGTTCACCGAGTCCGCCGAGGCGCTCAACTCGCTGCGCCAGGCCGTGGAACAGGCGCATCCCTTTACCAAGCGCGAAGCCCAGCTCACTTCGCTGACCGGCCAGGCCATCACCGTCGACTATGCCGTGACGCCGATCCTGCACCAGGGCCAGACCTTGCTGTTGCTGGAAGTCCACCCACGCGACCGCCTGCTGCGCATCACCAAGGAAGAGGCCCAGCTGAGCAAGCAGGAAACCACCAAGATGCTGGTGCGCGGGCTGGCCCACGAGATAAAGAACCCTCTGGGCGGCATCCGCGGCGCGGCGCAGCTGCTGTCGCGAGAACTGCCTCATGACGATCTGCGCGACTACACCAACGTGATCATCGAGGAAGCCGACCGCCTGCGAAACCTGGTCGATCGTATGCTCGGCTCGAACAAGCTGCCTTCGCTGGCCATGACCAACATCCATGAAGTGCTGGAGCGGGTCTGCAGCCTGGTGGACGCCGAAAGCCAAGGTGGCATCACCTTGGTGCGCGACTATGACCCGAGCCTGCCGGACGTGCTGATCGACAGCGAGCAGATGATCCAGGCGGTACTCAACATCGTGCGCAACGCCATGCAGGCGATCGGCGGGCAGAACGACCTGCGCCTGGGCCGCATCACCCTGCGCAGCCGTGCGGTACGCCAGTTCACCATCGGCCACATACGTCACCGCCTGGTCGCGCGGATCCAGATCACCGACAACGGCCCGGGCATACCCACCGAACTGCAGGACACCCTCTTCTATCCCATGGTCAGCGGGCGCCCGGACGGTACCGGGCTGGGCCTGGCCATCACCCAGAACATCATCAGCCAGCACCAGGGCCTGATCGAGTGCGACAGCCATCCCGGCCAAACCACCTTTTCGATCTACCTGCCCCTGGAACAAGGAGCCACCGCCTCATGAGCCGAAGTGAAACCGTCTGGATCGTCGACGATGACCGCTCCATCCGCTGGGTCCTGGAAAAAGCCCTGCAACAGGAGGGCATGACCACCCAGAGCTTCGACAGCGCCGACGGAGTCATGGGCCGCCTGGCCCGGCAGCAACCGGACGTGATCATTTCCGATATACGTATGCCCGGCACCAGCGGCCTGGACCTGCTCGCACAGATCCGCGAGCAGCACCCGCGCCTGCCGGTCATCATCATGACTGCCCATTCCGACCTGGACAGCGCCGTGGCGTCCTATCAGGGCGGCGCCTTCGAATACCTGCCCAAGCCGTTCGATGTGGACGAAGCCGTCGCGCTGGTCAAGCGCGCCAACCAGCATGCCCAGGAGCAACAGGCGCTCGACGTGCCGACAAGCCTGGCCCGCACGCCGGAGATCATCGGCGAGGCCCCGGCGATGCAAGAGGTGTTCCGCGCCATCGGCCGGCTCAGCCATTCCAATATCACCGTGCTGATCAATGGTGAGTCCGGCACCGGCAAGGAGCTGGTGGCCCATGCGCTGCATCGTCACAGCCCGCGCGCGGCATCGCCGTTCATCGCGCTGAACATGGCGGCGATCCCCAAGGACCTGATGGAGTCAGAACTGTTCGGCCACGAAAAAGGTGCCTTCACCGGCGCGGCCAATCTGCGTCGCGGCCGCTTCGAACAGGCCGACGGCGGCACACTGTTCCTCGACGAGATCGGCGACATGCCTGCCGACACCCAGACCCGTCTGCTGCGGGTGCTGGCCGATGGCGAGTTCTACCGGGTCGGAGGGCATGTACCGGTCAAGGTGGACGTGCGCATCATCGCCGCCACGCACCAGAATCTCGAATCGCTGGTACAGGCCGGCAAGTTCCGCGAAGACCTGTTCCACCGCCTGAACGTGATCCGCATCCATATCCCGCGCCTGGCAGACCGGCGCGAGGACATTCCCGCCCTGGCGCGTCACTTCCTTGGCCGGGCGGCCAAGGAGCTGGCAGTGGAACCCAAGCTGCTCAAGCCGGAAACCGAGGAATTCATGCGCAACCTGCCCTGGCCGGGCAACGTACGCCAATTGGAGAACACCTGCCGCTGGATCACCGTCATGGCCTCCAGCCGCGAGGTGTTGATCGGCGACCTGCCGCCAGAGCTGCTCAACCTGCCGCACGATGCAGCGCCGGTGACCAATTGGGAACAAGCCCTGCGCCAATGGGCCGACCAGGCCCTGACGCGCGGTCAGTCGAACCTGCTCGACAGTGCCGTGCCCAGCTTCGAGCGCATCATGATCGAGACCGCCCTCAAGCACACCGCCGGGCGCCGGCGCGATGCCGCGGTGCTGTTGGGGTGGGGGCGCAACACCCTGACGCGCAAGATCAAAGAGCTGGGCATGCGGGTCGATGGCGGGGATGAAGAGGACGGCGACGACCACTGACGCAATCGCGGGGCAAGCCCGCTCCCACAGGAGGCCGCTGCCCTCAGCACCGTGCCCCCCTGTAGGAGCGGGCTTGTCCCGCGATTGCGTCTGCAAGGGCAACACCTCAAGCCGCCTCTTGCACCGATCCGGTGCCCACCGCACTGCGCAAAGGCACAAAAACTACCGAAAGTCCCGCCAGAACCGTTCTAAACCCAGCATTCACGGGCTTTTGCAGAACTGGCACGGCACCTGCAATACACCAGGTACCTCCAGTTTTGGGGACCTCGGTACAGGCAGGCCGGGATATCCCCTCTTTTATTCGTGCAGTTTCACCTGCACCCGCCAGCGCCCAGCGTCCTCTGCACCGGCCCACTCGCCGTGCAGGGGACGCGCGGCGACCACGGTCAGCAACAAACCCTCTTCGCTCTTGCGCAACCGCCACCCTGCGGGCTTGCCCTGTACCTGCAACTGTCCGCGCTGCTCCCGACCTTCGGCCTGGAAGACCAGCGCCACGGTGCCTTGCACATTCTCGCCATGCAGCCTGGGCTCACCGTCGAACCACAGGTCCAGGCCATCCTGCACCACGTCCACCTGTTCCAGCACCCGTTCCTCGGGCGCGGTCAGGCGGCCGATCATCAGGCCCACCATCAAGCCGACGATGGCCAGTGACAACAGCACACGTGGCCAGGCCTTCGATCGCAGGTCGGGTTCGAGGGTAGAATGCTCGTCATCATTACGCCTGGAGCCGTGCATGTTTCACGTCATCCTCTTTCAACCAGAGATTCCGCCGAATACCGGCAACATCATCCGCCTGTGCGCCAACAGCGGCTGCGACCTGCACCTGATCGAGCCGCTGGGCTTCGAGCTGGACGACAAGCGCCTGCGCCGGGCAGGGTTGGATTACCACGAGTATGCCACGCTCAAGCGTCACCAGAGCCTGGCCGATTGCCTGGAAAGCCTAGGTCAGCCGCGGCTGTTCGCCTTCACCACCAAGGGCTCGCACCCCTTCCATGAAGTGGCCTACCAACCGGGCGATGCCTTCCTGTTCGGCCCGGAGAGCCGCGGGCTGCCGGCTGAGGTGCTGGACAGCCTGCCGCCGGAACAGCGCCTGCGCCTGCCGATGCGGCCGGGGTGCCGCAGCCTTAATCTGTCCAATACCGTGGCAGTGACGGTATACGAGGCGTGGCGCCAGCAGGGGTTTGCCTGACAGGCCCAACCGCGGGCGGCGCTCGATCGGATAGGCGCTGAACCGTTCACGACGAACACCTGGCAGCCCTGACACATCCTCAAAACGCCCCATGAAAAAAGCGCCCCGAGAGGCGCTTTCTTCATACCGGCAGGATCACTGAACGGTCGGCGCTTCGCCAGCTTCCTGCATACGCTGCATCTCTTGCGCGTACAGGGCGTCGAAGTTGACCGGCGACAGCATCAGGGCCGGGAACGAACCACGGGTCACCAGGCTGTCGAGGGTCTCACGGGCGTACGGGAACAGGATGTTCGGGCAGAACGCGCCGAGGGTGTGGCTCATGGAAGCAGCGTCGAGGTTCTTGATCAGGAAGATACCGGCCTGCTGCACTTCGGCGATGAACGCCACTTCCTCACCATTCTTGACGGTCACCGACAGGGTCAGCACCACTTCGTGGAAATCGCTTTCCAGGGCCTTCTGGCGGGTGTTCAGGTCCAGCGAGACGCTCGGCTCCCACTGCTGGCGGAAGATCTGCGGGCTCTTCGGCGCTTCGAACGACAGGTCGCGCACGTAGATACGCTGCAGGGAGAATTGCGGGGAGTTGTCTTCGGCGGCGCCGTTGTTCTGCTGGTCTGTCATGGCAGATCCTTTTTCCTAATGGTTATGTAAGGGAAAGTGCTCAAGCCTCGAGCAGGGCATCGAGCTTGCCCGAGCGCTCCAGGGCATAGAGGTCATCGCAACCGCCAACGTGGGTGGTGCCGATCCAGATCTGCGGCACGGAAGTACGACCGGTCTTCTGGCTCATCTCGGCACGCACCTGGGGCTTACCGTCGACCTTGATTTCCTCGAAGGCCACCCCCTTGCTCTCGAGCAGGTACTTGGCGCGCATGCAATAGGGGCAATAGTCGCTGGAGTAGACGATGACAGGCTTCATGATCACTTCACCAGGGGCAGGTTATCGGCTTTCCAGCTGGAAACGCCACCGCTGAGCTTGGCGGCAGTGTAACCAGCCTTGAGCAGCTCGCGGCAGATGGTGCCGGACTGCTGGCCCATGCTGTCCACCACGATCAGGGTCTTGCCCTTGTGCTTGTCCAGCTCGGCCATACGGTTGACCAGTTTGTCCTGCGGGATGTTCAGGGCGCCGACGATGTGGCCCGCCCCGTATTCCTTGGCCGGGCGGATGTCGATCACCACGCCCTTGTCGGCGTTGACCAGGGCGGTCAGCTGACCATTGCTCAGGCTCTGGCCGCCACGGCGGATCTCGTTGATGAGCAGCAAGACCAGGAGAACGACGAAGATCGCGACGAGGATGTAGTGGTTTGTCGCAAATTGGATCAGGTTAGCAACCATCTGAGGGTGTTCCACGCGATTGAAAATGCCGGCCAGTATACACAGCCCCCAAAGCCGGCCAAAGCCCGCCGGGCCCGCTGGGAAAACACCTACATCGGCAGCCTGTCGGAGCGATGGCCGGCCATCCGGAGGAAATTGGCCGCGCTTGGCCGAATTGCCCTAGAATGCGTGTCTTTATCATCTTGCAACCGTGAGTAGGATTGATGACAAGCACGCCAAAACCCTTGGTCCTGATTATCCTGGATGGTTTCGGGCACAGCGAAAGCCCCGAGTACAACGCCATCTTCGCCGCCAACACCCCGGTCTACGATCGCCTGCGGGCCAGCCAGCCCCATGGCCTGATCTCCGGTTCCGGCATGGATGTCGGGCTGCCCGATGGCCAGATGGGCAACTCCGAAGTCGGCCACATGAACCTCGGCGCAGGGCGTGTGGTGTATCAGGACTTCACCCGGGTGACCAAGGCCATCCGTGATGGCGAGTTCTTCCACAACCCGGTCCTGACCGGCGCGGTGGACAAGGCCGTAGGTGCCGGCAAGGCCGTGCATATCCTCGGCCTGCTCTCCGACGGCGGCGTGCACAGCCACCAGGACCATCTCATCGCCATGGCCGAACTGGCCGCACAACGCGGCGCCGAGAAAATCTACCTGCACGCCTTCCTCGATGGCCGCGATACCCCGCCGCGCAGCGCGCAGTCGTCCATCGAACTGCTCGACGCCACCTTCGCCAAGCTGGGCAAGGGCCGCATCGCCAGCCTCATCGGCCGCTACTACGCGATGGACCGCGACAACCGCTGGGACCGCGTCGCCGCCGCCTACAACCTGATCGTCGACAGCGTCGCCGACTACACCGCCGACTCGGCCGTGGCGGGCCTGCAAGCGGCCTACGCCCGTGATGAAAGCGACGAGTTCGTGAAAGCCACGCGCATCGGCGAAGCGGTGAAGGTCGAGGACGGCGATGCCGTGGTCTTCATGAACTTCCGCGCCGACCGCGCCCGCGAACTGTCCCGCGTGTTCGTCGAGCCCGACTTCAACGAGTTCCCCCGTGCCCGCCTGCCGAAACTGGCCGCCTACATCGGCCTGACCCAGTATTCGGCCAAGATTCCGGCCCCGGCCGCGTTCGCCCCGGCCAGCCTGGACAACGTGCTCGGCGAATACCTGGCCAAGCACGGCAAGACCCAGCTGCGCATCGCCGAGACCGAGAAGTACGCCCACGTCACCTTCTTCTTCTCCGGCGGGCGCGAAGAGCCGTTCGAAGGCGAAGAGCGCATCCTGATCCCGTCGCCGAAGGTGGCGACCTACGACCTGCAGCCAGAGATGAGCGCACCGGAGGTCACCGACCGCATCGTCGAGGCCATCGAGCAGCAGCGCTACGACGTGATCGTGGTCAACTACGCCAACGGCGACATGGTCGGCCACACCGGCGTGTTCGAGGCGGCGGTCAAGGCCGTCGAGGCCCTGGATGGCTGCGTCGGCCGTATCGTCGAGGCGCTGGACAAGGTCGGCGGCGAAGCGTTGATCACTGCCGACCATGGTAACGTCGAGCAGATGGAAGACGCGTGCACCGGCCAGGCGCACACCGCCCACACCACAGAGCCTGTGCCGTTCATCTATGTCGGCAAGCGCGCCCTGAAGGTCCGCGACGGCGGCGTGCTGGCGGACGTGGCCCCGACCATGCTCAAGCTGCTGGGGCTGGAAAAGCCCGTGGAAATGACCGGCACCTCGATCCTGGTCGACGCCTGAGCCATTGCCAGGGGCTGCAAGGCAGCCCCGCTGCACGGTTTCCAGACAAACGCCTCGCCACAAATACCGCGAGGCGTTTTTTTTGCGGGCACGGGCGGGCATACTAGGCCAGTCTCCATCCCTGGTACGCCCAACCCCATGCTCCGCGCCCTGATCCTCATCGCCCTGTCCTGCCTGCTCAGCCCGGCCTTCGCCGATGAGCGTGCGCAGACCCAGCAACAACTGGAAGCCACCCGCCAGGACATCGCCGAGCTGAAAAAAATGCTGGGCAAGCTCCAGGAGGAGAAGTCCGGTGTGCAGAAAGACCTCAAGACCACCGAGACCGAAATCGGCGATCTCGAAAAACAGGTGGAGGCGCTGCAAGAAGAACTAAAAAAGACCGAGGGCGAGCTGGAGCGCCTTGATACCGAGAAAAAAAAACTCCAGAGCGCCCGCGTTGAACAACAGCGACTGATCGCCATCCAGGCCCGCTCCGCCTACCAGAGCGGCCGCGAGGAATACCTCAAGCTGCTGCTCAACCAGCAGAACCCCGAGAAATTCGCCCGCACCCTCACCTACTACGACTACCTGAGCAAGGCGCGCCTGGAGCAACTGCGCGCCTTCAACGAAACCCTGCGCCAGCTGGCCAACGTCGAGCAGGACATCAGCCGCCAGCAGGCGCAGTTGCTGGCCCAGCGCGGCAACCTCGACAGCCGCCGCCAGGAGCTTGAGGCCGTGCGCAGCGAGCGCCGGCAGGTGCTGGCCAAGCTCAACGGCGACATGAAGGCTCGCGACCAGAAGCTGCAGGCTCGCCAGCAGGACCAGGCCGACCTCACCAAGGTGCTCAAGACCATCGAGGAAACCCTGGCCCGCCAGGCCCGTGAAGCCGAGGAAGCTCGCCAGAAGGCGCTGCTGGCCCAGCGCGAGGCGGAAAAACGCCGCCAGCAAGAGGCCCTCGCCGCCCGCTCGGCCACCGAAACGCCCACGAAAAAGGCCCGCACCACGCTGGGCCCGCTGGTTTCCAGCGACGGCGCGAACTATGGCGGCGCATTTTCTGCCGCGCGCGGAAAACTTCCATGGCCAGTCAATGGTCGATTGCTGGCACGCTTCGGCGATGCACGCGGTGGCGATGCCCGGGCCAAGTGGGACGGCGTGATGATCGGCGCCAGCCCCGGCACCCAGGTACGCGCCGTGCACGGCGGGCGCGTGGTGTTCGCCGACTGGTTGCGCGGCGCTGGACTTCTGGTCATTCTCGACCATGGTAATGGTTACCTGAGCCTGTACGGCCACAACCAGAGCCTGCTCAAGAGCGCCGGCGATATCGTCAAGGCCGGCGAAGCCATCTCCACCGTCGGCGACAGCGGTGGGCAGGACAGTTCGGGCCTGTACTTCGCCATCCGCCAGCAGGGCCGGCCGACCGACCCGGCGCAATGGTGCCGGGGCTAGCCCCCTCAAACGTCTACGGCGTAGCGCAACCCAGCGCTGCGCCGATGCTCCCGCGGGAGCGCCAACAGGATCAGGAGTTCGTTCGACATGCTGCACTCGCCTCGCCTCACCCAGCTGGCCCTGACCATCGCATTGGTGGTCGGCGCGCCCTTGGCCTGCGCCGCCGAGCCGGCACCGGCAACGCCGGCCAGCCGCGCTGCGGTCCCGGCCACCGAGGTGACGGCCAACGCACCGCTGCCGCTGGATGAGCTGCGCACCTTCGCCGAAGTCATGGACCGCATCAAGGCGGCCTATGTCGAGCCGGTGGACGACAAGACCCTGCTGGAAAACGCCATCAAAGGCATGCTCAGCAACCTCGACCCGCACTCGGCCTACCTGGGCCCCGAAGACTTCCAGGAGCTGCAGGAAAGCACCAGCGGCGAATTCGGCGGCCTGGGCATCGAAGTGGGCATGGAAGACGGCTTCGTCAAGGTGGTATCGCCGATCGACGACACCCCGGCCTCGCGCGCCGGCATCGAGGCCGGTGACCTGATCGTCAAGATCAACGGCGCCCCGACCCGCGGCCAGACCATGACCGAAGCTGTCGACAAGATGCGCGGCAAGGTCGGCGAGAAGATCACCCTGACCCTGGTGCGCGACGGTGGCACGCCGTTCGACGTGACCCTCGCCCGCGCGGTGATCCAGGTCAAGAGCGTGAAGAGCCAGCTGCTGGAAAACGACTACGGCTATATCCGCATCACCCAGTTCCAGGTCAAGACCGGCGATGAAGTGGGCAAGGCCCTGGCCAAGCTGCGCAAGGACAACGGCAAGAAGCTGCGCGGCGTGGTCCTGGACCTGCGCAACAACCCCGGCGGTGTCTTGCAGTCGGCGGTGGAAGTGGCCGACCACTTCCTGACCAAGGGCCTGATCGTCTACACCAAAGGCCGCATCGCCAACTCCGAGCTGCGCTTCTCGGCCGACCCGGCCGATGCCAGCGAGGGCGTGCCACTGGTGGTGCTGATCAACGGCGGCAGCGCCTCGGCCTCGGAGATCGTCGCCGGCGCCCTGCAAGACCAGAAACGCGCCGTACTGATGGGCACCGACAGCTTCGGCAAGGGCTCGGTACAGACCGTGCTACCGCTGAACAACGACCGTGCCCTGAAGCTGACCACCGCGCTGTACTTCACCCCCAACGGCCGCTCGATCCAGGCCCAGGGCATCGTCCCGGATATCGAAGTGCGCCCGGCCAAGCTCACCGCCGAAGCGGACACCGACAACTTCAAGGAAGCCGACCTGCAAGGCCACCTGGGCAACGGCAACGGCGGCGCCGATCGCCCGACCGGCAGCGCCAAGCGCAAGGACCGCCCGCAGGATGGCGACTTCCAGCTCAGCCAGGCCCTGAGCCTGCTCAAGGGCCTGAACATCACCAAGGGTGACTGACCCTGCCCATGCGCTACCTGCTGTTCTCGCTGCTCTGCCTGCTGGCCGGCACCGCCCACGCGGCGCCGGCCAAGGCCTACATGAGCATCATCATCGATGACCTGGGCCAGAACAGCGAGCGCGACAGTCGCACCCTCGCCCTGCCAGGCCCGGTCACCTTGGCGATCATGCCCGACACACCCCACGCCACCGATTTCGCCCGCCAGGCCCACAAGGCCGGGCGCACGGTGATCCTGCACATGCCCATGGATCCGGCTACCGGGCCCTATGCCTGGACGCCAGGCACGCCGGTCGAGGAGCTGGCCCGGCGCCTGGACGCCGCCTTGGCCAAGGTGCCTTTCGCCGCCGGCATCAACAACCACATGGGCAGCCGCATGACCGCCCAGCCTGGGCCCATGGCCTGGCTGATGGGCGAACTGCAACGGCGCCACCTGTTCTTCGTCGACAGCCGTACCAGCGCCGCCACCGTGGCCGCGGCCAAGGCCCAGGAGCAGGGTCTGGCGCATGTTTCGCGGGATGTGTTCCTGGACGACGTGCGCACTACCGAAGCCATCACGGCCCAGTTGCAACAAGGCATCGCCCTGGCCCGCAAGCAAGGTTCAGCGGTACTCATCGGGCATCCCTATCCGCAGACCCTGGACGTTCTGGCGCGGGAGATACCTCGGCTCAGAGGCCAGGGCATCGAGCTGATCGACATCCACCAGATGATCGCCCAACGTGGCAACCAGGCGATGCCGGGCCATGGCCATAACGGGCGCTACAGCAACCGCTGAGAAGCAAATAGACGTAACACGGTTTGCGTTTTGGCACAGGGCGGAAATCGAGCGCCACCCATAAAGAAAAGAGCCCGATTCTCACGAACCGGGCCCTTCTTCATCGCATCAAGCCGTATCAGCTATACACACGGCCCAACAGCTGGCGATGGCTCTCGAACTGATCCAGCACATCGCGCACGATCTGCTCAGGCGTGAAGCCCATCAGGTCGTATTCCTGGCTGCCATCGTGCAGGTACACCTCAGCACGGTAGAAGCGCTGGGGCACTTCCGGCGCCCCTTCGACCTGCGCCTCGCTCGGCGCGGCCTGGTAGCCGTCAAGGCTGACTTCATAGACGAACGGGTTGCCCTCTTCCATCATCACCCGCAGGCCCATCAGGTTACGCGAGTGACCGGCACGGGCCTCGACCTCGAAGCCTTGCAGGCGCATCTGCGCGGCGGCGTCCTTGAGCGCCGGGCTCACGTACTTGTCCATGAAACGCTGGACCACGGCCTGGGTCGGCTGCAGGTCCATCTGGCTCAAGCGCTCGCTGAAGCCACGGCGGCCGCGGGCAGCCAGCTCGGCGCGCTCCTGCTCGACGGCCACGTCCTGCTTCATGGCCTTGTACAGGCCGAACATGAACAGCACCAGCACCACCGAGAACGGCAGGCCAGCCAGCACCACCATGGTCTGCATGGCTTCGAAGTTACCGGCAAACAGCAGGCCGATGGTGACCAGCGTGATGACCACCGACCAGAACACCACCATCCAGTGCGGCGCATCTTCGTCCACCTTGCCGCCTTTGCACGACAGGTTGGCCATCATCACCGCGCCCGAGTCGGCCGGGGTGAGGAACAGCACGAAGCCGACGAATACCGCTACACCGATGACGATCTTGGCGGCCGGGAAGTATTCCAGCAGCTGGTAGATCGACATCGAAGGCTGCTCGAGCGCCGTCTTGCCCAGTTCCACGGCGCCCTGGTTGATCACCAGGTCCAGCGCGGTGTTGCCGAAGATCGACAGCCAGGCCAGGGTGAAGCCCAGCGGAATCAGCAGCACGCCGGTCACCAGCTGGCGCACGGTACGGCCCTTGGAGATACGGGCGATGAACATGCCGACGAACGGGCCCCAGGAAATCCACCAGGCCCAGTAGAACACGGTCCACAGGCCCAGCCAGCGCTCGGACTTGCCCGCCTCGCCTTCATAGACATAGAGGTCGAAGGTCTTGAGCACCAGGCCGTTGAGGTAGTCGCCGATGTTCTGCACGAAGGCGTTGAGCAGGTGCAGGGTCTGGCCGCCGAGCAGCACGAAGATCAGCAGGCCGCTGAACAGGATGATGTTCAGGTTGGACAGGCGGCGGATGCCGTTCTCCACGCCCGATACCGCCGCTACGGTGGCAACACCGGCCATGACCAGGATGACCGCCAGCAGGTTGGTCTTGCTGTGGTCGATGCCGAACAGGTACTCCAGGCCCGAGGCCACCTGCATCGAGCCTATCCCTAAGTTGGTGACCAGGCCCAACAGGGTGACGAACATGCCGAAGATGTCCACGGCGTTGCCCGCGGCCCCCTTGACCCAACGCTCGCCGACCAGCGGGTACAGCGCCGAGCGCAGTGCCAGCGGCTGGTTGTGGCGATAGGCGAAGTACCCCACGGCCAGGCCGACCAGGGCGTAGATCGCCCAGCCGTGCAGGCCCCAGTGCAGGAAGGTCAGCTGCAGGCCCTGGCGCGCGGCCTCGAGGCTGGCCGAGGTGCCCTCTGGCGGGTTGAAGTAGTGGTCCAGCGGCTCGGATGCGCCAAAGTACAGCAACGAGATACCGATACCGGAGGAGAACAGCATGCCGGCCCAGGCGCCGTAGCTGAAGTCAGGCTGGTCGTCCTTGCCGCCCAGCTTGAGCTTGCCGTAGTCGGAGAAGGCCAGGTAGACGACGAACAGCAGGTAACCGCAGATCACCAGCATGTAGTACCAGCCGAAGGTGCGGGTCAGCCATTTCTGGGCAATGCCCAGCACATGGCCAGCTGTTTCAGGAACCGCGATGAGCAAGGCAGTCAAGGCGAGGACCAGCAGGGCGGAGGTGTAGAACACCACGCGGTTGACCCGCACGCGTTCGGCGGGAGGCTTGGTTAGGGAGGCAGAACTCATTGCACGAATGCTCCGGGCAAGTGCGGGGTGAAGGCTAATCAGATGTTTCCCAAGCAAATGGTGGAATAGCCCCACTGCGTCAGGTGTTATAAATGCACCTAGGAAACCGTGATCCCGAATCGAATCGTTGCAAAAAAAACAGTTCCAGCCCGCTCCAAAGGGCTTCCCGTTCGGCCTGTGACCGCCCGGCGGAATCTGTCATTCGCATCGCTCATGCCCGTCAACGCCTTGTATTCCGGGGGTTACGCGATTTCCTGGGGTGTCAATCCGTGCCTTCTCGACCGCCTGAAAAACTGTCAATGGCACAAATTGTCGCAGAGCTTATTCTTTATTGATTGAACGTTCAATCAAAACAAAATAGACTGGCCTTCGCCGAGGCAGCCGCTCGTCGTCTGATCGCAGGCCTGAGGAGATAGCAAGATGCCCAAGGTCGGTATGCAACCCATCCGCCGCCAGCAGTTGATCGAAGCCACGCTACAGGCTGTCGATCAGGTCGGCCTGGGAGATGCCAGCATTGCGCTGATTGCCCGTTTGGCCGGTGTGTCGAACGGCATCATCAGTCACTACTTTCGGGACAAGAATGGCCTGATCGCAGCGACGATGGGCTACGTCATGAGCATGCTCAACGAAGGGGTGGCGGCGCGTCGCCAGGCACTGACGGACGACAGCCCGCGTGCCCACCTGAAAGTGATCATCGAAGGCAACTTCGATGCGAGCCAGGTGAATGGCCCGGCAATGAAAACCTGGTTGGCCTTCTGGGCCTCCAGCATGCACCAGCCAGACTTGCACAGGTTGCAGCGGATCAACGACCACCGCTTGTATTCCAACCTGTGCTGCCAGTTCCGTCGCGTCCTGCCGCTCTACCATGCGCGCAAGGCTGCCCGCGGCCTGGCGGCCCTGATCGATGGCCTGTGGCTGCGTGGCGCGCTGTCCGGTGATGCATTCGACACCGACCAGGCGATACGGATTGCTTACGAATACATGGATCTACAACTGGCTAAACAGCAGACCCTGGGCACAACCGACCAGGCCTCTGAACCTTCGCGCGCAGCGCTTGCCGAGCAGGCAGGAGCGTGACGCGGTAGCCAACCACACACTGCACTTGCGAGGACACTATGGCCCGTTTCGGAACGCAAAAACTCTATATTGATGGTGGTTATGTCGACGCTAGCTCCGACGCTACCTTCGAAGCCATCAACCCGGCCACCGGCGAAGTCCTCGCCCACGTGCAGCGCGCCACCCAGGCGGACGTCGAGAAGGCCGTCGAAAGCGCCGAGCGTGGCCAGAAAGTCTGGGCTGCCATGACCGCCATGCAGCGTTCGCGCATCCTGCGCCGCGCCGTCGATATCCTGCGCGAGCGCAACGACGAGCTGGCCATGCTGGAAACCCTGGATACCGGCAAGTCGTACTCCGAAACCCGCTACGTCGACATCGTCACCGGCGCCGACGTGCTGGAATACTACGCAGGCCTGGTACCGGCCATCGAAGGCGAGCAGATCCCGCTGCGCGAAAGCTCCTTCGTCTACACCCGCCGCGAGCCGCTGGGCGTGACCGCCGGTATCGGCGCCTGGAACTACCCGATCCAGATCGCCCTGTGGAAATCCGCCCCGGCCCTGGCCGCCGGCAACGCCATGATCTTCAAGCCTTCGGAAGTCACCTCGCTGACCACCCTGAAACTGGCCGAGATCTACACCGAAGCCGGCCTGCCTGACGGCGTGTTCAACGTCCTGACCGGCAGCGGCCGTGAAGTCGGCACCTGGCTGACCGAACACCCACGCATCGAGAAAGTCTCCTTCACCGGCGGCACCACCACCGGCAAGAAGGTCATGGCCAGCGCTTCGAGCTCCACGCTCAAGGAAGTCACCATGGAACTGGGCGGCAAGTCGCCGCTGATCATCTGCGACGACGCCGACCTGGACAAGGCCGCCGACATCGCCATGATGGCCAACTTCTACAGCTCCGGCCAGGTCTGCACCAACGGCACCCGCGTGTTCGTACCGGCGTCGATGAAGGCCGCCTTCGAAGCCAAGATCGCCGAGCGCGTTGCCCGCATCCGCGTTGGCAACCCGGAAGACGAGAACACCAACTTCGGTCCGCTGGTCAGCTTCCCGCACATGGAAAGCGTCCTGGGCTACATCGCCAAGGGCAAGGAAGAAGGTGCGCGCGTACTGTGCGGTGGCGAGCGTCTGATGGACGGTGATTTCGCCAAAGGCGCCTTCGTCGCGCCGACCGTCTTCACCGACTGCACCGACGACATGACCATCGTCAAGGAAGAAATCTTCGGCCCGGTCATGAGCATCCTGACCTACGAAACCGAAGAAGAAGCCATCCGTCGCGCCAACGACACCGAATACGGCCTGGCCGCCGGCGTGTGCACCAACGACATCAGCCGTGCCCACCGCATCATCCACAAGCTCGAAGCCGGTATCTGCTGGATCAATGCCTGGGGCGAGTCCCCGGCCGAAATGCCGGTCGGTGGCTACAAGCAGTCGGGCGTCGGCCGTGAAAACGGCGTCAGCTCGCTGGCCCAGTACACCCGCATCAAGTCGGTCCAGGTCGAGCTGGGCGGCTACAACTCGGTTTTCTAAACCCTGTCTAGCCACGCCCGTGCCGCCGTGCACGGGCGTTTCCGCTCCCTGATCACCGCTAACACGAGGGTACTTCAATGTCCCAAGAATTCGACTACATCATCGTCGGCGCCGGTTCCGCCGGTAACACCCTGGCGACCCGCCTGACCGAAGACGCTGGCGTCACCGTCCTGCTGCTCGAAGCCGGCGGCCCGGACTACCGCTTCGACTTCCGCACCCAGATGCCGGCCGCCCTGGCCTTCCCGCTGCAGGGCCGCCGCTACAACTGGGCCTACGAGACCGACCCGGAGCCGCACATGGGCGGCCGTCGCATGGAATGCGGTCGCGGCAAGGGCCTGGGCGGTTCCTCGCTGATCAACGGCATGTGCTATATCCGTGGTAACGCCATGGACTTCGACGGCTGGGCGAAACTGCCAGGCCTGGAAGACTGGACCTACCTGGACTGCCTGCCGTACTTCCGCAAGGCCGAAACCCGTGACATCGGCCCGAACGACTACCACGGCGGCGACGGCCCGGTCAGCGTGACCACGCCCAAGGCCGGCAACAACCCGCTGTTCCATGCCATGGTCGAGGCCGGCGTGCAGGCCGGTTACCCGCGCACCGAAGACCTCAACGGCTATCAGCAGGAAGGCTTCGGCCCGATGGACCGCACCGTGACGCCGAAAGGCCGTCGCGCCAGCACCGCCCGCGGCTACCTGGACCAGGCCAAGAAGCGCCCGAACCTGACCATCGTCACCCATGCCCTGACCGACCGCGTCCTGTTCGACGGCAAGCGCGCCATCGGCGTGACCTACCTGGTCGGCGACAGCGAAGAGCGCATGGAAGCCCGCGCCCGCAAGGAAGTGATCGTCAGCTCCGGCGCCATCGCCTCGCCACAGCTGCTGCAACGCTCCGGCGTCGGCCCGCGCGAACTGCTGGAAAGCCTGGACATCCCAGTCGTACACGACCTGCCGGGCGTCGGCGAGAACCTGCAGGACCACCTGGAGCTGTACATGCAGTACGCCTGCACCCAGCCGGTCTCGCTGTACCCCTCGCTGCTGTGGTGGAACCAGCCGGCCATTGGTGCCGAGTGGCTGTTCAACGGTACCGGCATCGGGGCCAGCAACCAGTTCGAGGCCGGTGGTTTCATCCGTACCCGTCCTGAGTTCGAATGGCCGAACATCCAGTACCACTTCCTGCCGGTCGCCATCAACTACAACGGTTCGAACGGCGTGAAGGAGCACGGCTTCCAGGCGCACATGGGTTCCATGCGCTCGCCAAGCCGCGGCCGCATCAAGCTCAAGTCCAAGGACCCACGCCAGCACCCAAGCATCCTGTTCAACTACATGGCCACCGAACAGGACTGGCAGGAGTTCCGTGACGGCATCCGCCTGACCCGCGAGATCATGGCCCAGCCGGCGCTGGACCCCTACCGTGGTCGCGAGATCAGCCCGGGCGCCCACGTGCAGACCGACGAGGAACTGGACAAGTTCATCCGCGAGCACGCCGAAACCGCCTTCCACCCGTCCTGCTCGTGCAAGATGGGCACCGACGACATGGCGGTGGTGGATGGCGAAGGCCGCGTGCACGGCATGCAGGGCCTGCGTGTGGTCGATGCTTCGATCATGCCGATCATCATCACCGGCAACCTCAACGCCACCACGATCATGATCGCCGAGAAGATCTCGGACAAGATCCGTGGCCGCAAGCCGCTGCCGCGCAGCACCGCCAAGTACTACGTGGCCAATGGCGCGCCGGTCAAGGGCAAGCCGATGCGTGAGGTCAAGCAGGGTTGAGACCCTGGGGCCGCTTTGCGGCCCTTTGGCGGGGCAAGCCCTACAAGGATCGCGTTGCCCTTGAAGACTGCGCTGCACCTGTAGGAGCGGGCTCGCCCCTCGATAGCGTCGGCACTGCAACACAGAGAAAAGCACCTTGATCGGTGCTTTTTTCATTTGCAGAAACGCTTTACAGGCGGCCAATTCATCAGGTTAGAATCGATTGGCACGCGACCTGCTAGTCAACGCTGCCCTGCCCTTTCCCCCGCGATGTACCGGAGTACTGCCTTTGGATGCGAGCACCATCAACAGCCTGTTCCTGATCGGCGCACTGCTGGTTGGGGCAAGTATCCTGGTCAGCTCGCTGTCATCGCGCCTTGGCATCCCTATCCTGGTCATCATCCTCGCCGTCGGCATGGCTGCTGGGGTCGATGGTGGCGGTATCATCTTCAACAACTACCCGACCGCCTACCTGGTGGGCAACCTGGCCCTGGCCGTGATCCTGCTCGACGGCGGCCTGCGCACCCGGGTGGCCAGCTTTCGCGTGGCCCTGTGGCCGGCCTTGTCGCTGGCCACGGTGGGCGTGCTGATCACCACCGGCCTGACAGGCATGGTCGCCGCCTGGCTGTTCGACCTGAGCCTGATCCAAGGCTTGTTGATCGGTGCCATCGTCGGTTCCACGGACGCCGCCGCAGTATTCTCGCTGCTCGGCGGCAAGGGCCTGAACGAGCGGGTCTCGGCCACCCTGGAAATCGAGTCGGGCAGCAACGACCCGATGGCGGTATTTCTCACCGTCACCCTCATCGACATGCTCGCCAGCGGCCAGACCGGCCTGCACTGGAGCCTGCTCACCCACCTGCTGCGCGAGTTCGGCATCGGCAGCCTGCTGGGCCTGGGTGGCGGCTGGCTGATGTTGCAACTGGTCAACCGCATCAGCCTCGCCGGCGGCCTGTACCCGATCCTGGTGATCGCCGGCGGCCTGGCGGTGTTCTCCCTGACCAACGCCCTGCATGGCAGCGGCTTCCTGGCCGTGTACCTGTGCGGCCTGGTGTTGGGCAACCGGCCGATCCGCAGCCGCCACGGCATCCTGCACATGCTCGATGGCATGGCCTGGCTGGCGCAGATCGGCATGTTCCTGGTGCTGGGCCTGCTGGTCACCCCCCACGACCTGTTGCCCATCGCCCTGCCGGCCCTGGGCCTGGCGCTGTGGATGATCCTGTTCGCCCGGCCGCTGTCGGTGGTCGCCAGCCTGTTGCCGTTCAAGGCCTTCCACGGCCGCGAGAAGGCGTTCATTTCCTGGGTAGGCCTGCGCGGCGCGGTCCCCATCATCCTTGCCGTCTTCCCGCTGATGGCCGGGCTGCCGGATGCCCAACTGTTCTTCAACCTGGCATTCTTCATCGTCCTGGTATCGCTGCTGGTGCAAGGCACCAGCCTGCCGTGGATGGCCAAGCTGCTGAAGGTCACGGTGCCGCCGGACCCGGCCCCGATCTCCCGCTCGGCCCTGGAAGTGCACATCACCAGCGAATGGGAGCTGTTCGTCTACCGCCTGGGTGCCGAGAAATGGTGCATCGGCGCCGCGCTGCGCGAGCTGAAGATGCCCGAGGGCACGCGTATCGCCGCACTGTTCCGCGGTGAACAACTGCTGCACCCCTCGGGCAGCACGGTACTGGAGGTCGGCGATATGCTCTGTGTGATCGGCCATGAACATAACCTGCCAGCCCTGGGTAAACTGTTCAGCCAGGCACCGCAACGCGGCCTGGACCTGCGCTTCTTCGGTGACTTCGTGCTCGAAGGCGATGCCGAGCTCGGCGCGGTGGCTGCGCTCTATGGTCTGAAACTCGAAGGCCTGGACGCGAAAATGCCGCTGGCGCAGTTCATCCGACAAAAGGTCGGAGGCGCTCCAGTAGTAGGCGACCAGGTCGAATGGAACAGCACGATCTGGACCGTGGCGACCATGGAGGGGAACAAGATCCAGAAAGTGGGCGTCAGATTCCCCGAAGGTACCCGCCCCGGTCCCGGGTTGTTCCTCTAAACTCCGATTTGCCTCGTTTCACAAGAATTCTGCCTATGTCCCTGCGTTCAACTCTCAGCGCAGCCCTGCTCGGGCTGTGCCTGTCACTTTCGTTCCTGGCTTCTGCGGCCGAGGCGCCCACCGCCGCCGGCATCCAGGGCAGCCTGGACAAGATCGCCGACCGCAAGCTGCCCGAAGCCGAGCAGAAGGCCCTGCAGCAGGTGCTCGAACAGACCCTGAGCCTGCTAGCCAGCCAAGAGGACAACGCCCGCAAGCTGGCCGACCTCAAGCAGCAGATCGCCAGCGCGCCCAACGAGATCCGCGAAAGCCAGCGTGAGCTCGCCAAGCTCAAGGACAGCAAGACCGTGCCGGTGGCCCAGCGTTATGCAAGCCTGGGCGTGCCCCAGCTCGAGCAGATGCTCGGCGAGCGCAGCGCCCAGCAGGGCGACCTGCAAAAGGCGCTGTCGGAGGCCAACAGCCTGATCATCAATTCCCAGACCCGCCCGGAGCGGGCCCAGGCCGAGATCAGCAGCAGCCAGACGCGCATCCAGCAGATCAACAACAGCCTCAAGAGCGGCAAGGACAACGGCAAGCCGCTGACCGCCGACCTGCGCAACCAGCTCGCCGCCGAGCTTGCCGCCCTCGACAGCCGGATCCTGCTGCGCCGCCAGGAGATGGCCAGCAACAGCCTGCTGCAGGACCTGGGCAACGCCCGCCACGACCTTTTGATCGAACGCGCCACGCGCCTGGAGCAGGAAATCCAGGACTTGCAGACGTTAATCAACGACAAGCGCCTGGCCCAGTCCCAGCAGACCGTCACCCAGCAGTCGATCGAGGCGCAGAAGGCTGGCGGCAGCACCTTGCTGGCCAATGAAAGCACGGCCAACCTCAAGCTCTCCGATTACCTGCTCAGAAGCACCGACCGCCTCAACGAGGTCACCCAGCAGAACCTGCGCACCAAGCAGCAGCTCGACAGCCTGACCCAGGCCGACCAGGCCCTGGACGAGCAGATCGACGTGCTCAAGGGCAGCCTGTTGCTGTCGAAGATCCTCTACAAGCAAAAGCAATCCCTGCCACACCTGAAGGTCGACCGTGACCTGGCCGACCAGATCGCCGACATCCGCCTGTACCAGTTCGAGGTCAACCAGCAGCGCGAGCAGATCAGCAGCCCGTCCACCTATGTCGACAAGCTGTTGGCCAACCAGCCCGGTGAAGACGCCACGCCCCAGCTGCGCAAGGCCTTGCTCGAAGTGGTGATCACCCGCAGCGACCTGCTCGAGCGCCTGAACCGTGAGCTGTCGGCCTTGCTCAACGAGTCCATCACCCTGCAGCTGAACCAGAAGCAGTTGCTCGGCACCGCCCAGAACCTGCGCACCACCCTGGAAGAGCAGATGTTCTGGATCCCCAGCAACAAGCCCCTGGACTGGGAATGGCTGAGCTATGTACCGCAGCGCCTCGCCGACCAAGTGGCCAACCTGCCGTGGGGCTCGGGCATCAAGGAGCTGGCCGATGGCCTGGTCCAGCGCCCGCTGCTGTTCCTGCCGTTGTTGCTGGTGATCGGCGCGCTGCTGTGGCGACGCAAGTACCTGTACCAGCGCCTGGGCAAGGTGCACCAGGACATCGGCCACTTCCGCCGCGACAGCCAGTGGCACACGCCCCAGGCGATCTTGATCAACATTCTCCTGGCCCTGCCGGTCGCCCTCGGCCTGGCGCTGGCCGGCTACGCCCTGCAGATCGACGCCCGGGGCCAGAACGCCAACCTGGGCGCCGCCCTGTGGCAGATCGCCCAGGCCTGGCTGGTGTTCTACACCGCCTACCGCATCCTCGCCCCCGGCGGTGTGGCCGAGATCCACTTCCGCTGGTACAAGCCTCAGGTCGAATTCCTGCGCGGCTGGGTACGCCGCCTGGGTACCGTGGTGCTGGCCCTGGTCGGCGTGGTGGCGGTGGCCGAGCACCAGCCTTCGGCCCTGGCCGACGACGTGCTGGGCATCGGCGTGGTCCTGACCTGCTATGCCCTGATGGCCTGGCTGCTCAGCCGCCTGCTGCTCAGCAGCCCGGCGCACCGCGACACCTCGCTGTTCCGCAAGGCAGTCGGGGTGGCCTTCACCGCGCTGCCCATCGCCCTGTTCGTGGCGGTGTGCTTCGGCTACTACTACACCGCCCTGAAGCTCACCGACCGGCTGATCTACACCTTGTACCTGCTGCTGTTCTGGCTGGTGATCGAGGCGGCGTTCGTGCGCGGCCTCTCGGTGGCCGCGCGGCGCCTGGCCTACCAACGCGCGCTGAGCAAGCGCCAGGCCGCCAAGGAAGGGCTCGATGGCGAAGTGATCAGCGAAGAGCCGACCCTGGACATCGAACAGGTCAACCAGCAGTCCCTGCGCCTGATCCGCCTGGCCTTGCTGGGTGGCTTCATCGGTGGCCTGTACTGGGTCTGGTCGGACCTGATCACCGTGTTCTCCTACCTCAACAACGTGACCCTGTACGAATACAGCAGCGGCACCGGCGCGGCGGCGAGCATGGTACCGATCAGCCTCGGCGACCTGCTCGGCGCCCTGGTGATCGTCGGCATCACCTTCGCCCTGGCCGGCAACTTGCCCGGCCTGCTGGAAGTACTGGTGCTGTCGCGCCTGAACCTGGCCCAGGGCAGCGCCTACGCCACCACCACACTGCTGTCGTACACCATCGTCGGCGTCGGCATCGTCAGCACCCTTTCGACCCTGGGGGTGAGCTGGGACAAGCTGCAATGGCTGGTGGCCGCGCTTTCGGTGGGCCTGGGTTTCGGCATGCAGGAGATCTTCGCCAACTTCATCTCCGGCATCATGATTCTCTTCGAGCGCCCGGTGCGCATCGGCGACACCATCACCATCGGCAACCTGTCGGGCACGGTGAGCAAGATCCGCATCCGTGCCACCACCATCACCGACTTCGACCGCAAGGACATCATCGTCCCCAACAAGACCTTCATCACCGGCCAGCTGATCAACTGGTCGCTGACCGACACGGTCACCCGGGTCACCCTGAAGCTTGGCATCGACTACGGCTCGGACCTGGACCTGGTGCGCGACCTGCTGCTCAAGGGCGCCCATGAAAACCCCCGGGTACTCAAGGACCCGGAGCCGATCGTGTACTTCCTCAACTTCGGCGAGAGCTCGCTGGACCATGAGCTGCGCATGCACGTGCGCGACCTGGGCGACCGCAACCCGACGCTCGATGAGCTCAACCGCTACATCAGCCGCGAATTCAAGGCCCATGGCATCAAGATCTCGGTGCGCCAGGTGGAGGTGTTCCTGATCGACACCAAGGGTGGCAAGCAACAGCTGGTGCCGGCGGAAAACCTGAAACCGGATGGCACTGCATCGGCCTGAGTGCACTCGAATACTTTATTCTGTGCAGAATCCTTGCGCGGGCTGCGCCCTCGTTCGCGGGGCAAGCCCGCTCCTACAGACTCCATGCGCCCCTTGTAGGAGCGGGCTTGCCCCGCGATCGGGCCGCAGCCCCTTTGGCATCGACTCCAGGAGCAGGCCCCGTGAAAGCCCTCGACCAACTGACCTTCGACAACCGCTTCGCCCGCCTGGGCGACGCCTTCTCCACCGAGGTGCTGCCCGACCCCATCGCCGAGCCGCGCCTGGTGGTGGCCAGCGAGGCGGCCATGGCCCTGCTCGACCTGGACCCAGCCCAGGCCGAACAGCCGGTGTTCGCCGAGCTGTTCAGCGGCCACAAGCTGTGGGAAGAGGCCGACCCGCGTGCCATGGTCTATTCCGGCCACCAGTTCGGCTCCTACAACCCACGCCTGGGCGATGGCCGTGGCCTGCTGCTGGGCGAAGTCCTCAACGACGCCGGCGAGCACTGGGACCTGCACCTCAAGGGTGCCGGCCAGACGCCCTATTCGCGCATGGGCGACGGCCGCGCCGTGCTGCGCTCATCGATCCGCGAATTCCTCGCCTCCGAGGCCTTGCACGCCCTGGGCATCCCCAGCAGCCGCGCCGTGTGCGTGATCGGCTCGAGCACCACGGTCTGGCGCGAAACCCGTGAAAGCGCGGCCATGCTCCTGCGCCTGGCCCAGAGCCACATCCGCTTCGGGCATTTCGAGTACTTCTACTACACCCGCCAGCCCGAGCAGCAGAAGGTGCTCATCGACCATGTGCTGGAACACCACTACCCCGAGTGCCAGGATGCAGAGCAACCGTACCTGGCGATGTTCCGCACCATCGTCGAGCGCAACGCCGAGCTGATCGCCTACTGGCAGGCCTACGGTTTCTGCCACGGGGTGATGAACACCGACAACATGTCGATCCTGGGCATCACCTTCGACTTCGGCCCATACGCCTTCCTCGACGATTTCGACGCCAACTTCATCTGCAACCACTCCGATGACCGCGGCCGCTACAGCTATTCCAACCAGGTGCCCATCGCCCACTGGAACCTGAGCGCCCTGGCCCAGGCCCTGACCACCGTGATCGAAGTGGAGCCGCTCAAGGAGGCCCTGGGGCTGTTCCTGCCGCTGTACCAGGCCCACTACCTGGACCTCATGCGCCGGCGCCTGGGCCTGACCACCGCCGAGGACGACGACATGGCACTGGTCGAGCGCCTGCTGCAACGCATGCAAAGCGGCGGTGTGGACTACAACCTGTTCTTCCGCAAGCTGGGCGACCGACCGCTGGCAGAGGCCCTGAAGGTGGTACGCGACGACTTCATCGACCTGGCCGGTTTCGATGCGTGGGGCCAGGACTACCTGGCCCGCTGTGAACGCGAACCCACCCATGCCGAAGGCCGGCGCGCGCGCATGCATGCGGTCAACCCACTGTACATCCTGCGCAACTACCTGGCGCAAAAGGCCATCGAAGCGGCCGAAGCCGGGGACTACAGCGAAGTGCGGCGCTTGCACCAAGTGCTGTGCAAACCATTCGAGGAGCAACCGGGGATGCAAGCCTATGCCGAGCGCCCGCCCGAGTGGGGCAAGCACCTGGAAATCAGCTGCTCGTCCTGATGATCACGCTCCCCTGTAGAGCGGCCTTGCGCCGCGATGGGGCGCGCAGCGGCCCTAGGACCAGCGAACGCGGTGCATCAGGAAAAACGCGCTTACCGGATCAGGACCGCTTCGCGCCCCATTGCGGCACAAGGCCGCTCCAAGGGGCGCGCAAGACTTGAAGAGGAAACACCATGTCCGACCCAATGCTAATCCCCTGCCCCCACTGCAACGGCCTCAACCGCCTGCCGTCCGAGCGACTGGGCGATGCCCCCAAATGCGGCCGCTGCAAACAGGACGTACTGCTGGGCAAGCCCTTCGACCTTACCGAGCGCAGCTACGCCAGCCAGATCAAAGGCGACCTGCCCCTGTTGCTCGATGTCTGGGCCGACTGGTGCGGCCCGTGCACATCCTTCGCTCCGGTCTTCGAACAGGCCGCCCGCCAGCTCACCGGCCGCTGCCGCCTGGCCAAGCTCGACAGCGAGGCCAACCGCAACCTGGCCGGGCAGCTGGGCATCCGCTCGATCCCCAGCCTGATCCTGTTCAGGAACGGCCGCGAAGTCGGTCGCCAGGCCGGGGCATTTCCCCTCCAGTCGTTGCTGGAGTGGTTGCGTAGCCAGGGGGTCTAGGCGTTTTCTTCGAGCAACGCATGCAACTCGACAAACTGCTGGGTCAACTTGTGCCGCGGCTCCAGATGGATCAGCGGCAAGCTGGCGTGGTGCGACTCGCGCATCTTCACCGAACTGCCCAGGTACACCGGCAATACCGGCAGGCCCTCGGCCAGCAGCTCGTCGAGCATCTGCTGCGGCAGGCTGGCCCGTGACTGGAACTGGTTGACGACGATACCTTCGACCACCAGCTCCTCGTTGTGGTCGTCCCGCAGTTCCTCGATCTCCGCCAGCAGCCCGTACAGGGCCTGGCGCGAGAAGCTGTCGCAATCGAAGGGAATCAACACGCGGTCAGCAGCGATCAGTGCGGACACGGCATAGAAGTTCAACGCAGGTGGGGTGTCGATGTAGATCCGCTCGTAGTCCTCGTCGAGCTCGTCGAGCAACTTACGCAGCTTGTTGATCTTGTGCTTGGCCTCGAGCTTGGGCTGCAGGTCGGCCAACTCCGGCGTGGCGGTGACCACGTGCAGGTTGTCGAACGGCGTTTCGTAGATATCCACCCGGTTCTTCTTGGCGAACGGCCCGCTGGACAGGGTCTGCTTGAAGAAATCGGCGATACCCATGGGGATGTCTTCGCCGGTGAGCCCGGTGAGGTACTGGGTCGAGTTGGCCTGGGCATCCAAGTCCACCAGCAAGGTCCGGTAGCCTTCGTTGGCGCTGACCGCCGCCAGGTTGCAGGCAATGCTCGACTTGCCAACGCCACCTTTCTGATTGAATACCACGCGCCGCATGGGAGACCTCCGTGTATCAACGAATGCCCGAGTATGTGGCCCGCGCATGACAATGACCAGTACCGCCTGCCTCAACCTTCCTACCTGCAGGCCGATATATGGCTTACACCGTTCATCGGAAAATGCCGGCAAACGATAGAACCTTCATCCCTAGCCGGCGACTTGCCCGTTTGCCATTGTCCAACGGGTATTTGCTACAGATCGCCTGCACCGGGATAATGCGCGCCACTCGACGAGCACCAATCCCTGTCAGGTCATTGTTCCGACGCACTCCTTGGCCAAAGGAAGTCTTTCAGGGCGGGAACCAGACACATCGTGATCACTTTCAACATCAGCCAATGGCGCGCCTGGGCCCCTGGCCTGCAGACGCCTGCCGACTGGCGTGCCTGGGCCGAGGGTAGGTCACTGCCGCAGGGCGACGGCCCGGCGCCGGACGTTTCGTTCCTGCCAGCCCTGCAACGCAGGCGCCTGGGCCCGTTGGCACGCATGGCGTTCGCCGTCGGCTGGCCATTGGCCGAGGGCCACGACGCGCTGCCGCTGGTATACGCCTCACGCCATGGCGAAACCCCGCGCACCTTCTCCATGCTCAGTGAACTCGCCCAGGGCCAGCCACTTTCGCCCACGCAGTTCAGCCTCTCGGTGCATAACGCGGTGATCGGGCTATGGTCGATCATCCGTGGCCAGACCTGCGAGATGACCGCCCTGGCCGCCGCAGGCGATGGTTTCGAGCAAGGCCTGCTGGAGGCTGCCGGCCTGCTGCACGACGGTGCACCGGCAGTGCTGCTGATCGTGGCCGAGGAGACGCCACCCGAGGCCTACAGCCCATCGGTCGAAGATGTGCCCTTCAGCTATGCCCTCGGCCTGTTGCTCACCCCGGGTAGCCAGTGGCGCCTGGACATGGCCCCCGGCAGCAACGCCACACCCGCCCCCCTGCCCCACGCCCTGAACTGGCTGAAGAACCTGCTCACCGGTCAGGCCCGACTCACCCACCCAGGAGCCCTGCGGTCATGGAACTGGCTTCGGCTCGCGTGAACAGGCCAACGGACGCCTACCCCTGGCGCCTGCTGGCGACCGCGCTGAGCTTCGCCGCTTTCGGTGTCGGCAGCCTGTGCCTGCGCGTGCTGGTATTCCCGTTGCTGGCCTGCCTGCCCGGTGGCGTGGCGCGTCATCAGCGCCGTGCCCGACACACCATCGGCGGGCTGTTCTGGCGTTTCATCCGCTTCATGCGCGTCACCGGCGTGCTGACCTATGAGGTGGAAGGGGCCGAGCGCCTGGGGCGCCCCGGCCAGCTGATCATCGCCAACCACCCCTCGCTGATCGACGTGGTGTTCCTCATCGGCCTGGCGCGCAACGCCAATTGTGTGGTGAAGCAGAGCCTGTTCGACAACCCATTCACCCGCGGCCCGGTGCGTGAAGCGGGCTATATCGGCAACGACGGCAGCCTGCAGATGCTGGAAACCGCTGCCGCGACCCTGCGCCAGGGCCAGCCGCTGATCATCTTCCCCGAAGGCACCCGCACCCCGCCCGGCCAGCCCCCGGCCTTTCATCGTGGCGCCGCGGCCATCGCCCTGCGCGGTGCGAAAATCATCACACCGGTGACGATCAGCGTCAGCCCCAGCACACTGACCAAACATGAGCCCTGGTACCGCATCCCGCACCGCCGCGTGCACTTTCGCCTGCGCGTCGGCGCCGACATCGACCCGGCCACCTTCGCCGCGCTGGGCCCGGCACCGGTGGCCTCGCGCCGCCTCAACGACTACCTGCACCAGTACTTCTTCAAGGAGCTCGCCGACGATGAGCGATCCACACAACCTGCACCGTGACATCAAGCAACTGATCATCGACGCCCTGGGCCTGGAGGACATCGGCGTCCAGGACATCGATGACCAGCAGCCACTGTTCGGCGAAGGCCTGGGCCTGGACTCGGTAGATGCCCTCGAACTCGGCCTGGCCCTGCAGAAACGCTTTGGCATCAAGATCGATGCCGACGCCAAGGACACCCGCTCCCATTTCACCAATGTCGCCACCTTGGCGGCATTCATCACTGCCCGACAGGCTGCCTGAGACCGCACCATGCAAAACCGCGAAGCCATCTTCAACCTCCTGCGCGATGCCCTGGTCGAGCTGTTCGAGCTCGATCCGGCCAGCATCCGCCCGGAGTCCCACCTCTATCAGGACCTGGAAATCGATAGCATCGACGCCATCGATTTGATCGACCATATCAAGCGCCAGACCGGCAAGAAGATCACCGCCGAGGACTTCAAGTCCGTGCGCACCGTAGAGGATGTGGTCGAGGCGGTGCACCGCCTGGTGAATTCCGCCGCATGAAGCGCCTGGTCGGCCTCGGCCTGGTGCTGGCCGGGGTGCTCTACCCCTTCGCCGTACACTATGGCCTGGCCCGTTTCGCCCCCTGGCAGTTCGCCCTGGTGCTCGCCGCACTGTGGCTGGCCCGCGCCCTGGGCGCGCCGCGCCGGCCCGGCAACCTGTGGATGACCACCATCGCCCTGGCCTTCTGCGGGCTGCTGGCACTGTCCGACAGCCGCCAGCTGCTGCGCTGGTACCCGGTGCTGGTCAATGGGTTCCTGCTGGCGCTGTTCGCCTCCAGCCTCAGGTACGGGCCACCGTTGGTGGAACGCCTGGCACGCCTGCGCGAGCCGCAGCTGCCTGCCGCCGCCATTGCCTACACACGCCGGGTGACGCAGGTCTGGTGCCTGTTCTTCCTGGCCAACGGGCTGATCGCCGCAGGCCTGACCCTATGGGCGCCGCTGGCCTGGTGGACCCTCTACAACGGCCTGATCGCCTATCTGGCCATGGGCCTGCTGTTCGCCGTGGAATGGCTGGCCAGGCAACGTATGCGAGCACGCTCATGAACTGGATCGAACCCCAGCACTTGCTGCAGCCACAGGCCGCCCCCCGGGTCGTTACCCGCGCGCCTGCGCTGGACCACGCCACCCTCTGCCAGGCCGCCCTGTGCCTGGCAGGCGGCCTGCGCGAACGTGGCGTGCAGCGCCTGGCGGTGCATCTGGAGGATGCCGGCGAACTGGCCATCGCCTTGCTGGGCGCCTGGCGAGCCGGGGCCCAGGTACTGCTGCCCGCCGACCTGCAGGCACAGACCCGGGCGCGCTGGAGCGCCCAGGTCGAGCTGTGGCTCAGCGACGAGCCAGGCGACCATAGCCTGGCATCGCTTTCAGGCGTACCGCTGGCACCTGCCGACCTGGACCTGGACGCCTGCCGGATCAGCCTGTGCACCTCAGGATCCAGCGGCGAGCCCAAGCGCATCGACAAGCAACTGCGCCAGCTGGCCAACGAAGTACAAGCCCTCGAGCGCCTCTGGGGCGCCGACCTGGGCGATGCCTGGATCATCGGCAGCGTCGCCACACAACACATCTATGGGTTGTTGTTCCGCGTCCTCTGGCCGCTGTGCGCAGGGCGCGGCTTCCTGCGTCGCCAGTTGCCCTTCCCGGAAGACCTGCAATGTGCCAGCCGCGAACAGCCGGGCTTCGCCTGGGTGGCAAGCCCGGCACTGCTCAAGCGCATGGGCGACAACCTCGATTGGCCGGCCCTGGGCCAGGTGCGCCGGGTGTTCTCCTCCGGCGGCGCCCTGCCCGGGGACGCCGCGCAGCAGTTGCATCGGCGCCTGGGCCAGTGGCCGGTGGAAATCCTCGGAAGCTCCGAGACCGGTGGCATCGCCTGGCGCGAGGGCGATGCCCCATGGCGTCCGTTCGAAGGCATTACCCTGAGCCAATCGGCGGATGGCGCCCTGTGCGTCGCCTCGCCCTACCTGCCGCACGGCCATGTCGAACACACCGCCGATGCCGTGCAGTTCACCGACGATGGCCGATTCCACCTGCTTGGGCGCCTGGACCGCATCGTCAAGCTCGAAGAAAAGCGCATCTCGCTGCCGCTGCTGGAGCAGGCGCTGTGCGCCCACGAATGGGTCAGCGAAGCGCGACTGGGCGTTGTGCAGCAAGGCCGTGCGTTTCTCGGCGCCTTGCTCGTGCCCAGCCCCGCCGGCCTGCACCAGCTGCGTACCCAGGGGCGTCGCGCCCTGCTCGATACGCTGCGCCAGCACCTGGCGCAACATTGCGAAAGCCTGGCCCTGCCACGGCGCTGGCGCCTGCTGCGGCAGCTGCCGCTCAACGGCCAGGGCAAGCTGCCCCAGGCGCAGGTCCAAGCACTACTGCAGGCCCCACGCAACAATGCTCCGGACGTGCTCCAGGCGACACCTGACGACCAGCAACTGAGCCTGCGCCTGGCGGTACCGGCGGACCTGGCCTGCTTCACCGGGCACTTTCCCACCACCCCCATTCTGCCCGGCGTGGTGCAGGTCGACTGGGCCATGACCCTGGCCACGCCCCTGCTGCCGCAAGGGCTGCGCTTCGCCGGCATGGAAGTGCTGAAGTTCCAGCAACTGGTTCGCCCAGGCGACGAGCTGGAGCTGACCCTGCGCTACGAGGCCCAGCGCGGCAAGCTCTACTTCACCTACGCCAGCAACGGCCAGGCCTGTTCCAGCGGCCGCATTCTCCTGGAGCCCAACGGTGCATAGGCCTTGCGCGGTGATCCCGGTGTACGACCACGAGCACGCGGTACCCGCGGTGGTGGCCCAAGTGCTGGGCGCCGGGTTGCCCTGCGTGCTGGTGGACGATGCCAGCCACCGGCCCTGCGCCCTGGTCCTGGACCAGCTGGCCAGGCAGGAACAGGTGTTCCTGGTGCGCCTGGCCGTCAACCAGGGCAAGGGTGGCGCGGTGATGGCCGGCCTGCGCGAAGCGGCCCGGCTGGGCTTCACCCATGCCTTGCAGGTGGACGCCGATGGCCAGCACGACCTTGCCGATGTCCACGCATTCCTGGCCGACTCGAGGGTTTGCCCACAGGCCCTGGTGTGCGGTTATCCACAGTACGACGCCAGCGTGCCCAAGGGGCGCCTCTATGCGCGCTACCTGACCCACGTCTGGGTGTGGATCAACACCTTGTCGCTGGCCATCCCGGACTCGATGTGCGGGTTTCGCGTGTACCCGCTCGTCCCCACCCTGGCGTTGCTGGACAGGGTACGCCTCGGGCGGCGCATGGATTTCGACACGGAGATCCTGGTGCGCCTGGCCTGGCGCGGGCAACCGATGCGCTGGCGGCCGATCCGGGTGCATTACCCGAGCGATGGCGTCTCGCATTTTCGCCTGCTGCACGACAACGTGCTGATCTCGCGGATGCACGCCCGGCTGTTCTTCGGCATGCTGCTGCGCGCACCGCGGATCCTGTGGCGCAGGTGGCGACGATGAGCCACCCTTCCCGGCACTGGGCCGAACAGCGCGAACGCGGCAGCTTCTGGCTGATGAAGCTGACCGCCGTGCTGGTGCGCCTGCTCGGCCGACGCCTGCTCAGCCCGTTGATCCACGGCATCGTGCTGTATTTCTTCCTGTTCGGTCGCAAGGCCCGGCGCAGCGCCTGGCAGTACCAGCAACGGCTGGCCGCCTGGAGCGACGGCCAGGTACCGGCACCCACCCATGGGCGGGTGTTCGGCCAGTTCATGGCCTTCGCCGACGCCTTGCTGGACAAGCTGGACGCCTGGAACGGCCGGCTGCGCCTGGAAGATATCGAGATCCACGACCCCAGCCAGCTGCGCCGGCAATTGCGCGGCAGCCGCGGGCAGATGCTGGTGGGCGCGCACTTGGGCAACCTGGAAGTCTGCCGGGCCCTGGCAGAGCTGGGCGAGCGGGTGACCATGAACGTGCTGGTGCACACCCGCCATGCCGAACGCTTCAATCGCCTGCTGGGCGAGGCCGGCGCCAGCCACCTGCGGCTGATCCAGGTCAGCGAGCTGGACCCGGCGATCATGCTGCAACTGTCCGAGCGCCTGGAACGCGGCGAATGGCTGGCCATCGCCGGCGACCGTGTGCCTTTGCACGGCAGCCGCACCGTGGCCGTGGATTTTCTCGGCCACCGGGCGGCCTTCCCCCAAGGCCCCTGGCTGCTGGCGGGCCTGCTGGGCTGCCCGGTCAACCTGTTGTTCTGCCTCAAGCACCAAGGCCGCTACCGGATCACCCTGGAGCCCTTCGCCGAACGCCTGCAGTGGCGCCGCGACTTGCGCGAGCAGGTGATTGCCGAATGGGCCGGGCGCTATGCCGCCCGCCTGGGCCATTATTGTCTGCAGGCCCCTGGCCAGTGGTTCAACTTCTACCCTTTCTGGAACGACGATGACGACGCATCCCCATGAGCCCGTGACCTTTGGCGAGGCCCCGCTCGCCATCGAGGACATCCTGGCCTTGAGCCAACGCCACGCCCGCCCACTGTTGCAGGCAGATGCCGCGTACCGCGAACGCATCGCCCGCGGCGCGCGTTTCGTCGACAGCCTGTTGGACAAGGAAGGGGTGATCTACGGGGTCACCACCGGTTATGGCGACTCCTGCGTGGTGGCCGTGCCGCTGGAGCATGTCGAGGCCTTGCCGCGCCACCTGTACACCTTCCACGGCTGTGGCCTTGGCCGGCTGCTCGACGCGCCGGCCACACGGGCGGTGCTGGCGGCCCGGCTGCGCTCGCTGAGCCACGGCATGTCGGGGGTGCGCGTGGCGTTGTTGGAGCGCCTACAGGCGTTTCTCGAGCACGACATCCTGCCGCTGATTCCCGAGGAAGGCTCGGTCGGCGCCAGTGGCGACCTGACACCGCTGTCCTACGTCGCTGCAGCCCTGTCGGGCGAGCGCGAGGTGATGTACCGGGGGCAGCGCCGCGACAGCGCCGATGTGCACCGCGAGCTGGGCTGGCAGCCCTTGGTGCTACGCCCCAAGGAAGCCCTGGCGCTGATGAACGGCACCGCGGTGATGACCGGTCTGGCCTGCCTGGCCTATGCCCGCGCTGATTACCTGCTGCAGTTGGCCACGCGCATCACGGCGCTGAACGTCATCGCCTTGCAAGGCAACCCTGAACACTTCGACGAGCGCCTGTTCGCCGCCAAGCCACACCCCGGCCAGAACCAGGTCGCCGCCTGGTTGCGCCAGGACCTGGCCATCGAGGCCCCGACGGCGCCCCTGCACCGCTTGCAGGATCGCTACTCGCTGCGTTGCGCGCCCCATGTGCTGGGCGTGCTGGCCGACAGCCTGGGCTGGTTGCGCAGCTTCATCGAGACCGAGCTCAACAGCGCCAACGACAACCCGATCATCGACGGCGATGCCGAACGGGTGCTGCATGGCGGGCATTTCTACGGCGGCCATATCGCCTTCGCCATGGACAGCCTCAAGACCCTGGTAGCCAATGTCGCCGACCTGCTCGACCGCCAGCTGGCGCTGCTGGTGGACGAGCGCTACAACCATGGCCTGCCCAGCAACCTGTCCGGTGCCGAGCCCGAGCGCGCAATGCTCAACCATGGCTTCAAGGCCGTGCAGATCGGCGCCAGTGCCTGGACCGCCGAGGCCCTCAAGCTGACCCTGCCAGCCAGCGTGTTCTCGCGCTCCACCGAATGCCATAACCAGGACAAGGTGAGCATGGGCACCATCGCCGCCCGGGATGCCTTGCGCGTGCTGGAGCTGAGCGAACAGGTAGCCGCCGCGACGCTGTTGGCCGCCAACCAGGGGGTATGGCTGCGCGGCCGTGCGGCCGATGCCAACCCGTTGCCGCCGGCACTGGCAAGCATGCATGCCGCCCTGCTGCAGGACTTCGCCCCCGTCACCGAGGACCGCGCCCTGGAGCGCGAACTGCGCCTGTGCCTGGCGCGTATCGGCGAACGCCACTGGAGGCTGCATGCGTAAGCCTGGGGTATTCCATGTGGACACGGAGATCCTCGTGCCCTTCTTCGATGTCGACAGCATGCACATCGTCTGGCACGGCCACTACGTCAAGTACCTGGAAGTGGCCCGTTGCGCTCTGCTCGAACGCCTGGGCCACGACTACCCGCGCATGCAAGCCAGCGGCTACATGTGGCCGGTGATCGACCTGCAACTGCGCTACATTCGCGGCGCCACCTTCGGCCAACGCCTGAAGGTGCGCGCCAGCCTGGTGGAATGGGAGCACCGCCTGAAGATCAACTACCTGATCAGCGATGCACTCAGCGGCGAGCGCATGACCCGCGCCAGCACGGTGCAGGTCGCGGTGCACATCGCCAGCGGCGAAATGCAGCTGGCCTCGCCCCAGGCCATGCTCGATGCCGTCGACAAGGTGCTGGCATGAGGCGCCTGGCGGGTTACCTGCTGATGGCCGCCTTGCTGCTGGCCGGCCCGCAGGCCATGGCGTTCAGCCTGGATGATCTGCAAAAACAGCTCGGTGCATCGGCAGTGGTGAAGGGCCCCTTCGTCCAGGAGAAGCACTTGCGCGCCCTGCCCCAACCGCTGGTGAGCCAGGGCCGCTTCGTCCTGGCCCGCGACCACGGGCTGCTCTGGCTGCTGCAGACACCGCTGCGCCAGGATTACCGCATCACCGCCGACGGCATAGCCCGGCGCGACGCCAGTGGTTGGCAGAAGCTGCCCAGCCAGAGTGCCGGGGCGCAGCAGAACCGCCTGTTCTTCGCCGTGCTGCAAGGCGACAGCAGTGGCCTGCAGCGCGACTTCGAACTGAGCCTCACCGGCGATGCCGAACACTGGCAATTGCACCTGGTGCCTCGTTCGTTGCTGCTCAAGCAGGTGTTCACCCACATCGATATTGCCGGCGGGCGTTTCGTGGAGCGTATCGTGCTGGCCGAAACCCAGGGCGACAGCACCGTGCTGCGCATGCCTGGCAGCACCGGCGCCACGGCCTTGAGCGATTCGGAGCGCAGTGACTTTGCCGACTGAACGACTGCTGCCCAGGCTGTTCCTGGCCCTTTTGCTGGCCGTGCTCGCTCTGGCAGGCTGGCAATGGCATCGCGGCGCTCCCGTTTCCGCTGACCTGATGACCCTGGTGCCAGGGGCTGCGCAGGACGAGCTGGTCGCGCGCGCCGAACAGCGCATGCAAGCGCCGCTCAACCGCCAGCTGCTGGTACTGGTCGGCCATGCCGATCGCCAGCAGGCGCTGGGCCTGGCTGAGCGCCTGGCAGGCCAGTGGCAGGCCAGCGGCCTCTTCGAGCAGGTGCAATGGAACCTGCAGACCGACCTGCAGGCCATACGCGCCCAGGTGCTGCAAGGCCGCCTGGCGATGCTCGGCGCCACCGACCGCCAACAGCTGCTGGCACAGCCCGACACCTTCATCGAACAACGCGTGCAGGCGCTGTTCGATCCGTTCGCAGGCTTCAGCTTGCTGGCCAACCAGGACGACTGGCTGGGCCTGGGTGCGCGCGTCCAGGCCAGCCAAGCCAAACCCGCCAATGTCGAGCTGGACACGGCCAGCGGCGCCCTGGTCGCCGAGGCAGGCGGCAGGCACTGGGTAATGCTGCGCGCCAGCACCCGCGGCGATGCCTTCGACCTGCAGCTGCCGTTGCAGGTCGCCGACCTGCTCGCCAGCGGCCGCCAGCTGGCCGAACAGCAAGGCGCCCAACTGCTGGCTGCCAGCGGCCTGCTGCATGCGGCCAGCGGCCAACGCCAGGCCAGCCGGGAAATCACCTGGGTGGGCGGCGGCGCCACGCTGGGCATCCTGCTGCTATTGCTGTTGGCCTTCCGCCGCTGGCGGGTGCTGTTGGCCTTCGTGCCGGTGCTGGTGGGCATGCTGTTCGGCACGGTGATCTGCACGGCCCTGTTCGGCCGCGTGCATGTCATGACCCTGGTGCTGGGTTCGAGCCTGATCGGCGTGGCGGTGGACTACCCGCTGCACTACCTGTCCAAGAGCTGGAGCCTGCGCCCCTGGCACAGCTGGACAGCCGTGCGCCTGACCTTGCCCGGGCTGAGCCTGAGCCTGGCGACCACCTGCATCGGCTACCTGGCCTTGGCCTTCACACCCTTCCCGGCGCTGACCCAGATCGCAGCGTTTTCCGCCGCCGGCCTGGTCGGCGCCTACCTGAGTGCGGTGTGCCTGCTGCCGGCCTTGCTCGGCGGCACGCAGCTGCGCCCGGCGCGCTGGCCGCTGCGTATCGCCCAGATGCTGACCGACCTGCGCGAACGCGTGTTGGCCAAGGTACCGAGCGCCGCCCTGCTTGCCCTGCTGCTGGCGTTCTGCGCTACAGGTTTGTGGCAACTGCAGACGCGAAACGACATCCGCCAGTGGGTCGGTGCACCGCCACAGCTGCTCGAAGAAGCCCAGGCCGTGGCCCGGATCACCGGCTACCAGCCGACCAGCCAGTTCTACCTGGTGCGCGCCAGTGATGAAACACAGCTGCTCGAGCGCCTGCAGACACTGGCCGGCAAGCTCGATGAACTGGTCGACCTGGGCAAGCTCAAGGGTTACATGACGCTCAGCCAGCGGGTGGCCAGCCCGGCGCAGCAACGGCAGTTGCAGCAGGCCTTGGGGCAGTTGCCCGACCATTGGCAACCCCTGTTGGCCCTAGGGGTGCCTGAAACAGCCTTGCGCGGCGAACTGCAGCAGCTGCAGGCCTTGCCCCTGCTGACGATCGACCAGGTACTCGCCGGCCCGCTGGGCGAAGCCTGGCGGCCACTGTGGCTGGGCCGCACCGACGATGGCGTGGCCGCCGTCGTCAGCCTGCAAGGCCAGGGCGATGTCGCCTTGCTTCGCCTGCAGGCCCAGGACCTGCCGGGTGTGCAGTTGGTCGACCGGCTGGGTGAACTCAACCAGCTGTTCGCCGCCACCCAGGTCAGCGCCGCCGAACTCAAGCTGCTGTCCTGTGGGCTGATCCTGGTCCTGCTGGTGCTGCCCTTCGGGCTGGGCGCGGCCTTGCGCATCGTCGCCCTGCCGCTACTGGCGGCGCTGTGCAGCCTGGCCTGCCTCGGCTGGCTAGGGCAGCCACTGACCCTGTTCAGCCTGTTCGGCCTGCTGCTGGTGACCGCCATCGGCGTGGACTATGCCATCCTGATGCATGAGCGCATCGGCGGTACCGCGGTCAGCCTGCTGGGCACCTTGCTGGCGGCGGCCACCACTTGGTTGTCGTTCGGCCTGCTGGCGCTGTCCAGCACGCCGGCAGTGAGCAACTTCGGCCTGGCCGTGAGCCTGGGGCTGGTGTTCAGCTTCCTGCTGGCGCCTTGGGCGGCGAGCCGCGAGCGAGGGGACATCGCGCCATGAAACACCTGTTGACCGTGATGATGCTGTTGCTGCTCGGTGCCTGCACCTGGCAGCCGCCCCTGCCCGAGCAACTGCCCCCGCTCGAGCTGCCGCGCCAGTTCCATGTGCAGCAGGAACAAGGCGGCCAACGCCAGGACTGGTTGCTGGTGATCCAGCGTGAAGACGGCCATCTGCGCTGGTCGCTGCTGGACCTGCTGGGCGTTCCCCAGGCGCGCCAGTTGCTCGAAGGCCAGCAGTGGCAAGCCGACGGCCTGCTGCCGCCGAACCCTGCCGCCCGCGAGCTGTTCGCCGCCATGCTGTTCGCCTTGACCCCTGAGGCCCAACTGTCCCGGCTTTACCCCCGGGCCATCGGCCACGACCAGCAACGTCGCCTGCCAGACCGCTGGCGCGTCACCTATCGCAGTGCCGACGACTTCACCCTGGCCCTCGATCAAGGCCTGCGCTACCACGTTTCCCCCTTGCCCAACGAGAACGCACCATGACCGCCTTCCTCGACGCCCTGGGCCTGGTCTGTGCCCTCGGGCACGGCCAGGCCGACGTGGCCCGCAGGCTTTTTGCCGGCGACTGCTCCGGCATGCAGCTGCAGGACGACTGGGTGCCTGGGCGCCGCCTGCCGGTCGGTGCCGTGACCGGGCCACTGCCCGAGCTGCCGCTGCCCGGCCACCAGAGCCGCAACAACCAGCTGCTGCTGGCCGCCGCCTTGCAGATCGAACCGGCCATCCGGCAAGCCCTCGAGCGCCATGGCCCACAACGGGTCGGCGTAGTGCTGGGCACCAGCACCTCGGGGATCGCCGAAGCCACCACCGGCATCGCCCATTACCTCCAGGCGGGCCGCTTCCCAGCCGACTACCGCTACGACCAGCAGGAGCTCAGCGCGCCGGCGAACTTCCTGGCGGCCTGGCTGGGCCTGCAAGGCCCTGCCTACGTGTTGTCCACCGCTTGCACCTCCAGCGGTCGCGCGCTGCTCAGCGCACGGCGCCTGCTCGACCTGGGCCTGTGCGATGCCGTGCTGTGCGGTGGCGTGGACAGCCTCTGCAGCCTGACGCTCAACGGCTTCACCGCCCTGGAGGCCGTCAGCGCGCAGCGCTGCAACCCGCTCTCGGCCAACCGCGACGGTATCAATATCGGCGAAGGAGCCGCCCTGTTCCTGATGACCCGCCAAGCGACACCCGAAGGGCACGGCATCGCCCTGCTCGGCGCTGGCGCCAGCTCCGATGCGTTCCATATCTCGGCACCGGACCCCAGCGGCAAGGGCGCCTTGCAGGCCATGCGCAAAGCACTGGACAATGCAGGCCTGACGCCAGGGCAGGTCGATTATCTGAACCTGCACGGCACCGCCACCATGCACAACGACGCCATGGAATGCCTGGCCGTGCACAGCCTGTTCGGCAACCATCTGCCCTGCTCCTCCAGCAAGCCCATGACCGGCCATACCCTGGGCGCCGCCGGCGCGCTGGAAGCCGCGTTCTGCTGGCTGAGCCTGAGCCGGCACAACCCGCAGGGCCTGTTGCCGCCCCATTGCTGGGATGGCCAGCCCGACCCGGCCTTGCCGGCCCTGAACCTGGTCGATGGCCGCCAGCGCTTGCCGGCGCACGGGCCGCGCCGGCTGATGAGCAATTCGTTCGCCTTCGGTGGCAACAATGTCAGCCTGATTCTCGGAGATGCCCCATGATCACCTGGCCCTTGGCCGAACTGCTGCCCCACGCCGGGGACATGATCCTCATCGAGCGCATCGACAGCTGCGACGACGAGCAGATCCACACCTGCACGACGGTTCGCCCCGATGGCCAGTTCAACCGGGCCGACGGCAGCCTGCCCGCCTGGCTTGGCCTGGAACTGATGGCCCAGAGCGTGGCGGCCTATGCCGGCTGCCAGGCACGCCGCCAGGGGCGTCCCGTGGAAATGGGTTTTCTGCTCGGTACGCGCAAGTTCGAATGCAATGTCGAGGCGTTTCCCGCCGGTGCGCAGTTGCACATCCATGCCCTGCGCTCCCTCGAGGACGAGGGCGGCATGGGCGTGTTCGAATGTCACCTGCGCGGCGAAGGCATCCATGCCAGCGCCCGCCTGAATGTCTATCGCCCGCCGCAAGCTGCCAGCTACCTGGCCGAGGCGGGCCCGGAGGAGTCGCAGCATGACTGACACCATCCTGGTCACCGGTTCCAGCCGAGGAATCGGGCGCGCCATCGCCCTGCGCCTGGCCCGCTCCGGCTTCGACCTGGCCCTGCATTGCCGCAGCGCGCGAGACGAGGCCGAAGCGGTCGCCGGCGAAGTCCGTGCCTTGGGCCGCCAGGCGCGGGTCTTGCAGTTCGACGTGGCCGACCGAGGCGGCTGTGCCGCGGCGCTCGAGGCCGATGTCGAAGCCCATGGCGCCTATTACGGTGTGGTGTGCAACGCCGGGCTGACCCGTGACGGCGCCTTCCCGGCGCTGACCGAGGACGATTGGGACACGGTCATGCGCACCAACCTCGACGGTTTCTACAACGTGCTGCACCCACTGATCATGCCGATGATCCGCCGCCGCGCCCCTGGCCGGATCGTCTGCATCACCTCGGTGTCCGGCCTGATCGGCAACCGTGGCCAGGTCAACTACAGCGCTTCCAAGGCCGGCCTGATCGGTGCGGCGAAGGCGCTGGCCATCGAGCTGGGCAAGCGCCGCATCACGGTCAACTGCGTGGCGCCGGGCCTGATCGACACCGCCATGCTCGACGAACAGGTGCCGGTGGAGGAACTGCTCAAGATGGTCCCGGCGCAGCGCATGGGCACGCCCGAGGAAGTGGCGGGCGCGGTGAACTTCCTGATGTCGGACGAAGCCGCCTACATCACCCGCCAGGTCCTGGCGGTCAACGGAGGGCTGTGCTGATGCGTCGCGTCGTGGTTACCGGCATGGCCGGCATCACCGCCCTGGGCAATGACTGGGCCAGCATCGCTGCGCAGTTCGCCGCCAACCGCAGCGGGATCCGGCGCATGGACGAATGGGACCGTTTCGAGGAACTCAATACCCGCCTGGGCGGGCCCGTGGATAGCTTCCAGGTGCCCGCGCATTGGACCCGCAAGCAACTGCGCAGCATGGGCCGCGTGTCCCGCCTGGCGGTGGCGGCTGCCGAACAGGCACTGCTCGACGCCGGGCTGCTCGACGACCCGAGCATCCGTGATGGCCGCATGGGAGTCGCCTGCGGCTCGTCGATCGGCAGCACCGAAGAGATCAAGGCCTTCGGCAACATGCTGCTCAATTCCAAGGCCGATGGCCTGAACGCCAACTCCTACGTACGCATGATGCCGCACACCACCGCGGCCAACATCAGCATCTTCTTCGGCCTCACCGGGCGCCTGATCCCTACGTCCAGTGCCTGCACCAGCGGCAGCCAGGGCATCGGCTATGCGTACGAGGCGATCAAGTACGGGCGCCTGCCGCTCATGCTCGCCGGCGGCGCCGAGGAACTGTGCCCCAGCGAGGCCATGGTCTTCGACGCGCTGTACGCCACCAGCCTGAAGAACGACACCCCATCCCTGACCCCACGGCCCTACGACAATGCACGGGATGGCCTGGTGGTGGGCGAAGGCGCCGGCATGCTGGTGCTCGAGGAGTTGCAGCACGCCCTGGCCCGGGGCGCTCGTATCCATGCCGAGATCGTCGGTTTCGGCAGCAACGCCGACGGCCAGCACATCACCCGCCCCGAACAGGCCACCATGCGCCGGGCCATGGAACTGGCGCTGGAGGATGCAGGCCTTGGGCCCGAGGCCATCGGCTACGTCAACGGCCATGGCACCGCCACCGAGCAAGGCGACATCGCCGAGACGCTGGCCACCCATGAGCTGTTCGGCCCGCGCATGCCCATCAGTTCGCAAAAGAGCTTCCTCGGGCATACCCTGGGGGCCTGCGGGGCGCTGGAGTCCTGGTTCAGCATCGAGATGATGAACCGCGACCAATACGTGCATACCCTGAACCTCGACCACATCGACCCCCGCTGCGGCGAGCTGGACTACCTGCGCGGCCGGTTCCGGGCCATGCAGCATGAGCATGTGATGAACAACAACTTCGCCTTTGGCGGGGTGAATACCTCGCTGGTGTTTCGGCGCTGGTCGGCTGGGCGAGGTAGTGCTGTTCACTTATAGCGCTGCGGTGCCTGTGAAATCGAGCGCCGCCCGCGCGGCGCTCGATCCCACAGACACCGAAGCCGCCACGGCGAACGCCAGTGCCCCTACCGGGTCAACAACTCGGCGAACGCCCTGGCCATGGCCGAGCCTGCCGCCTGCCGCTGGACCAGCCACACCGCTGTCGTCGCGCCCTCGTCCAGCAGGGTCCGGTACACCACGCCATCGATACGCATGCGCTGGAACGACGCCGGCAACACCGACACGCCCAACCCCGCCGACACCAGGCCGATGATGGTCATCGCCTCGCCCGCTTCCTGGGCGAAATGCGGGCTGAACCCGGCCTGGCGCGCCAGGCTCAGCAATTGTGCATGCAACCCGCTGCCGTAGCTGCGCGGGAAGAACACGAAGGGCTCGTTGGCCAGGGCCTGCATGTACACCCCCTGTTCGCTGCCCTGGGCCAAAGGGTGGGAGGCATGGATCACCGCCACCAGCGGCTCGCTGAACAGTTCGGTAGCCACCAGCCCTTCGGGCAACGCCATCGGGCGCATCAGGCCAACCTCGATGGTTTCGTCGAACACCGCGTCGGCCACGTCACGGCTGCTCATCTCGCGCAGGTTCAGGTGCACCGCGGGAAAGCGCTGGCGAAAGGCATGCAGCGCCTTGGGGATCCTCGAAGTGAACGGCGCCGAAGAGGTGAAGCCGATCTTCATCTCGCCCAGCTCACCCAACTGCGCACGCCGGGCAACGTCCGCAGCCTTTTCCACCTGGGCCAGGACTTGGCGCGCTTCGTCGAGAAACAGGCGCCCGGCCTCGCTCAACTCGACCCGACGGTTGGTGCGCTCGAACAGGCGCGCGCCCAGTTCCTGCTCCAGGGCCTGGATCTGCTGACTCAATGGCGGTTGTGAAATGCCCAGCTGCTGGGCAGCACGACCGAAGTGCAGTTCTTCAGCTACAGCGATGAAATACCGCAGATGACGCAATTCCATGATCGGCCCCAAACAAGTCGCAGAACGTCTTAAACAGGTCGAACAATATATTGGATGTATTCATTAGCCAGCTATATGATTTTTTGCAACGCAACACCGGCCCAGCGCCCGAGGTACTCTCCGTGAAATCCGTCGTCGCCCCGCTTTCCCTCGACCCCGAGCCTGCCACGCCTGCCCCGAACGACGCCTGGATCGAAAAAGGCACGCCCGCCTTCATGAAAACCGTGCTGGCGTTGTTCAGCGGTGGCTTTGCCACCTTCGCGCTGTTGTACTGCGTGCAGCCGATGATGCCGCTGCTGTCCCATGAGTTTTCCATCAACGCGGCACAGAGCAGCCTGGTGCTCTCGGTGTCCACCGCCATGTTGGCTTTCGGTCTGCTGGTCACCGGGCCGATTTCCGACCGTATCGGCCGCAAGCCGGTCATGGTCTGCGCCTTGCTCTGCGCCGCCCTGGCAACCTTGGCCAGCGCGGTGATGCCGACCTGGGAGCTGGTACTGGCCACCCGGGCACTGGTGGGGCTGGCCTTGAGTGGCCTGGCCGCCGTGGCCATGACTTACCTGAGCGAAGAAATCCATCCACAGCACATCGGCCTGGCCATGGGCCTGTACATCGGTGGCAATGCCATCGGTGGCATGAGCGGGCGCCTGATCAGCGGTGTGCTGATCGACTTCGTCAGCTGGCACACTGCGATGCTGGCCATCGGCGGCCTGGCCCTGGTGGCGGCGTTGGTGTTCTGGAAGGTGCTGCCCGAATCCCGCAATTTCCGTCCCCAGCCCATGAACCCTCGCAGCCTGCTGGACGGCTTCGCCATGCATTTTCGTGATGCCGGCCTGCCCTGGCTGTTCCTCGAGGCCTTCCTGCTGATGGGCGCCTTCGTCACCTTGTTCAACTACATCGGCTATCGCCTGCTGGCAGGGCCCTACCACATGAACCAAGCCTTGGTGGGCCTGCTATCGGTGGTGTACCTATCGGGCATCTACAGCTCCGCCCAGGTGGGCGCGCTGGCGGACAAACTGGGCCGGCGCAAGGTGTTCTGGGCGAGCATCCTGGTGATGGCCGGCGGCTTGTTGCTGACCTTGGCCAACCCGCTCACGGTGGTGATTCTGGGCATGCTGGTATTCACCTTCGGCTTCTTCGGCGCACACTCGGTGGCCAGCAGCTGGATCGGCCGCCGAGCGTTGAAGGCCAAGGGGCAGGCATCGTCGCTGTACCTGTTCTGCTATTACGCAGGTTCCAGCGTGGCCGGGACGGCGGGCGGAGTGTTCTGGCACCAGGCCGGGTGGAACGGCATCGGGCTGTTCATCGGCAGCCTGCTGGCGGTGGCGTTGCTAGTGGCGTTGCACCTGAGCAGGTTGCCGCCGAAGTCTTCCACACCATCGATGTAGGAGCGGCCTTGTGCCGCGAAAGGGCCGCAAAGCGGCCCCAGGGTTGCGCCGTTTCGTCAGTTGACGATCTCGACGATGTCCACATCCACTTCACGGCTCATCAGGTGCTTCTCCACCTCGCCGGTGAGCTTGACCTTGGTCTTGTCGTTGAACGGCGTCTGCGGCAGGTCTTCGTCATCGATCTCGACGGTGATGGTGCCAGTGTTGTCCTTGAACTCGTACTTGTCGTCGTTGTTGATCTTCTTGGTCACGTAGCCTTGCAGCACCACCGGGGTGTCGTCGGCGGCATCGTTGGCGGCGGCGACGGTGGTCACCGACTGGGCGCCGGGGCCGGTGTAGCCGGCTGCCAGGGCGGCAGTGCTGAACAATGGGGCGAGGATCAGAGCGAGGTAACGAGCTTTCATGGTGTCAGGTCCTGTTGGGGTTTCGATGGGAACAGCCTACCGAAGCTGGCTGAAGCGAAGCTTAATCAGCCTCATGCCTCGTCCAGTTCCAGACTGACCCTGGCCTGGAGCTGGTCGTCCATGACCTGCAATTGCATGTCCCGTACCCGGCCGCCTTCACGCTCAAGCGCATGCAGCCATGCAAACATCACGGCCGGCGAGCCTTCGAAGCTGACATCGACCTGCTGGGCCCTGGCCTCAAGGCCGATGATGCGCACGCCCGCCGCCTGGGCCCGCTCGCTCAGCCTGGCCGGTGTCAACACCTGGACGGCCTCCTGCTTCCGGGCGGGCCCAGCCGATACCCGCTGCAGATGGGCGGCCAGCGCCTGTTCTCGGGCCAGCGCCTGTTCAGCCTGCTGCAGACGTGCCTGGCCTGGTACCCAAGCCAGCTGCCACAACGCAACCAAGGCCAACGCCCATAGGGCGATGGCGATCGTCATCCGTCGCTCGCCCGGTATCTGTCGCCATTGGCGCACCAAGGCATGTTCGCGCCATTGCATCATCGTGCTGCCCTCCAGGTCAGCGTGGCCCGCACACCCTGTTCGTCCTGGCGGGCCTGATCCATCGATACCGCCGGAACGCGTTGGCGAAGGCGCTCGAGGTCGTCGAACCCTTGCGCCAGCACCTCCACGCGCCAGCCTTCGGCGGCGCTCAGCGTCGCCTGGGTAACGGTTACGTTTCCGGTTTCGACCAACTGCTCGCCGAGCGACGCCAGCCCTTCGATAGCCGTTGTCGGTTGCGGGCGGTATTCGAGTGCCCGTATCTGGCTGGCGAGATCCGCGCTGAGAGGCTGTTCGGGCGCCCAACGTTGAAAGGCCTGGCGGCTTTCCGCCTGCAGCTGTGCCGTACGCTGCAGCAGCCAGCCGGCGCGCAGGTAATCGGCCACGCACACCATCGCGAACGCCATCACCCCCCCAACCGCCAGGGCACGCCAGGGCGCGCTCGCACGGCGCCGTCGATAGGCGCCCTGGAGCAGGTCGATGGCCTGCCCGCGGCCTTGCCTGAGCGTGTCGAAGGCACAGGGGATCGATTGGGTACGCCGGGCAAGCCCTGCAGGCTGCGTTTCGGCCAGCCACGCCATGGCCGGCAGCTTTTGCGCCAGCACCTCGGCGACCTGGGGGGCGGCAGCCAACCGTGGCACCCCGGTACCGCCAATCAACCAACGCCCCTCGACCCACAACGCGCACGCGGGTTCGCCACACAGCAGGTCAGCATCGACATGCAGGGCAAGCGGCTCGATACCCTGTGCCTGCAGCAGGGCCAGCAGGCTGTCCATGGCCTCTCGGTCAATCACAAGCCCCCGACGGAGCCCCTGCTCGTTCGCTGGGCCGAAGGCCAGGTGCACGCTCTCCAGCGGTGCTGCCAGTTGGTCCTCGGCGGCGAAGGCCAAGGTATCGGGCTTGGGCCGCCGGCCTGGCAGCGGGCCGACTTCGCAGCTGCCGACCATTTCCATCGGCACCACCACCACGGCCGCGCCACTCAGGATCGACGCCACTTCACCCATGCAGGAGCGGTGCAGCTCACCAGCGGCCGTTCGCACCCACACGGGCCACTGCGTATCGATCGCCCCTGTTCCCGCGGGCAGCAGGTACAACCAATTGTCACTCATCCGGCATTTGCTCCCGCACTGCAGAAAATACACGTCGCACCACCCGAACCCGGTGCGTGTTCAGATCGATTTCCAGGTCGCTGTACAGGTACATCCGCCTGCCACCGAGCTCCACCTGCACCTCGAGTCGAAACCACTGGCTGCTCACCGTCAGCCCACGGCTGGTGATGCCAAGGCCATCCACCTGTGGCAGGGCCAGGAACTGGTCGACCCGGGTGAAGCCTTCCTCGGGCCGTTCAGCCACCAACTGATGGGCAACCGCCGGCGACAGCCCCTCCAGCGCAGCCAAGACCTGTGCCGGGGCGGTATTGATGTTGAGCCGGGCCTCCTTGGGCAACGCAACGACCCAGGGTTTCAGGCGGTCCATCACCTCGGCGGACACACCCGGCAACGCGCGTAGCTGGGTGATGTCGAGCAGCGGCTGCCCCATCAGGCTGTCCAGCACAGGAGGTTCGACCTGCAACCAATGGCAAAGGCGTTCCCAGCGTTCGAGCAATATCGGGTCAGGCGTCTTGAGTGCCAGCAATGCACCCAGGTTGTATCGCGCCGAGAGGTCCGACACCTGCGTGCGTACCCGCCCCTCACCCAGGGCGAACGCCTGGGGCCGGGCCCAAGGCTGACCGCCATGGGTCACCTGCACCACCTCGGCCACCCCCTGGCGCAACTGCGCCAGGACCTTGCGCTCCGCGCCATGGGCCAGCTGCAACAAACGTGTAGCGTCGACTTGCTGGGTGACACCACCCAGCAGCAGTCGGTGGCTGCGCAACATGCCGGCGACCAGCAACGACAACAGCGCCATGATCAGCAGCACCGTGACCAGCGCCAGCCCCTTTTGCCGCTGCCGGTTCATTGGCTGGCCCCCGCCAGGGGCAGCACACGTCGCACTTGCCCGAAACGCTGCGTCGACAAAATGATTTCCAATGCTTGCGGCGGTGTCGGCCTGCGCTGCGCGAAGGGCCATTGCGCCTGCCAGCCGACCCCGGGCACATACACGCGCCAGCGCAGCTCGACGATACCGTCGAGCAGACGCTGGGGAAGACCTAGGCCTTGCTCCAAGGTATTGCGCCGCCGCCAGAGCACACCATCCTCCAACCAGTAATCGACCAGCCTCACGTCGCTGCGTGGCAAGGGTTGGCTGTCCTGGGTGCCGGCGAGCAACCAGCCCATACGCTGCTGCTCCAGCGTGAGGCCATAGCCGCTCTTGTTCAGGCTCCCAGGCAGGTACGCTTGCAGTGCATCCCGTTGCACCAGGCTCATTGCCCGACCCAACGCGCGCACGGCTTCGGCCTGGTCCTGGCGCTTGGCATCGGCACGCACCAGCACATCGAGCAGACGCCCGGTGCCGACCGCCAACAGCGCGAAGATGGCGATGGCCAACAGCAATTCGATCAGGGTGAAACCCTGCTGGCGGTGCACCTTGCCCGCTTCATTCGGCAGCATCGGCGCCCTCCATCCACCCGCTGGCCTGGTGCAGCACCTGGCCATCCGCGGTGAGACCCACACGCACATGGACTTCCACCAGGCCATGCCCCGCCAGGCGGCGACGGGTCTCGACCAGCGTCCAGCGGCGTCGGTCGTAGGTCACCGCCAGCGTGCGCTGCCCAGCCGGCTGCGTCGGCTGTAAGCGCAGCTCGGTCAGGTGGTTATCGGCGATCCAGCTGGCGAACAGGCGGTCCTGCAAACCCTGCGACTGCATCAGCACATGCCGGGTAGCGGTGCTCACGGCCACCGCCAGGACGGCGAAGATCGCCAGCGCCACCAGGACTTCCAGCAAGGTGAATCCGCGCTCACGGCGCGAGCGTGGGGTCATTGAGTCCATCGCTCGATACCCTCGCCAGGCGTCTGTCCATCGCCATGAAATACAACCCAAACGGCGTGTGCTCGTCATTGCTGGAAATCACCAGTTGCGGGGCGTCGCCGCGTACGGGGATCGATACCGGCCCGCCATCGATCGTCAGGCGCAGCGCCAGCTCGATCGCCTGGCGCTGGCCCGCAGCTTCCCACCCTTGCCCGGCTGCCCTGAGCACTTGGTAGCCCTGGGGATCGACGCGAATACCCAAGGTGCGCCCCTCCAGCACCGCCTGTTGCCGCGCATGCTGCAGCACCTGCAGGAAAAGGCTGGCTTCCTGGCTGGCCACTCGCTGGGGGTCACGCCCGAACCTCAACCCGGCCATCCCCATGACGATCCCCAGCAGTGCGATGACCACCAGCAGTTCCAACAGGGTAAAGCCCTGGGCGCGGCGCCGTTTCATTCAGACCAGTTACCGATTTCGGCATCCATGCCCTCACCGCCTGGCTGGCCATCGGCCCCCAGGGAGTACAGGTCATAGCCTTGGTTCGAGCGTGTACCGGGGCTCATGTACTGATAAGGCGAGCCCCACGGGTCGGTAGGCGTGCTCTTGAGGTAGCCCTGGGCATTCCACTGACGCGGCAACGGCGCCACGGTGGGACGTTTGACCAGGGCGTCGAGGCCCTGGGCAGTGCTTGGGTAGCGGCCGTTGTCCAGCCGGTAGATTTCCAGGGCGGTGGAAATCGACTGGATGTCGGTACGGGCCGCGGTGAGCTTGGCGTGGTCCGGACGGCTCATCACGTTGGGCAGCACCAGCGCGCCCAGCACGCCAAGGATGATGACCACCACCATGATTTCGATAAGGGTGAAGCCGCGTTGTGCACGGCGCGCGGAACGAATGGACATATCAATTGACCAGTTGGTTGAGGTTGAGGATCGGCAACAGGATGGCGAGCACGATGAACAACACGATGCCGCCCATCACCAGCAGCATCAGGGGTTCGCAAAGGCTCACCAGCAGGGATATCCGCCCCGCCAGCTGCTTGCCTTGAAGGTCGGCGGCACGTTCGAGCATGGTGTCCAGCTCGCCGGCGCGCTCGCCGCTGGCGATCATGTGCAGCATCAGGGGCGGCAAGGTCTCGCTACGCGCCAGGCAGTTGGCCAGCGTGGCGCCTTCGCCAAGCTCGCGGGCGGCCTCCAGCAAGCGCTCGCGCAGTACCAGGTTGCCGATGACACCGGCACCGATGTGCATGGCTTCGACCAGGGCGACACCGCTGCGGCCGAGGATCGCCAAGGTGCTGATGAAACGCGCCGCTTCGCTGGCGCGAACGAACTCGCCGTATGCCGGCAGGCGCAACGACACACCATGCCATTTCCGGCGCCGGGCGGGATCGCGCAAGGCCCAGTACACTGCCGCAGCCGCTGCCGCCAAGGCTGCAACGCCCAGCCCCCCGTAGTGGTTGGTGGCGTCGCTGAGCGCAATCAGTACCTGGGTCGCCATGGGTAGTTGGGCCTGATCCCGGGCAAACGCCTGCACCACATCCGGCACCACATAGCCCAGCAGAAAGCCCACCACCAGCAACGAGACCACCAGCAGGATCACTGGGTACACCATCGCCAGCTGGACCTTCTGGCGCAGGGCCTGCTGGTTCTCGCCATGTTCGGCCAGGCGGTCGAGCACCCCGGCCAGGTGGCCGGAGCGCTCCGCCGCGGCGACAGTGGCCCGGTAGACCATGGGAAACGCCTGTGGATAAGTCCCAAGCGCTTGCGCCAGGGCGTGGCCTTCGGCGACGCGCTCAGCCACGCCGCGCAGCACTTGCCGCACTTGGCGTTGAGTGGTTTGCGCGGCGACAGCCTGCAAGGCTTCGGTCAGCGGCACGCCCGCATGCAGCAAGGTCGCCAGTTGCCGGGTCAGCAGCGAGCGCCGGGCAAGGCTCAGGTGGTTGCGCGTCAGCAAGCCATTGAACGGCGATTCCCGTACAGGTTCGACCTGCAGCACCAGCAGCCCCTGGTCGCGCAGGGCCTTCCGGGCCTGGCGCGCGCCCGGCGCTTCCAATGTACCCCGTTGGCGGGCGCCGCGGGCATCCTGGGCCTGATAGCGAAACAACGCCATGTCAGTCGTGCCCCGTCACGCGCAGCAGTTCTTCCACGCTGGTCTGCCCTTGGCGGACACGCTCGACACCGTGTTGGAACAGGCTGGGCGTGTCCTGGCGAATCAGCTCGAGCATCTGTGCCTGGGACGCGCGCGAATGGATCGCCTGCGCCAGCGGCGGCTCGACCACCACCATTTCATGCAAGGCCAGGCGGCCGCTGTAACCCTGCTGGCATTCGCTGCACCCTTGGGCCTTGTAGACCACCGCAGGCCGTTCGGCGGGGTGCCCCAGCGCGCTGGCAATGGCATCGTCCACCTCGCAGGCGACCTTGCAGTGCGGGCAGAGCTCGCGCACCAGGCGCTGGGCCATGACCCCGGCCAGCGACGAGGCGAGCAGGCAGGTGTCGATGCCCATGTCCGCCAGGCGCGTGATGGCGCCCAACGCGCTGTTGGTGTGCAGGGTGGACAGCACCAGGTGCCCGGTCAGCGAGGCCTGGACGGCGATGTCGGCGGTTTCCCGGTCGCGGATCTCACCGACCATGACCACGTCCGGGTCCTGGCGCAGGATGGCGCGCAGGCCACGGGCGAAGGTCATGTCGACCTTGGTGTTGACCTGGGTCTGGCCGATCCCGGGCAGGTGGTATTCGATCGGGTCTTCCACCGTGAGGATGTTGCGCGACACCTGGTTGAGGTGGGACAGCGCCGTGTACAGCGTGGTGGTCTTGCCGGAGCCGGTAGGGCCGGTGACCAGGAAGATGCCGTGGGGTTTTTCCAGCACGCGCAAGAAGCCCGTGCGCACCGAACCTGCCATGTGCATATGGTCGATATCCAGGCGCACCGCCTGCTTGTCCAGCAGGCGCAGTACCACCCGTTCACCATGGGCCGCCGGCAGGGTCGAGACCCGCACATCGACCTCATGACCGGCCAGGCGCAGGCTGATCCGGCCATCCTGGGGCACGCGTTTCTCGGCGATGTCCAGGCGCGCCATGACCTTGATGCGCGAAACCAGCAACGCCGAAAGCGCCCGCGGCGGCGCCAGCACTTCGCGCATCACGCCGTCGATACGCATGCGCACCCGCAGTTGCTGTTCGAAGGTTTCCAGGTGGATATCCGAGGCCCTGGAGCGGACGGCCTCGCTGAGCAGGGCATTGAGCAGGCGAATGATCGGTGCATCGTCCTGCTGGTCGAGCAGGTCGCAGGTCTGTGGCAGGGCTTCGGCCAGGCGGGACAGGTCGATTTCCTGGTCCAGGCCCTGTACCACCGCCTGCGCCGCGTCCTGGCTGCCGCCATAGCAACTGGCCAGGCGCTCGGCAAAGCTGGCGTCATCCACCTGGCGCAGCGGCCAGGCACTGCCCACCAAGCGGCAGGCCTCGGCCATGGCGGCCAGCGATGCATCCTCGCGCATCAGCAAGGCAGGTTCGTCCGCCTGCTGGTCGAGCAGGATGCCGTGGCGCCGGGCGAAGCTGAACGGCAGGCTGGCAGTCATCGACGGCCGCCTTGGTTGTCAGGTAGGCGCTGGGCCTCGAACAGCTTCTGGGCATCCTCAGGCAGCACCGAGTCGTCCACCGCACGAACGTTTTCGTAGGCGCGTCGTCCTGCCTGGACCAGCTCGGCCTGGCTACGCAGGATGGTGGGGCGCAGGAAGACCATCAGGTTGGTCTTTTCCTGGACATCCCGGTTCCAGCGGAACAGGCCACCCACCCAGGGGATACGGCTGAGCAACGGCACACCACGCTGCTCTTTTCGTACGCTGTCCTTGATCAGGCCACCGATCACGATGATCTCACCATCCGCGGCGAGGATGGTGCTCTTGAGCGTGCGCTTGTTGGTGATCAGGTCGTTTTCCAGCGTGCTGGGGGCGAGCTCCGAACTTTCCTGTTCGACCTCCAGGCGCAAGGTCCGGCCTTCGTTGATATGTGGACGCACCTTCAGGCTGATACCGATGTCCTTGCGCTCGACGGTGGTGAACGGGTTGTCCGCGCCACTGCCGGTAGTGGTATAGGAGCCAGTCTTGAACGGCACGTTCTGGCCGACGAGGATCTGCGCCTCCTGGTTGTCGAGGGTCAGCAGGCTGGGGGTGGACAGCAGGTTGCTGCGGGTATTGCTGGCCAGGGCCGACACCAGCAGGCCGAAGCGATCCGAGCCGATGGCCACGGCAGCACCCGCCGGGACCGACTTGCCCTCGCCGAGCAGATCGGCCAGCGAAGCGCCGCTGTCGGGGAAGGTGATGCCCCCCTTCAGGCCGCCCTTGTCGATGCCCCATTGCAGGCCGAGGGCCTCGTTGATGTCACCGCTGACTTCGACGATGGCCGCATGGATCAACACCTGGGCCCGCGGTTGGTCCAGTTGTTCGATGATCTGCTCGACACTGCCCAGGGTCTGGGGTTCGCCCAACAGCACCAAGGCGTTCTGGTTGGCATCGGCCTTGACCATGGCTTCACCGCTGAGCGCCTCGCCCAGGCCGTCGCCGCTCGGCTTGCCATCCAGGCGCTTGCCCACATCGCCCAGCACCTCGGCCAGTTGCTCGGCATTGCTGTGCTGCAACCGGACCACGCGCCAGTTCTGCGAGGCGGTAGGCGCCGGAACGTCCAGCGAGCGGCTCAACTGCGCCAGGCGCTGACGCGACTTGACGGGCCCGAGGATGAGCAAGCGGTTGCCTGGCAGGTCGGCCAGCACCCGCACGCCGCTCTCCGGGCCACCGGCGGCCCCTTCCACCACGGCCAGCACGTCGCTGGCCTGGGCCTTGTGTAGGGTCACCAGTTCATAGTCATGCCGCTGGCCGCTGTCGAGCTGCAGCACCAGGTCTTCCAGGCGGTCCAGGTTGGCGGCCGAGTCGGTGACTACCAAGGCATTGGCCGAACTGGAGGGGCCGATATAGCCATTGCTGGAGACCAACGGGCGCAGCAGCCCTGCCAGGTCCGATGCGGTACTGCCGGACAGGGACAGTACGCGTGTCGTGAAGGCGGCCGGAATGGCCTCGACCTGCTGGTTGGCCCAGGCCTTGGCCTCGCTGGCCGGCAGCACCAGCAGCCGGTCACCGTCGTTCACGGCGGCGAAGCCTTGGGCGTTGAGCACCGAGTAGAACAGCCGACGTATGCCCTCGCGGTCGAGCGCTTCACTCGACAGCACGGTTATCCGCCCTTGCACGCGTGGGTCGAGGATGATCGTCTGGTCGAGGATCGTGCCCACCTCGCGCACCACGTCACGAACGTCGGCATCGCTCATCGCCAGTTGCCAGGTAGGCGCCTCGGCCAGCGCCAGCGAGCAGCTCAGGGTCAGGCACGCACCGAACGAAGCGGCGCGAAGGTATCGCTTGAAAGTCATGGCACCTCCCGCAGCAGGCGGGGTGAAGATTGGGGAGCCGAAACAGGGCCTATGGCTCTGTCGGAAGGTTGGAAGACAGAGGCGTTGCCGGGCGAGAGCGACACGACCTCCTCGCGGCCGTTGACCCATAGCACGATGGCACGCACGTCGATGCGCCGCAGTACGCCACCACCCGGCAGACGGTCGCCGACCCGATAGAGGCCATCGCCGCTGGCGGTCTTCACCAGTGCGCGGGCATCGCCCTGGCTGGAGACGAAGCAGGCCTTGAGGGTGATATCCGCTCGGCTCGACTGGGGCTGGCCGGGTGCCTGGAAACCGAACGCCAGCGCCAAGGTGGCGACAGGCAACGGTTTCTCCACCGCCGACGCCGGGGCCATGGGCTGCGCCGGGATGGCCGCACCTGGCAGCATCGGGTTGGCCAGTTCGCGCCAGGTCAGCAGGACACCCATGGCCAGCACCATGGCGACCCAAGGCAGATGCGCGGAAAGCTTCATCGGGTTCAGGGCAGCATCCGCCGAAGCACGCGCCGCCCGCACAGCTCATGCAGCACCACGGCGGCGATGTGCATCGCCACGCCCAGGGCAAGCAGCAGGCAGGATGCGATGTGGAAGTTGAACCAGACCCGGTGCCAGAACGGATCGCTCAGTACAGGGGGGACAGCGAACCAGCCGAAGACCTCGATGTCGCGATCCATCATCAGCACGCCGGACAACAATACGGCGGCAATGGTCCAGTACAGGGCTTCGTGCACGACATGGGCGATACGGCGATTGCGGGGGTCGTCATGGAGGCTCTTCGGCACAGGCTTGATCACGCGCAGCCACCAACGAACCAGAAAGACCGGGATGAACAGCGTGGTCAGGGCGACATTGAAGAACGCGACCCAATGGAAGGTGGGAGCGCCAACATCGAGGTGCGCGACAGCGAAGCCGCTGATCAACACCCAGAGGATGACCACGGCAGAGATCCAGTGCAGGATGATCTGCTGCCAGCAATACTTTTGTGCTCGCATAGGCATTACCGCGACGAAACCGAGCACCCCGTTAACGGGGTACCCGGTTCAATCGGTTAGAGTTTGTTCCAGGCATCGGCCCAGTTGCTGCCGAAACCAGGCTCGTAGTGGATAGCGCTAGGGTTGTTGCACCAGCCGCTGTAAGGGAATGGCTTACACTCGAAAACGTCGCCAGTCTTGGGCTGCAGCACTTTAGTGCCTTCCTGGTAGCTGCCGATCGATTGCGGGTACTCGAAGTCGTACTCGACAGCGCCTGCGGCCTTCAACTGGACGCTGTACGTTTCTTGTAGCAACACACGTTTATGTGCGTCCGTACCCACGACTTTGAGCGTATGAGTGCCTTCTTGGCTGGAGGCGTCGAGCACGATGGCGCCAGCGCCGCCAGTCGCTTTGCCCTCAGCCACACCGACTGGCTTGTTGGATTCATCGAGCAACTGGGCCTTGACCTTCAGCTCATTGACGCTGGTGATGACATTGAATTTCAGGCTGGTCTTGCCGTCTTTCAATGTGTACTCCGGCTGCAGACCATTCAACTTCATGTAGTGGTCCTCGCCTGGCGCAGCTTCCAAGGCGAAGAAGTAATTGGTGATCCCGGTTTCTGGCTTGGCAAAGATGGTATTTACGCCCGGCACGGGCTCAATAGTGCCATCCGCATCGAGTTTGCCGGCACGCACCAGTGTCTGTGTCTCATTGATACGCTTGGCGAGTTTGTAGGTCCAATTACCTGCCTTACCTTCCTCGGGCGTATCGACGGTGATACCGACACTGTATTCCTTATTTTCCGTAGTACCTTGGAATGCCCGCGCGATCATTTTTTCGCCGACTTTCATATCGAAAACAGGTTTGATATCGGCAATGCGGGGCCACTCCGGCGCTGGACCGCCATCGAGTTGAATATCCACATCCATTACGTTGTGGAAGGCATTGCCGGTGTCGGCAACGGTCCATACGCCGAGGATGATATGGTGCCCAGAGCGATCGGCAGGCAGGGTGCATTGATGCTTTTCGATAGCAGGTCCGTGGGTTGGGTTACCTTGGCCACGGGCCGGTTTACCATGACCATCCACTTCGCAGAAAGGCGTGAGCTCGAACGCACTGCGACTCAATGGCGCATTGGGGTTCCACCCGTTCTTGGTAATGAAGTATTCCCACTTCGTCGTTGGGTGACCTGCGGTGTAGAACCAATCGAACGCGACATTGCGGTCGGTGATTGGCGTCAAATGCCAACGATTGGCGGATTGCTCATCGAGTAGAGCAAAGTCAGGACGCTTACCACCACTGGCGATTTTCCCATCAACAGGGCCGCCGGCCGGAAACCCCTTGGCAACTTCACTGACAGACTGGGGCTCGCTTGCCGCTCCGCCACAACCGGTATTCTTGCCCAGCTGGCAAAGATAGGCACGAGAAGGCGGCTCGGTGGTATGACCATGCGCGTTGGCAACTTGCGCGTGCAGGCCAGCACCAAGGACAGCCGCGCAAAGGCCGCTCAAGGCGAACCCTTTGTGCATTACATTTCTGGTAGTCACAAGAAAACTCCGAAGAAATTATTAGACGCTAGTGGCCAGCAAGCACCCGATAAAATCCGGTGCAAGCGACGATCGCAATCTAACTACGCCATCAGAGTTCTAGATGTAGGAAAGTTCTACAGAACCCGCAAGATTAGTAGGTATAGCCACGCCCATTGGTTCGAGCAAGTCATCTTTATTAACAAAGACTCTCTTTCCTCGCCAACGCACCCAATAAGCGCAGCAATAGTGAACTCACGAGATCAATATAACGTATTGCAACGGAAGTTCTTTTAAACAAATAGGGTTCTCCTATTGCAGGAGAACCCCTCGCCTCGGTTCAGCCGTGATACCGAGCCGACAACTCATGCACTGCGTTGATGAACACCCCGGCATGCTCCGGGTCTACTTCCGGGGTAATGCCATGCCCCAGGTTGAACACATGGCCGCTGCCATGCCCGTAGCTTTCGAGAATCCGCGCCACTTCCTGGCGAATGGCCTCGGGCTTGGCGTACAGCACGGTCGGGTCCATGTTGCCTTGCAGCGCGACCTTGTCGCCCACGCGGCGACGGGCATCGCCGATTTCGCAGGTCCAGTCCAGGCCCAGGGCATCGGCGCCGGCTTCGGCGATGCTTTCCAGCCAGATGCCGCCGTTCTTGGTGAACAGGATCACCGGCACCTTGCGCCCGTCGTGTTCGCGGATCAGGCCGCTGACGATCTTGCGCATGTAGGCCAGGGAAAACTCCTGGTAGGCCGCTGCCGACAGGTTGCCGCCCCAGGTGTCGAAGATCTGCACCGCCTGGGCACCGGCCTGGATCTGGCCATTGAGGTAACTGGTGACCGACTGGGCCAGCTTGTCCAGCAACAGGTGCATCGCCTGGGGGTTGTCGTAGAGCATGGCCTTGGTCTTGCGGAAGTCCTTGGAGGAACCGCCTTCGACCATGTAGGTGGCCAGTGTCCAGGGGCTACCGGAGAAGCCGATCAGCGGCACGCGACCGTTGAGCTCGCGGCGAATGGTGCTGACGGCGTCCATCACATAGCCCAGGTCCTTGTGCGGATCGGGGATCGGCAGCGCCTCGATGTCGGCCAGGGTACTGACGACCTTCTTGAAACGCGGGCCTTCGCCGGCCTCGAAATACAGGCCCTGGCCCATGGCGTCGGGGATGGTGAGGATGTCCGAGAAGAGGATCGCCGCGTCCAGCGGGTAGCGGTCCAGCGGCTGCAGGGTGACCTCGCAGGCGAACTGTGGGTTCATGCACAGGCTCATGAAGTCACCGGCCTTGGCGCGGCTGGCGCGGTACTCCGGGAGGTAGCGGCCGGCCTGGCGCATCATCCAGACCGGGGTGACGTCTACGGGTTGCTTGAGCAGTGCACGCAGGAAACGATCGTTCTTCAGGGCAGTCATGTCGGCATCCAGCAAAAAAGTGCGGGCATTTTCTCAGACGCACAGGGAAAAGGCACGGCTGTTTGTCTATTGAATGCCGTAGATCAAGGTTTTTTGTATACAAAAGCATCGCGGGACAAGCCCGCTCCTACAGGGATTGCGCAATACCTGTAGGAGCGGGCTTGTCCCGCGATAGCGAGGGATCAGACTTCCAAGTAGTCCAGAATACCTTCAGCCGCCGTACGCCCCTCGAAGATCGCCGTCACCACCAGGTCCGAACCACGCACCATGTCACCACCGGCGAACACTTTCGGGTTGCTGGTCTGGTGCTTGAACTTGCCCTTCTCCGGCGCCACCACGCGGCCTTGGCTGTCCAACTGGATACCATGCTGCTCGAACCACGGCGCCGGGCTCGGGCGGAAGCCGAAGGCGATCACCACGGCATCGGCCGGCAGGATCTCCTCGGAACCCGGAATCGGCTCGGGGCTGCGACGGCCACGGGCATCCGGCTCACCCAGACGGGTCTCGACCACCTTCACGCCTTCGACCTTGTCCTCGCCGACGATGGCGATGGGCTGACGGTTGTAGAGGAACTTCACGCCCTCTTCCTTGGCGTTCTTCACCTCGCGGCGCGAACCCGGCATGTTGGCTTCGTCACGGCGGTAGGCACAGGTCACCGACTTGGCGCCCTGGCGGATCGACGTGCGGTTGCAGTCCATCGCGGTGTCGCCGCCGCCCAGTACCACGACCTTCTTGCCCTGCATGTCGACGAAATCTTCCGGCGACTTCTCGAAGCCCAGGTTGCGGTTGACGTTGGCGATCAGGAAGTCCAGGGCGTCATGCACACCTGGCAGGTCTTCGCCGGGGAAGCCGCCCTTCATGTAGGTGTAGGTGCCCATGCCCATGAACACCGCGTCATAATCGGCGAGCAGCTGTTCCATGGTGATGTCCTTGCCCACCTCGGTGTTCAGGCGGAACTCGATGCCCATGCCGGTGAAAACTTCGCGGCGGTTGCTGAGCACGGTCTTTTCCAGCTTGAACTCGGGGATGCCGAAGGTCAGCAGGCCACCGATCTCCGGGTTGCGGTCGAACACCACCGGGGTCACACCGGCACGTACCAGCACGTCGGCACACCCCAGGCCCGCCGGGCCCGCGCCGATGATCGCGACGCGCTTGCCGGTCGGCTTGACCTTGGACATGTCCGGGCGCCAGCCCATGGCGAAGGCGGTGTCGGTGATGTACTTCTCCACCGAGCCGATGGTCACCGCGCCGAAACCGTCGTTGAGCGTGCAGGCACCTTCGCAGAGGCGGTCCTGCGGGCACACGCGGCCACACACTTCCGGCAGGGTGTTGGTCTGGTGCGACAGTTCCGCCGCCGCGAGGATGTTGCCCTCGGACACCAGCTTCAACCAGTTGGGGATGAAGTTGTGCACCGGGCACTTCCACTCGCAATACGGGTTGCCGCAGCCCAGGCAGCGGTGTGCCTGCTCCACGGACTGTTGCGGCTTGAAAGGTTCGTAGATTTCCACGAACTCCTTCTTGCGCTGGCGCAGGAGCTTCTTCTTGGGGTCCTTGCGCCCTACTTCGATGAACTGGAAGTCGTTGTTCAGACGTTCAGCCATTTTTCAAAACCTCTATACCGCAGTTGCTGGCCTGGGCCGCAAGCTGCAAGACGATCACTTGAGCCGGGCAAGCCCCGCGCATGGGGCTTGCCACTTGCAGCTGTTGTTACTGCGGGTTGGCACGGGTGCTGGACAGCAGTTGCTTGAGGTTGGCCGCCTTCGGCTTGACCAGCCAGAAGCGCCGCACGTAGTCGTCCAGGTTCTCCGAGAGCTCGCGCCCCCACTCGCTGCCGGTCTCTTCCACGTATTCGGCAAGGACCCGCGCCAGGTGGCTACGGTAGGCCTCCATCGCCTCGCCACTGATCCGCTGGATTTCCACCAGCTCGTGGTTGAGTTTGTCGACGAAGGTGTTGTCCATGTCGAGCACGTAGGCGAAACCGCCCGTCATGCCAGAACCGAAGTTGTAACCGGTCTTGCCCAGGACGCAGACAAAGCCGCCGGTCATGTATTCACAGCAGTGATCGCCGGTACCCTCGACCACAGCGTGGGCGCCGGAGTTACGCACAGCGAAGCGCTCGCCCGCGGTGCCGGCCGCGAACAGCTTGCCGCCGGTGGCGCCATACAGGCAGGTGTTGCCGATGATGGCGCTGTCCTGGGTTTCGAACGGGCTGCCGGCAGGCGGCACGATGGTCAGCTTGCCACCGGTCATGCCCTTGCCCACGTAGTCGTTGGCGTCGCCTTCCAGGTGCAGGTTCAGGCCACCGGCGTTCCATACGCCGAAGCTCTGGCCTGCGGTGCCCTTGAAGCGGAAGGTGATCGGCGCGCCGGCCATGCCCTGGTTGCCATGCAGGCGGGCGATTTCGCCGGAGACACGCGCACCGATGGAGCGGTCGCAGTTGCAGATATCCAGGCTGAACTCGCCACCGGCCAAGTCGCGAACGGCCGGCAGGGCCATCTCGACCATCTTCTCGGCCAGCTCGCCCTTGTCGAACGGCGGGTTCTTTTCGACTTCACAGAACTGCGGCTTGTCGGCCGGAACGTGGGCGCTGCCCAGCAGCGGCGAAAGATCCAGGTACTGCTGGCGCTCGGTGTCGCCAGGCAGCACTTCCAGCAGGTCGGTGCGGCCGATCAGCTCGCCCAGGCTGCGCACGCCCAGCTTGGCCAGCCATTCGCGGGTCTCCTCGGCGACGAAGGTGAAGAAGTTCACCACCATGTCGACGGTGCCGATGTAGTGGTCCTTGCGCAGCTTGTCGTTCTGGGTGGCCACGCCGGTGGCGCAGTTGTTCAAGTGGCAGATGCGCAGGTACTTGCAGCCCAGGGCGATCATCGGCGCGGTGCCGAAGCCGAAGCTCTCGGCGCCGAGGATGGCGGCCTTGATCACATCCAGGCCGGTTTTCAGGCCGCCGTCGGTCTGTACCCGCACCTTGCCGCGCAGGTCGTTGCCGCGCAGGGTCTGGTGGGTTTCGGCCAGGCCCAGCTCCCATGGGGCACCGGCATACTTGATGGACGTCAGCGGCGAAGCGCCGGTGCCACCGTCGTAGCCGGAGATGGTGATTAGGTCGGCATAGGCCTTGGCCACGCCAGCGGCGATGGTGCCCACCCCCGCCTCGGCCACGAGCTTGACCGATACCAGGGCCTGCGGATTGACCTGCTTGAGGTCGTAGATCAGCTGGGCCAGGTCTTCGATTGAGTAGATGTCATGGTGCGGCGGTGGCGAAATCAAGGTCACGCCCGGCACGGCATAGCGCAGGCGGGCGATCAGGCCATTGACCTTGCCGCCGGGCAGCTGGCCACCCTCACCGGGCTTGGCGCCCTGGGCCACCTTGATCTGCAGCACTTCGGCATTGACCAGGTATTCGGGGGTGACGCCGAAACGGCCGGTAGCCACCTGCTTGATCTTCGAGCTCCTGATAGTGCCGTAGCGCGCCGGGTCTTCGCCGCCCTCACCGGAGTTGGAGCGCGCGCCCAGGCGGTTCATGGCCTCGGCCAGAGCTTCGTGGGCTTCCGGCGACAGGGCACCGAGGGAGATGCCTGCGGAGTCGAAACGCTTGAGGATCTCTTCCAGCGGCTCGACCTGCTCCAGCGGCAGCGCCTGGTCAGCGACCTTCACTTTCAGCAGGTCGCGGATCATCGACACCGGACGCTGGTCGACCAGCGTGGTGTATTCCTTGAACTTGGCGTAGTCGCCCTGCTGCACGGCAGCCTGCAGGGTATTGACCACATCCGGGTTGTAGGCGTGGTATTCGCCACCGTGGACGAACTTGAGCAGGCCGCCCTGCTGGATCGGCTTGCGCGCACTCCAGGCTTCGGCGGCCAGCAGCTTCTGGTCGCTCTCCAGGTCGACGAAACGTGCGCCCTTGATCCGGCTGGACACACCCTTGAAGCTCAGGCCGACCACTTCCTCGGCCAGGCCCACGGCTTCGAACAGTTGGGCGCCACGGTACGAGGCGATGGTGGAGATACCCATCTTCGACAGGATCTTCAAAAGACCCTTGGAGATACCCTTGCGGTAGTACTTGAAGACTTCGTCCAAGTCGCCCAGCACTTCACCGGTGCGGATCAGGTCGGCCAGGACTTCGTAGGCCAGGTACGGGTACACGGCAGAGGCACCGAAGCCGATCAGCACCGCGAAATGATGCGGGTCGCGGGCGGTGGCGGTTTCCACCAGGATGTTGCTGTCGCACCGCAGGCCCTGCTCGGTCAGGCGGTGGTGCACTGCACCGACGGCCAGGGAAGCGTGTACCGGCAGCTTGCCCGGGGCGATATAGCGGTCGCTCAGCACCAGTTGGGTCTTGCCGCTGCGCACGGCCTCTTCGGCCTGGTCGGCGATGTTGCGAATGGCCGCTTCCAAGCCGACGCTTTCCTCGTAGTTGAGGTCGATCAGCTGGCGGTCGAAGCCCTCGCGCTCGAGGTTCATCAGCGAGCGCCACTTGGCCGGGGAAATCACCGGAGAGCTGAGGATCACCCGGGAGGCATGCTCCGGGGACTCCTGGAAGATATTGCGCTCTGCACCCAGGCAGATCTCCAGGGACATGACGATCGCTTCACGCAGCGGGTCGATCGGCGGATTGGTCACCTGGGCGAACTGCTGGCGGAAGAAGTCGTACGGCGAACGCACGCGCTGGGACAATACAGCCATCGGCGTGTCGTCGCCCATCGAGCCCACGGCTTCCTGGCCTTGCTCACCGAGCGGGCGCAGCACCTGGTCACGTTCTTCGAAGGTGACCTGGAACATCTTCATGTACTGCTTGAGCTGGTCGGCGTCGTAGCTGGCCACGCCCTGGTCGTCGGTCAGGGTCGCCTGGATGCGCAAGGCGTGCTGACGCAGCCAGCGCTTGTACGGGTGGCGCGACTTGAGGCGGTTGTCGATGGCGTCGGTGTCGAGAATCTGGCCGGTCTCGGTGTCCACGGCGAAGATCTGGCCCGGGCCGACACGGCCCTTGGCCAGGACGTCCTCGGGCTCGTAGTCCCAGACGCCGATTTCCGATGCCAGGGTGATGTAGCCATTCTTGGTGGTGACCCAACGCGCCGGGCGCAGGCCGTTACGGTCGAGCAGGCAGACCGCGTGGCGGCCTTCGGTCATGACGATGCCGGCCGGGCCGTCCCACGGCTCCATGTGCATGGAGTTGTATTCGTAGAAGGCACGCAGGTCGGCGTCCATGGTCTCAACGTTCTGCCAGGCCGGCGGCACCAGCATGCGCACGCCGCGGAACAGGTCGATGCCGCCGGTGACCATCAGCTCGAGCATGTTGTCCATGCTCGAGGAGTCCGAACCGACGCGGTTGACCAGCGGGCCGAGCTCTTCGAGGTCGGGGATCAGGTCGTTGGCGAACTTGGTGCGACGGGCCACGGCCCAGTTGCGGTTGCCGGTGATGGTATTGATCTCGCCGTTGTGGGCGAGGAAGCGGAAGGGCTGGGCCAGCGGCCACTTCGGCAGGGTGTTGGTGGAGAAGCGCTGGTGGAAGACGCAGATGGCGGTCTTCAGGCGCTCGTCGCCCAGGTCCGGGAAGAAGGCGGCGAGGTCCGCCGGCATCATCAGGCCTTTGTAGATGATGGTCTTGTGCGAGAAGCTGCAGATGTAGTGGTCAGCATCGTGGGCGTTGGCCACGGACGAGCGACGACGGGCGCTGAACAGCTTGATGGCGAATTCCTGGTCGCTCAGGCCTTCACCGCCGATGAACACCTGCTCGATCTGCGGCAGGCGCTCCAGGGCCAGGCGGCCGAGCACGCGGGTGTCTATCGGCACCTTGCGCCAGCCGATCAGCTTCAGGCCGGCATTGACGATTTCCCGGTCCATGTTGGCGCGGGCTGCTTCGGCCTTCACCGGATCCTGGTTGAAGAACACCATGCCGACGGCATACTGCTTGGGCAGCTCGACGGCGAAGTGTTCCTGGGCTACGGCACGCAGGAACTGATCGGGCTTCTGCATCAGCAGGCCGCAACCGTCACCGGTCTTGCCGTCGGCGTTGATACCGCCGCGGTGGGTCATGCAGGTCAGGGCCTGCATGGCGGTTTGCAGAAGATGGTGGCTCGCCTCGCCCGTCATATGGGCGATCAGGCCGAAACCACAGTTGTCCTTGAATTCTTCGGGATGGTACAGACCTGTTTTCATAGACACTTTCTCACCAGGTTCGCCTCTCAACGAAGGCAAATCTCTTTTTAGTACAACCACTTACCATCCACGCCGATCAAACGCCAGCTTTTTGCGGTGGGCAATGGGAAACCATTGTTGCACAGGGACAGCAACGCCCACAAATTTTCATGACGCATCAATGAAAACTTATGTCGCATTTTTGAATGTTTTTGCGCCACGAGCCGTGGTAGCGGCTTGGCTCGAGTCTGAAGCGTTTCAGCCAGGACTGCAAGAGTGGGCTTGTGGCCGGCAGTCTGGGACAGAAAAGCCTGCCGCGCTCAGGCGCAGCAGGCTCTGCAAGTCGGGAATCGCTTTGCAACTGGGCGGCGGGGTGTTGCCGCCCGGAAGGTATCAGCGGGCCGCCGCCAGCTCTTGTTGGACGCTGCCGACGGTACGAGGCCAAGGTTTACCAGCCTGGACCTTGGCTGGCAAGTTCTTGATTGCCGCAACCGCTGCATCGCGATTGGCGAAATTACCGTAGGTGACCACGTACAGCGGCTTGCCCTGCAGGGTTTTCTTGAAGTAGCGATAGTCGCCACCCTGGGCCTTGACGAAGGCTTGGGCCGACGCCTCGGAGCTGGTCCCCAGGATCTGCACCACGTAGTTGCCGGCTTTCTGGCCGGTGTACCAGCTGCTGTTGCCCGAACCGCCCGCGGCAGGTTTGGCCGCAGGCTTGGCCGTGGCCACCTGGGTCGGTGCCGGAGCAGGCTTGGCAGGTACAACCGGCTTGGTCGACGGGGTTGCGACAGGCTTCGGTGCCGGCGCAACCGGCTGCGGGGAAGCACTGGCGATGGTCTGGGCCGGGGCGCTGGTGACAGGCTGGGCCGGCGCAGGACCAGCAGGCACACCCTGGGGCGGCGCGGTGGTGGTCACGGTAGGAGGGGTGGCCGGCTGCAGCGCGGTGTCGCCAGCCGGGCTGCCTTCCTCGCCGTCACCCATCCCGGCCGCCTGGGCCAGCGGCTCACGCATCACCGGCTGCGATTGACCAACCAGCGGCAGCGGCATGGGCTGCGATGAGCCGGAGAACTCGATGGCCGGCTGGCCTTCGCCCAAAGGCAGCTGGGCCTGGGCGGCCGGCGCCTCGGCGGGTTTGTCGCTCTTCTTGGGCATCAGCACCGCCGCGGCAACCGCGACCACGACGACAGCGGACAGCGCTAGCACATGTTTCTTAGGCATATTGAACCCCATGGATGGTCGCTTGGCCGTACTGCGGCTGGCGATCATGGCTTCGATCAAGGTATCGCGGGCAACCTGGTTGATCGTTCCAGGCCAGCCGTCCGAGTTTTCATGGATGTCGACGATCTGTTCGCGGGTGAACACCTCGATGCCTCGGCCGGCGCCATCCAGGCGCTGCTCCAGGTACTCGCGGGTCTCCTCCTCGCTGTACGGGGCAAGCTCGATGACATGGAACCGCTCACCACCGGCATCGAGCCCTTCCAGGCCAGCGATCAACGACGGCTCGCCGAACAGGAATACGTGCGGACGCCCTTCAGGAACGCCGGCCGCCAACTCCAGCAACGCTTGGAGTGCCGACTCGTCCAGTTGTTCCGCATCGTCCACCAGCAAATAGACTTCCTGGCCGGTCAGTGCCAATTGCACCACCTGGGCAAGAATGGCCTGGACCTCGGCATGAGCCACGTCGAGCGCCTGGGCCACTTGGCCGAGCACGCTGGCCGCATCGCCCGCGCCGCGAGCAGACACCACCACGCTCTGCACCGACTGTTTGTTGGTGCTGGCCACCAGGGCCTGGCGCAGCAGGGTCTTGCCGCTGCCCATGGGGCCGGTGACCACCAGCATCAGCTGGCTGTAGCGCGCCAGGTGATGGAGCTGGCCCAGCACCGGCTTGCGCTGGGCGGGGAAGAACTTGAAGCCGGGCACCCGAGGTGCGAACGGGTCATGGCTCAACTGGTAGTGGTCGAGAAACGCCTCATCGGCATGCAAACTGGTCATCGCGCTGTCACAACCTCAAAGCTGGGCCACGATCGCGCGGTAGTCCGCCGCCAGCGTGGCTTGAAGAATCTCTTTCGGATAGTCGTCGGTCACCACGGCCTCGCCCATCTGGCGCAGCAGCACCAAGCGCAAGCGACCGTCGAGCACCTTCTTGTCGACCGCCATGTGCTCCATGAAATGCGCTGGGGTCATTTCCTCGGGCGGCACCACCGGCAGGCCTGCGGCCTGCAGCAGGCGAATGCCACGGTCCCGCGCCGGCTGGTCGATCCAGCCCAGGCGCATGGACATTTCCAGCGCCATCACGGTGCCGGCAGCCACGGCTTCGCCGTGCAGCCAGACGCCATAGCCCATGTGGGTCTCGATGGCATGGCCGAAGGTGTGGCCGAGGTTCAGGGTCGCCCGCACGCCGGACTCGCGCTCGTCGGCACCGACCACGGCCGCCTTGGCGGCGCAGGAGCGGCGGATGGCCTCGGTCAGGGCAGCAGGCTCCAGGGCACGCAGGGCACCCATGTGTTCTTCGAGCCAGTTCAGGAATGGCTCGTCGCAGATCAGGCCGTACTTGATCACTTCCGCCAGGCCCGCCGACAGCTCGCGCTCGGGCAGGGTCTTGAGGCTGGTGGTGTCGATCAGGACCGCATTGGGCTGGTAGAACGCCCCTACCATGTTCTTGCCCAACGGGTGGTTGATGCCGGTCTTGCCGCCTACCGACGAGTCCACCTGGGACAACAGGGTGGTCGGCACCTGGATGAAGTCGACGCCACGCTGGTAGCAGGCGGCGGCAAAGCCGGCCATGTCGCCGATCACGCCACCGCCCAGGGCCACCACGGTGGTGCGGCGGTCGTGGCGCGCAGTGAGCAGGGCATCGAAGATCAGTTGCAGGGTTTGCCAGTTCTTGTGGGCCTCGCCATCGGGCAGCACTACCGGCAGCACCGAATAGGCACCGAGGGTTCGGCTCAGGCGCTCGAGATACAGGGGCGCGACGGTTTCGTTGGAAACGATGGCGACCTGCCGCCCGGCAATGTGCGGTGCCAGCAGTTCAGGCTGGTCCAGCAGGCCTTCGCCAATGTAGATCGGGTAGCTGCGTTCGCCCAGGTCGACCTTTAGTGTCTGCATGTATCCCCACAATGTACTAGGGCGCGGCATCGTCCAGGCGACACCGCGCGGTAACGTTCAACCCGCCTCGGCGTTGGTCGCCGAGCATAGTCCCGGCTTACCGGGGCGGCAACTTCTCCAGGCGCTCGAGAATGTCGAGCACCACCATGCGCGGCGGCCGTTCGTCGGTTTCCACCACCAGGTCGGCAATCTCTCGGTACAGCGGGTCCCGGGTTTCCAACAGGGCACGCAGGGTCGCCTCGGGGTTGGCCGTGCGCAACAAAGGGCGGTTGCGGTCGCGGGCGGTACGCCCGACCTGCTGCTCCACCGAGGCGTGCAGATAGATCACCCGCCCGCCGTCATGCAGGGCCTTGCGGTTGGCCTCGCGCATCACCGCGCCGCCACCGGTTGCCAGGACCACGCCATCGAGGGCGCAAAGCTCGGCGATCATGGCCTGCTCACGGTCACGAAAACCCGGCTCGCCTTCCTTGTCGAAGATCCACGGGATATTGGCGCCGGTTCGCAGCTCGATTTCCTTGTCGGAATCCTTGAACAGCAGGCGCAGCTCTTTGGCCAAAAGGCGTCCGATGGTGCTTTTACCAGCGCCCATGGGCCCCACAAGTATCAAATTTCGCACAGAATCAACGACTCACAGCAATCGCCTGGTCACTCATGATACGCGGAGTCAGGAAGACCAGCAGCTCGGATTTTTTCTCTTGTAATGCATCGCGTCGAAACAGCCGCCCAACATACGGCAGATCGCCTAAAAATGGCACCTTGTCGACCACTTTGTTTTGCGTGGTCGAGTAGACGCCACCGATGACGATGGTCTGGCCATCGGCCACCCGGACCTTGGCGTTGACCTCGTTCTTGCGGATCGGCGGTACGTTGTTCAGTGCATTGACGTAGTCAGGCTCGTCCTTAGTCACCCTCACCGCCATGATCACCTTGCCGTCCGGCGTGATCTGCGGCGTGACCTCCAATGAAAGCGATGCTTCGCGAAACGAGATGGAGGTGGCGCCGCTCTTGCTGGTTTCCTGGTAGGGGACCTCCGTACCCTTGAGGATCCGCGCCGTTTCCTTGTCCGCCGTGACCACCTTCGGCTGGGAGATGATCTCGCCGTTACCGCTCTTTTCCATGGCACTGAGTTCCAGGTCCAGCAACGTGCCCCCACGTAGCAGGCCCAGCCCGACACCCGAACTGGCCCGCTCCACGCCCAGATCGACGAACAAATCCTTGCCCAGGCGAGCCTCCTCGCCCTGCAGCGGCGCGCCCCATTTCACCCCCAGGCTCTTTTCATAGTCGACATTGGCCTCGACGATACGCGCCTCGATCAGCACCTGGCGCACCGGCACGTCCAACTGCGCCACCAACTGTCGCAGTTCAGCCAGCCGATCGGCAGGCTGGTAGACCACCAACGTGTTGGTGCGGGCGTCCACGCTCAGGCTGCCACGCCCGGTGAGGATGCCATCGTCGGCCAGTGCAGCCAGCAACAGCTCGGCCAGGTCCGCAGCCTTGGCGTGGTGAATCGGCAGCAATGCCCGGCGCATGGGCTGCTGTTGCGCATCCAGCGCCTGCTCCAGGCGCGCTTCGCGAAATTGCTCGGCCAACTCGGCTGCCGGTGCCACCAGCAGGACATTGCCCTCCTCACGTCGGGCCAAGCCCTTGCTGCGCAGCACAAGGTCAAGGGCCTGCTCCCAGGGAACCCCCTCCAGACGCAGGGTCAGGTTGCCTTGCACGGTGTCGCTGGCCACCAGGTTGACACCGGCAAAGTCGGCGAGCACCTGCAGCGCCGCACGCACCTCTATGTCCTGGAAGTTCAGCGAGAGCGGCTCATTCCGACTGGCCAGCGCCATGCTGGCCTGGCCCGTCAGGAGTATCGCCAGCATCCATTTCCCCAGCCCGTTCACGCTCATCCATGACCTCATTACCCACCTGCTTCCTTAGCCTCAGGTATGCCGTCCGCTCGTGCCAGGCACCTGCGACGAACACACGCTCACGCACTTCGATCTGTTGGCCGCTCACCGCCACGACAATGCCCTGGTCCCGGCCCAACCTGTCACCCTCGCCCACCCGGTAAAGGCGACCCGCAGCCTGGAGCAACGCCTGGTTTCGCCCATTGCGCGACAGGCTCCCCACCATTTCCACCTGTGCAAGCGCAACCCCGGCCAAGCCTCGAGGCGGCTTTTGCATCGACCACGGCGCGAACAGATCCACGCTGGCAGGCTGGGCAACAGACCGCGCCGGCTCATGGGCCAACGAAGCCGGCGCCGCCAGGGCCTCTGCGGGATGGTACGACTCGACCTGCAAGCTCAGGCGCCGCACACCCGGTCGACCTTGCACGCCGGTCAATTCCAGCTGCGTAGGCCGCAACAGACGAACTTGATCCAGCCACGCCTGCAGCCATGATCGCAAGGCCGGGTAGGTGCCAATGACCTGGATCTCGAGCGGCACCACCCGGTACCCCGGCCCGGCGCCCTCAGGCAATACATCGAGCTGCTCGAACACCAATCCCAAGGCGTGCCCGGAGCTGGCCAACCCGTCCAACAGGTCGCTCATGTCCTCCCCTGCCGAAAGTCGCCAGCGCGCGTCGAGCAACTGACGCTGCACGTCGGCCAGCGCCTCGGTGGCCGGCTGCAGCTGACGAGCGGCCTGGGCCTTGCGCTCGTGCACCAGGCGCAAGCCATCGGCTGAGGTCTCGCCTTGCTGCAAGGCCCGATGGTTTTCCTGCAGGAACAGGCGCCACCCGAGGAGAAATACCGCCAGCATGAGCAGCCCAGGGGCAAGCACCATGACGCCCCGTGAACGGCCAACCCACTCCGACCACTGCGCCTCGCCCAGCCCTTTCATGACCAAGTTGCCGATAAGCGCGCGACCAACAGGAACTCGTCTCCGGCAGGCAGGTTGCGAAACCGTTTCAACTCCAAGCCTTGCAATACCGAGGCCTGCGTCAGGTCACGCATGAACTGGGCGAGCACCGCGGGAGAGGCCGTCAGCCCCAACAGCCGAACCTCGTCATCCTTGAGTTGCAGCTCGCTCAGGTGCAATCCGTCAGGCATTACCCGTTCGAGCTCCAACAGCATTGTCACGACCGTGCCCTGGCCGGACCTCAAGCGCGCCAGCGCACGGGTTTGCCCTTCGATGCTCAGGCGCTGCTCACGTAGCGCCTCGATACGCGCCAGGGCCTGCTCCACCGGTTGCAGGGCTGCTTGCCTGGCGGTAGCCGCCAAGGCTTGTTGCTGCAGGCGCTGGCGTGCCAAGTGGTCCAGCAGCATCACGCCACCGAGCGCGAACAGCAGACAGACGACCAGCGCTGTCTTGAACCGCCGCACGGCCGCCAGGCGGCGATGCTCGCGCCAGGGCAACAGGTTCAGGCGCACCCTCATCGGGCATCCCCCATCGCCAGGCCCAACGCCAGCACCAAGCTTGGATCGAACCGGGTAAACGGCTGGAATACCTTGCAGGGCATGCCCAACTGCTCGGACAAGGCATCGACCCAACCTTCGTCGGCGGCGACCAGAAGAGGCTCGCACAGGGCCGACGACAAGGCACTGCGCAACCACTGCGCGACCCGCTCGACAGCCAGCGAACGGTCCTCCGAGGCGAGCAGCCGCAGCGTCGTCCGCTGGGGCAGACCAGGCTCCGGCCAGCCATGCAGCACCGCACAGTCCGGCTCGATCCGAAGCAATACCGGCGAACCGTTGCCTGCTGGCAGGGTCCGCGCCAGGGCAATGCTGTCGACCTCCACGGCCACGGGCTGCAGCCCGGCGCCGCCGAGCACCTCTTCCAAGGGTGCGAGAGACTGCTGGCGGCACGCCCCCACCAGCACGCGGGCTTCACCAGCCTGGTCAACCGCAGACTCCAATACCTGGAAATCCAGCGCCAGGTCCTGCAAGGGGAAGGGAAACAGGCGCTCGGCCTCCACCAGCAGTTGTGCCTCCATCTCGGCTTCGGACAAACCCGCAGGCAGCCGGCAGACCTTGCAGATCACCTCCGAGCCCGGCAGGGCGACTGCCGCCTGGCGTTGCCGGCTACCGCTGCGATGCCAGGCGCGCCGCAGCGCACCGGCTACCACATCGGGGCAGGTAGCCCACCCGCCCGCCGGTGGTTCGAAGGGTTCCAGCGCCCAGGCCCCGACCGAACGACGCCCGTGACGCCCTTGCAATTGAAGGATTCGAACGGAATCGGAGGCAATTTCCACCCCCAGCAGTGAACCGGCATCCCTGCCGAAGCGTCCAAGCATGGCGTTTTCCTGACAGTTTGTCGCAATACCGCGCCACCGGAGCCGACCGCCCAGGCCGGCCGGTCACCCCGGCAAAGCGAAAAATGCTTATAATGCCCAGCGTTTTTCCTGTCCGCCGGACCGCGTGCAATCCACTCCCAACCTGGACACCCAAAAGCCTTGATACGTCTGCTGAAGTTCTTCTGGTGGTCTTTCGTCGCAGTCATCTGCGCGCTCGTACTCGGTGTGAGCGGTGCGTTTCTGTATCTTAGCCCCAGCCTCCCCTCGGTCGAGTCCCTCAGAAGCATCCAGTTGCAGATCCCCTTGAGGGTATACAGCAGCGACGGCAAGCTGATTGCCGAGTTTGGCGAAATGCGCCGCTCGCCGATCCGCTTCGCGGACATCCCCCCACAATTCATCCAGGCGCTTCTGTCAGCCGAGGACGACAACTTCCTCAACCACTACGGGGTCGACCCGAGCAGCCTGATGCGTGCCGCGACCCAGCTGGTGAAGTCCGGCCACATACAGACCGGCGGCAGCACCATCACCATGCAGGTGGCGAAGAACTACTTCCTCACCAGCGAGCGCAGCTTCTCGCGCAAGACCAACGAGATCCTCCTGGCCCTGCAGATCGAACGCGAGCTGACCAAGGACGAGATCCTCGAGCTGTACGTCAACAAGATCTACCTGGGCAACCGCGCCTACGGCATCGAGGCCGCGGCACAGGTGTACTACGGCAAGTCGATCCGCGACGTCAGCCTGGCGCAGATGGCCATGATCGCCGGCCTGCCCAAGGCCCCTTCGCGCTTCAACCCGTTGGCTAACCCGGCGCGCGCCAAGGAGCGTCGCGACTGGATCCTGGGGCGCATGTACAAGCTCGGCAAGATCGACCAGGCCAGCTACGAAGCCGCCCTGGCCGAGCCGCTCAATGCCAGCTACCACGTACCGACGCCGGAAGTGAACGCGCCCTACATCGCCGAGATGGCCCGCGCCGAAATGGTCGGCCGCTATGGCAGCGAGGCCTACACCGAAGGTTTCCGCGTCACCACCACGGTGCCGAGCGACATGCAGGAAATGGCCAACAAGGCCGTGCTCAACGGCTTGTCCGCCTATGACGAACGCCACGGCTATCGCGGCCCGGAGGCGCGCTTCCCGGGCAAGACCCTCGACGCCTGGCAGCAGGAGCTGGGCAAGCAGCGCATCCTGGGCGGCCTGGAACCGGCCATCGTTACCCAGGTGCAGGCTGACGGCCTGCAGGTGCTGACCCGCGGTGGCCAACAGGAACATGTCGGTTGGGACACCATGAAGTGGGCCCGCCCGTTCATCAACAGCAATGCCCAGGGCCGTTCTCCGCAGTCGCCGAAGGACGTGGCCCAGGTCGGCGACCTGATCCGCATCCAGCGCCTGGAAGACGGTAAGCTAAAGTTCAGCCAGGTCCCCGGCGCGCAGAGCGCCCTGGTCACCCTCGACCCGTACAGCGGCGCCATCCGCGCCCTAGTCGGCGGTTTCTCGTTCGAGCAGAGCAACTACAACCGCGCCATGCAGGCAAAGCGCCAGCCGGGCTCGAGCTTCAAGCCGTTCGTCTACAGTGCCGCGCTCGACAGCGGCTACACGGCGGCCAGCTTGGTGAACGACGCGCCGATCGTGTTCGTCGATGAGTACCTGGACAAGGTCTGGCGTCCGAAGAACGACACCAACACCTTCCTCGGCCCGATCCGCATGCGCGAAGCGCTGTACAAGTCGCGCAACCTGGTCTCGATCCGGCTGCTGCAATCGATGGGCGTAGGCAAGACCATCGACTACATCACCAAGTTCGGCTTCAACAAGCAGGACCTGCCGCCGAACCTGTCCCTGGCCTTGGGTACCGCGACCCTCACCCCGATGGAGATCGCCACTGGCTGGAGCACCTTCGCCAACGGCGGCTACAAGATCAGCCCGTACCTGATCGAGCGCATCGAGAGCCGTAACGGCGAGACCCTGTTCACCGCCAACCCGGCCCGGGTCCCACAAGGCGACCAGGACCAGGCCGGCATCGCCGCACCGGAACAACCGATCAGCACCTCCGCCCTGCCCGGCGAAGCGCCCGTGGTCGCCGGCCAGGCTACGCCACAGCTGCAGGTGCCAGCGGTAGCCGAACGCATCATCGATGGGCGCACCACCTACATCCTCACCAGCATGCTCCAGGACGTGATCAAGCGTGGTACCGGCCGCCGTGCCTTGGCCCTGGGTCGCAGCGACCTGGCAGGCAAGACCGGCACCACCAACGAATCCAAGGACGCCTGGTTCACCGGCTACAACGCCGACTACGTCACCACCGTATGGGTCGGCTTCGATCAGCCGGAAACCTTGGGCCGACGCGAGTATGGCGGCACCGCGGCGCTGCCGATCTGGATGAGCTTCATGGGCGCTGCACTCAAGGACAAACCCGAGCACGCGCCCGCCGAGCCGGAGGGCATCCTCAGCCTGCGGGTCGACCCGGTCAGCGGCCGCGCGGCCACACCGAGCACGCCGAACGCCTATTTCGAGCTGTTCAAGGCCGAGGATTCGCCGCCTTCGGTGGACGAGCTGGGCAATGGCGCCATTCCCGGCAGCCCGCTGCCGGCGGACGAAGCCGCGCCGATGGATCTGTTCTAGCAGGCGCGACGTCCACTTTCAGGACATTGCCCCTGCGGGAGCGACTCTCTTGAGTTGCCTGCTCCGGCCCTACCGCTGGCAAGCCAGCTCCCGCAGGTACGGCGGTGTCTCTGAAATCAGCGCCGGGCAGGTGGGAGCGGGCTTGTCCCGCGATCAAGGGCGAAGCCCTTGCCAAGCAGTCGCGGTGGCAGGGCCGGCCCAATCACGGGACAAGCCCGCTCCCACAAGTATGGCGCTGCCGCTTGACTGACCTGCACCCAAACGAAAAAGCCCCGACTCTCACGAGCCGGGGCTTTTTCATGGCGCTACGGCCTGGATCAGCCGTTGAACACGTCGTTCACGCTCTGCAGCGGGTAGTGCTTCGGATACGGCAGGGTAGCCACGCCGGACTCGATGGCGGCCTTGGCCACGGCGTCGGAGACGACGGTGATCAGGCGTGGGTCCATCGGTTTCGGAATGATGTACTCACGGCCGAATTCCAGGGCCTGTACGCCGTAGGCGTCGCACACTTCCTTCGGCACCGGCAGCTTGGCCAGGTCCTTCAGGGCGATGGCGGCAGCGATCTTCATCTCTTCGTTGATGCGCTTGGCGCGAACGTCCAGGGCACCACGGAAGATGAACGGGAAGCCCAGCACGTTGTTGACCTGGTTCGGGTAGTCGGAACGACCGGTGGCCATGATCACGTCGTTGCGGGTGGCATGGGCCAGTTCCGGGGCGATTTCCGGGTCCGGGTTCGAGCAGGCGAACACGATCGGGTTGGCCGCCATGGACTTCAGGCCTTCGGCGCTCAGCAGGTTCGGGCCGGACAGGCCAACGAACACGTCGGCGCCTTCCAGGGCGTCAGCCAGGGTGCGCTTGTCGGTAGCGTGGGCGAACTGGGCCTTGTACTGGTTCAGGTCGTCGCGGCCGGCGTGAATGACGCCAGTACGGTCGATCATGAAGATGTTCTCGACCTTGGCACCCATGCTGACCAGCAGCTTCATGCAGGAGATGGCGGCAGCGCCAGCACCCAGGCAAACGATCTTGGCGTCTTCGAGTTTCTTGCCGGCGATTTCCAGGGCGTTGATCATGCCGGCCGCGGTGACGATCGCGGTACCGTGCTGGTCATCGTGGAAGACCGGGATGTCGCACTGCTCGATCAGGGTGCGCTCGATCTCGAAGCACTCAGGCGCCTTGATGTCTTCCAGGTTGATGCCACCGAAGGTGATGGAGATGCGCTTGACGGTGTCGATGAAGGCCTGCGGGCTTTCCGAGTCGACTTCGATGTCGAACACGTCGATACCGGCGAAACGCTTGAACAGAACACCCTTGCCTTCCATGACCGGCTTGGAGGCCAGCGGGCCCAGGTCGCCGAGGCCGAGGATGGCGGTACCATCGGAAATCACCGCGACCAGGTTGCCCTTGCCGGTGTACTTGTAGGCCAGCTCTGGGTCACGGCCAATCTCGCGCACCGGCTCGGCGACGCCCGGGCTGTAGGCCAGGGCCAGGTCACGAGCGGTTGCGGTTGGCTTGGTGAGCTCGACGCTCAGTTTCCCCGGGCGAGGCTGAGCGTGATATTCGAGAGCGGCGGTTTTCAGGTCTGACATGGTGGGCATTCCGCTTGTTTACTGTTCTGACGGACCGCCGAGGATACGCAAAGAGCCGGGGGGCTACAAGACTGCCCGGTCACTTGTGTCAAGGCCTTTAGCCTACGACTTTACGCTATAACCCACGGGGCATACGCCATCAAGTGTGTACAATCCAATAGCGAAATGTCTACAACTATTTAACCTGAAACACGCTCCAACATGCTCGGATCGGTCAATGGCAACAACCAACGCCGCTGCCCTGACTTCAGGCCGCCCTTGCGGGATCGATCCAGCACCCAGCCACGCGCCTCGACCTGGCGTCCTTTGAGATTATCGAAGAACCTGGGCGGGAAGTTGCGTTGCAGACGAGCGGGAACCTGCAGCACCACCTGCTCGCCAAGATCGAGCCAGACCCCGCCGCGATTGCGCTCGATGCCCTGGATTTTGCCGCTGATGACGGCAAACCCAGACTGGCGCACATCGCCGTCACGCAGCACCGGCGACTGCCGCCAGAGTCCGACACGGGCCGCCCTGGCCGCCTGTTCGGCTTGCTGCTGGCAGGAGGCGAGGTTGACGTTGGGCGCCACCGCGACCCGATAGCCCAGGCCCTCGCTGAGCAATACCGCCTCGAGATTGTCGCCATTGCGACTGTAGATATGCGCCAAGGTGCGCCCGTACTTGTCTTTCGACTCCACGCCCGGCACCAGGCCGACGCGCCCGTCGCTGGCTTTCACCAAGGCTTGCAGGCGGCGCTTGGCAGCCTCGGCATAGGGTTCGCTGGTACGCCCCTTGCGGCCGATTTCCGGTGCGTTGAGCCCGATCATGCGCACGCTGCGCCCATCGCTCAGGCGCAAGGTGTCGCCATCGACCACCTGGCGTACCGCCACGTGCTGCGGTTTGTCGGGCAGGGGACAGTAGGCAAGGGCGGGGAGGTGCCAGATCGCGCCCACAAAAAAAGCGCCCACAAGGGGCGCCTTCTTCTGCAGTAGCGCGAAACCCGAGGGGTTCGCCATACGCATGATTACTTCTTGGTACCGAACATACCGAAGCGATCGGCGAACTTCTGTACGCGACCACCGGTGTCCAGGACCTTCTGCTTGCCAGTGTAGAACGGGTGGCACTGGGAGCAGACGTCGATCGACAGAGGCTTGGCCAGGGTCGAACGGGTCTCGAACTTGTTGCCGCAGCTGCAGGTGACTGCAACTACTTCGTAATTCGGGTGAATTTCTGGTTTCATCGTCACTTCCTCGAGCTGCGTGCCGCCACCCAACACCAATTGTTGAATACCGCACGTAATTAGGCGGCGAATAATACCAGAGCATCGCGCCAACGCAAGGTGTCGCGAGCACCGACTGTCGTCTGCTAGTCTCGGCGGATTCCGAAATGCCCTCCAGAGACCTTCCGCGTGTCCGACGTCATCCTGCGCCTTGCCCTGCCCTCGCCCCTGCGTCGCCTGTTCGACTACCGGGCTCCGGCCAGCATGGCCCGCCAGGCGCTGGTGCCGGGCATGCGCATCCGTGTGCCGTTCGGGCGCCGGGAGATGATCGGCGTGCTGGTGGAAGTCTGCGACAAGAGCGAAGTTCCGGCAGACAAGCTCAAGCCTGCCAGTGCCCTGCTCGACCCGGTGTCGCCGCTGCCGGCTTCGCTGTTCAAGCTGTGCCTGTGGACCTCGCAGTATTACCAGCACAGCCTGGGCGACACCCTGAACTGGGCCCTGCCGACCCTGCTGCGCCAGGGCGAGCCGGCCGAGATGCGCCAGGAGCGTTTCTGGCACGTGGCGCCCGGCGCCCGCCTGGAAGACCCGCGCATAGCCCGCGCACCGCGCCAGCGCGAAGCCCTCAAGACATTGTCGCAACACCCCCACGGTGTCGCCCACAGCCTGTTGACCAAGCTGGGCCTGAACAAGGACAGCCTGGATCTGTTGCTGGCCAAGGAACTGGTCCAGGTGGAAATACGCCGCCACCTGCCCCAGGCTCGTCACGAACACTGGCTGGCACAGCCGGAACTGCCCCTGAACGAGGAGCAGCTGGCTGCCTTCGATGCCGTGCGCTCGGGCTTCGGCGCCTTCCACGCCTTCCTCCTGGCCGGGGTGACGGGCAGCGGCAAGACCGAGGTCTACCTGCAGCTGATCCGTGAAACCTTGGAAGCGGGCAAGCAAGCATTGATCCTGATCCCCGAGATCAACCTGGGGCCACAGACCCTGGCGCGTTTCGAGCAGCGCTTCAATGCCCGCATCGCCCTGCTGCACTCGGCGGTTGGCGACCGTGAGCGCCTCGATGCCTGGCTGGCGGCCCGCGATGGCGAGGCCGACATCATCATCGGCACGCGCTCGGCGCTGTTCACACCCATGAAGAACCCCGGCCTGATCATCATCGATGAGGAGCACGACGGCTCCTATAAGCAGCAAGAAGGCCTGCGCTACCACGCCCGGGACCTGGCCGTGGTGCGTGCCCACCAGGAAAACATCCCGATCCTGCTCGGCTCCGCCACACCCTCGCTGGAAAGCCTGCACAACGCCCACAGCGGGCGCTACGGCCTGCTGCGCATGAACCAGCGCGCCGGCGGCGCACGTGCCCCTCGCTTCCTGCGCCTGGATGTGCGCAGCCTGCCTCTGGACAGCGGCATCAGCGGCCCGCTGCAGCAAGCCATCCGCCAGACCCTGGAAGCCGGCCAGCAAGTGCTGGTATTCCTCAACCGCCGCGGCTTCGCCCCGACGCTGCTGTGCCATGACTGCGGCTGGCTGAGCGAATGCCCGCGCTGCGATGCGCGAATGACCGTACACCAACGCTCCGGCGTGCTGCGCTGCCACCATTGCGGCCACGACGAGCGCTTGCCGCACCAGTGCCCGCAGTGTGCCCATGTCGACCTGCGCCCGGTGGGCGCGGGCACCGAGCGGGCCGAGGAGCGCCTGAAAACGCTGTTCCCCGACTACCCTGTCCTGCGCGTCGACCGCGACAGCACCTCGCGCAAGGACGCCATGCACAACCTGTTCACCACTATCCAGCGCGGCCAGCCCAGCATCCTGGTCGGGACGCAGATGCTGGCCAAGGGTCACCACTTCCCCCGGGTGACGCTGGTGGCCATCCTCGACGCCGATGGCGGCCTGTTCTCCGGCGACTTCCGCGCCAGCGAGCGCATGGCCCAGCTGATTGTCCAGGTGGCCGGCCGCGCCGGGCGGGCCGAGGAGCCAGGCAAGGTGATCATCCAGACCCACCTGGCCGAACACCCCTTGCTGGTGCAGCTGACCGAGCAGGGCTACTTCGCCTTCGCCGAACAGGCCCTGAGCGAACGTCGGGCTGCAGGCCTGCCTCCTTTCGCCCATTTGGCCTTGCTGCGTGCCGAGGCGCACAAGCCGGGCCAGGCGGAGAGCTTTCTCGACGAGGCCTGCGCCGCGGCCGAACGCCTGCTGGCCGAGCAGAACCTGCACGGTATCGAGCTGCTCGGCCCGGTGCCGGCGCCCATGGAGCGCCGCGCCGGGCGCTTCCGCGCGCAATTATTGCTCCAGGCCAATGCCCGGGCGCCTTTGCATCGACTGATCAGTGCCTGGTTGCTAGTGTTGGAGCACATGCCGTCCGGGCGCCAGGTACGCTGGTCGCTGGATGTGGACCCGGTCGACCTGTACTGAGCAAAGGCGCAGCACACACATGCCCTGTAGGAGCCGGCTTGTTCCGCGATAAGCCGACCCTGTAGGCGCGACGGCATGGCAAGGGCTGCGCCCTTGATCGCGGGACGAGCCCGCTCCTACAAGGACACGCAAGATGCTCAGAGGTTGGCAACAAGCCCCCAGGAACGGATAATGCCCAGTTTTTCCACCTGCGCATCGAAGCGCCCCACCGCGCTTGCGGTCGAAAAGAGAACGCCATGAAAGACACCATTCGCCAGCTGATCCAGCAAGCCCTCACCCAACTCGTCACCGACGGCGTGCTGCCTGAAGGGCTGACGCCGGCGATCCAGGTGGAAAATGCCCGGGACAAGACCCATGGCGATTTCGCCAGCAACATCGCCATGATGCTGGCCAAGCCCGCCGGCATGAAGCCGCGCGACCTGGCCGACAAGATCATCGCAGCCCTGCCGGCCAGCGACGACATCACCAAGGTCGAGATCGCAGGCCCTGGCTTCTTGAACTTCTTCCAGAACACCCAGGCGCTGGCCAACCGCCTGGACGCCGCCCTGGCCGACGATCACTTGGGCGTGCGCAAGGCCGGCCCGAGCGAGAAGGTGGTGATCGACCTGTCGGCACCGAACCTGGCCAAGGAAATGCACGTCGGCCATCTGCGCTCGACCATCATCGGCGACAGCGTCGCCCGGGTCCTGGAGTACCTCGGCGACCAGGTGATCCGCCAGAACCACGTAGGCGACTGGGGTACCCAGTTCGGCATGCTGTTGGCCTACCTGGAAGAGAACCCGATCACCAGCGACGAGCTGTCGGACCTGGAGAACTTCTACCGCGCAGCCAAGAAGCGCTTCGACGAGTCCGAAACATTCGCCACCCGCGCCCGTGGCCTGGTGGTCAAGCTGCAGGCCGGCGACCCCGAGTGCATGGCCCTGTGGACCCGCTTCAAGGACATCTCCCTGTCCCACTGCCAGAAGACCTACGAGCTGCTCAACGTCAAGCTGACCATGGCCGACGTGATGGGCGAAAGCGCCTATAACGCCGACCTGGCCAACGTCGTGGCCGACCTCAAGGCCAAGGGCCTGCTGGTCGAGGACCAGGGCGCCCAGTGCGTATTCCTCGACGAATTCAAGAATGCCGAAGGCGAGCCGCTGCCGGTGATCGTGCAGAAGGCCGACGGTGGCTACCTCTATGCCACCACCGACCTTGCCGCCGTACGCTACCGCAGCAATGTGCTCAAGGCCGATCGCGCCCTGTACTTCGTCGACCAGCGCCAGGCCCTGCATTTCAACCAGGTATTCGAAGTTGCCCGCCGCGCAGGTTTCGTCGGCCACCCGATGCAGATGGAGCACATGGGCTTCGGCACCATGAACGGCGCCGACGGCCGCCCGTTCAAGACCCGCGACGGCGGCACCGTGAAGCTGATCGACCTGCTCACCGAGGCCAAGGAACGCGCCTATACCCTGGTCAAGGACAAGAACCCGAGCCTGTCCGAGGACGAACTGCGCCGCATCGGCGAAGTGGTCGGCATCGGCGCAGTGAAGTACGCCGACCTGTCCAAGCACCGCACCAGCGACTACAGCTTCAACTTCGAGCTGATGCTCAACTTCGACGGCAACACCGCGCCGTACCTGCTGTACGCCTACACCCGCGTGGCCAGTGTGTTCCGCAAGCTGGGCAAGGGCTTTGACGAAGTCGAGGGCAAGATCACCCTGCAGGCTGCCCACGAGCAGGACCTGGCCGCGCGCCTGGCGCAGTTCGGCGAAGTGCTCAACAACGTGGCCGAGAAAGGCACCCCACACGTGCTGTGCAGCTACCTGTACGACATCGCCGGCCTGTTCTCCAGCTTCTACGAGAACTGCCCGATCCTCGCCGCCGAGACCGCCGAGCAGCAACAGAGCCGTCTGCGCCTGGCCGCCCTGACCGGCCGGACCCTCAAGCAGGGCCTGGAACTGCTCGGCCTGGAAACCCTGGAGCGCATGTAAGTTGGCTGCCAAGAAAAAACCCGCACCCAAGCGTGGCGCCAGCCGTAACCAGGCACCGGCCAAACAGCCGATCCCGGGCTGGATCTGGCTGGCGGTCGGCCTGACCGTCGGCGCCTTCATCGTCTTCCTGATGAAGCTCGAGCCTGGCGGCGACGACATCAAGCGCACCAAGCCCGAGCAACAGAAGCCGGCGAAGGTCGCCGAAGCTGGCAAAGGCAGCGCGCCTGCGCAGCAGCAGCCGGTCAAGCCCAAGTACGACTTCTATACGCTGCTGCCGGAATCGGAGGTCATCGTGCCGCCCGAAGCCGTGCCGGAGAAAACCCCACCGGTGCCGGCGCAACCGATCAAGCCGGTCACACCAGCGGAAGCGGCGAAGATCGACACCGCCCGCGCCCAGGCCGCCCTGATGGGGCAGACACCTCCGCCTGCGCCCCCGGTGATCAAGCCGGCAGCGACCACGCAGTTCTTCCTCCAGGCCGGCTCGTTCCGTAAGCAGGCCGATGCCGACAAGGTCCGGGCGCAGATCATCCTGCTCGGCCAGTCGGTCAAGGTGGAGTCGGGGACGGTGAAGGACGAGACTTGGTACCGCGTACTGGTCGGCCCGTTCAGTAATCGTGAACAACTGACCGGGGCGCAGAAGCAACTGGCCGGGGCAGGCTTTGGCAACCTGCTGCTGCAGCAGCGACAGACCCGCCAGTAACAAGAGAAGGCCTTGCCGCCCCACGCGACAAGGCCTTTTTTCTATCAGCGGCGTTCGGCGTTGACCTGGGAAATCTGGCTGTTGAGCGTCCAGAAGTCGTACAGCACGCCAACCAGGAACAAGCCACCGGTGAATAGGTAGATCAGGGCACTGATCCATTTGCCCTGGTACAGGCGATGCACTCCGAAGATGCCCAGGAAGGTCAGGAAGATCCAGGCCAGATTGTAGTCCACCCGGCCCGGCTGGAAGCGCATGTCCGCCTCACGGTCCATGGACGGGATCAGGAACAGGTCGATCAACCAACCGATACCCAATAAGCCCAGGGTGAAGAACCAGAGGGTGCCTGTGATCGGCTTGCCATAGTAGAAGCGGTGCGAGCCAGTGAAGCCGAAGATCCACAAGAGATAACCCAGGACCTTGCTGTGGGTGTCGTGCAACGGCGCCCCCTGTTGATAACCATTCATGCTTGTCCTCCTTGGATTAGTGAAAAATTTTCTAAGGAAATTTGTGACTTTTTCCTTGGAAGCCGACGTATGGTACCCGCGCAATCGACCAACGGAACGAAAAACCCACCGTAGGTGTTATAGAGTTGCGCGCCATACAGCCAACACATACCTAAAAGAGTTTCAACTATGCCGCCTTTGTTCAAGACATGGCTGACCCTCTGCCTTCTGTTACCCCTGGCCGCCCACGCCACCAACCGTGAGCAACGTCTTCCCAACGGGTTTACCGGCTACACCACCAATGCCAGTAGCACCGTGAAGCGCACGCCGATCAAGCAGACCAGCCTGCGCGCTCGCCCAAGCAATGCCGCCAAGGCCTCCAGCCAACTACCTGTGGCCATGATGTCGGCCAAGCAGAGCAGCAATGTGCTCAGCCGTGCCGTCAATGTACTCGGTACGCCCTATCGTTGGGGCGGCAGCAGCCCGAGCAAGGGCTTCGACTGCAGCGGGCTGGTCAAGTACGCCTTCACCGACGTCGCCGACGTCGACCTGCCGCGTACCTCCAATGCCATGGCCCGCGGGCATGGCGTCAAAGTGGCCAAGAGCGACCTCAAGCCAGGCGACCTGATCTTCTTCAACATCAAGAGCCGCCGGGTCAATCACGTGGCCATCTACCTGGGCAACGACCGCTTCATCCATGCGCCACGGACTGGCAAGAGGGTGAGCATCGATACCCTGAGCAAGCCGTACTGGCAACGGCATTACGTGGTGGCCAAGCGGGTGCTGCCCAAAGAACAGACGCTGGCACTGGCCAAGCGCTGAACTTAAATCGCCTGCTGTTCAGGTAGGCCTTGAGACGGGTGCTTGCCGTAAGATCGAGCGCCGCGCGGGCGGCGCTCGATCTTACAGGCACCGAAGCGCTTTAAGATCACCCTGCCTCAATAATCTGGCCCCGCAACGCCTGCAACGCCATCTCCATCGTCTTCATCCCCGCCGCCGCCCCGGTCTGCATCACGGACTGCAACTGCGCCATCCGCCCCTCGCGGATCAGGTTGCGCACCGCAGGCGTCGCCACCAGCACTTCCCGCGCAGCCACCCGGCCACCGCCCACACGCTTGACCAGCACCTGCGCCACCACCAGGCGCAACGACTCCGCCAGCATCGCCCGTACCAGCGCCTTTTCTTCTGCGGCAAACACCTCCACCAACCGGTCGATGCTGTTCACTGCCGAGCGGGTATGCACCGTCGCCAGCACCAGGTGGCCGGTTTCCGCCGCACGCAAGGCCAGACGAATACTCTCCAGGTCACGCAGTTCACCGATCACGATCACATCCGGGTCCTGACGCAAGGCGCTACGCAGGCCCTGGGCAAAATCCCGGCAGTCGCGACCGATCTCACGCTGGCTGACCAGGCTGCGCTGGCTGCTGTGGATAAGTTCAACAGGGTCTTCGAGCGTGATGATATGAAAGGGGTGCGCGTGGTTGAGCTGGTCGACCAGAGCCGCCACGGTGGACGACTTGCCGCTGCCGGTCGGCCCGCCTACCAGCACCAGGCCGTCGCGCCACTGCGCAATAGGTTGAAATACTTCCCCCAGGCCCAGCTCATCCACGGTCGGCACGCGGCTGGGCAGCAAGCGCAGGCTCGCCCCAGGCCCATTGCGCTGGCGGTACAGGTTCAAGCGGATACGCACAGGACCTGGCAGCGTCACGGCCAGGTCCAGCTCATCGCCACTCGCCCATTGGCGCCGCTGCGCCTCGTCCAGCAGCGGTGCGAGCGCGTCTTCCAAGGTGGAGGCTGCCAGCGGCGGCAGGTCCAGGCGCTGCAACTGGCCATCCAGGCGCAGCATGGGTACTTCGCCCGCGGCCAGGTGCAGGTCCGAAGCCCCCGCAGCCATGGCCCGGGCCAGCAGGTCGGTCACATCCATGAGACTCCCCAAAGGCCATCAAGCAGGTAGAATGCCGCAGACCATAGAGCCGTCGGCATCGATTCCATGTCCACCATAGCAGACAACCTTTCCGCCCTCGCCGCTCGCATCGACAGCGCAGCGCAGGCCGCCGGACGCGACCCGGCCAGCGTCCAGCTGCTGGCGGTGAGCAAGACCAAACCGGCCAGCGCCATCCGCGAGATCCACGCTGCAGGCGTGCGCGATGTCGGCGAGAACTACCTCCAGGAGGCCCTGGCCAAGCAGGTCGAGCTCGATGACCTGCCCTTGATCTGGCACTTCATCGGCCCCATCCAGTCGAACAAGACCAAAGCCATCGCCGAGCATTTCGACTGGGTACACTCCGTGGATCGCCTGAAGATCGCCCAACGCCTGTCCGAACAACGCCCCGAGAGCCTGGCGCCACTGAACATCTGCCTGCAGGTGAATGTCAGCGGCGAGGACAGCAAATCCGGCTGCGCCCCCGCCGACCTGCCCGCGCTGGCCCAGGCCGTGGCGGCCCTGCCCCGGCTACACCTGCGGGGTCTAATGGCGATCCCCGAGCCCACCGACGACCGCGCCGCCCAGGAGGCCGCCTTCGCCACCCTGCGCCGGTTGCAGGAAGGCCTTGGCCTGGACCTGGACACGTTGTCCATGGGCATGAGCCACGACCTCGAGGCTGCCATCGCCCAGGGCGCGACCTGGGTACGTATCGGCACCGCCCTGTTCGGGGCGCGTGATTACGGCGCCGCCTGAATCCATGCTTTACTCACTCTTTCCCTCAAGGACCTGACATGAGCAAGACACGAATTGCCTTTATCGGCGCCGGCAACATGGCCGCCAGCCTGATCGGTGGTCTGCGTGCCCAGGGCCTGGACGCCTCGCAGATCCGCGCCAGCGACCCGGGCGCCGAGACCCGCAGCCGCATCCAGGCCGAACACGGCATCGAAACCTTCGAGAACAACGCCCAGGCCATCGATGGCGCCGACGTCATCGTCCTGGCAGTAAAGCCGCAGGTCATGAAAGCCGTGTGCCAGGCCCTGCAACCGAGCTTGCAGGATGGTCAGCTGATCGTTTCCATCGCAGCCGGCATCACTTGCGCCAGCCTGCAGAGCTGGGTCGGCGCTCGCCCAGTGGTGCGCTGCATGCCCAACACCCCCGCACTGCTGCGCCAAGGCGTCAGCGGCCTGTATGCCACCGAGGAAGTATCCAGCGAACAACGCCAGCAGGCCGAGCAACTGCTGTCGGCCGTGGGTACCGCCCTGTGGCTGGAGCAGGAGCGGCAACTGGACGCTGTGACTGCGGTCTCCGGCAGCGGCCCGGCGTATTTTTTCCTGCTGATCGAAGCCATGACCGCGGCAGGCGAAAAGCTTGGCCTGCCACGTGAAACCGCCTCCCAGCTGACCCTGCAGACCGCCCTGGGCGCCGCGCACATGGCCGTAGCCAGCGACGTCGACGCCGCCGAACTGCGCCGCCGCGTGACCTCGCCGGCCGGCACCACGGAGGCTGCGATCAAGTCGTTCCAAGGCAATGGCTTCGAGGCCATCGTCGAGCAGGCACTGGAGGCCGCAGCGAAACGTTCCGCCGAACTGGCCGAGCAATTGGGCAAATAAGGAGCTGTCGATGAATGCATTGTCCGGCGCCGCGATCTTCGTGGTGCAAACCCTGGTCAGCCTGTACCTGGTGATCGTCCTGCTGCGCTTCGTGCTGCAACTGGTCAAGGCCGACTTCTACAACCCGCTGAGCCAGTTCGCGGTGCGCGCCACCCAGCCGCTGCTCAAGCCGCTTCGCCGCATCATCCCCAGCGTCGGTGGCCTGGACACTTCGTCCCTGGTGCTGTCGGTGGTGATCCAGGCGCTGCTGATGGCCTTCGTGCTGATGGTCAGCTATGGCACCTTCGGCGACGTCCTGCACCTGCTGATGTGGGCGATCATCGGTGTCACCTCGCTGTTCCTGAAGATCTTCTGGGTGGCGATGATCGTCATGGTGATCGTGTCCTGGGTCGCCCCCAACAGCCACAACCCGGCGGCCGAACTGGCCTACCAGATCAGCGAACCGGTGCTGGCGCCATTCCGTCGCCTGGTCCCGAACCTCGGCGGCATGGACATCTCGCCGATCTTCGCATTCCTGGCGATCCAGGTGATCCAGTCGTTCGTCATGCCCCCGCTGGCCGCCTACGCTGGCATGCCACAAGAGCTGTGGCGGATGATCTGACCAACCTTACCCACGGCGGCAAGCCTTCGCTTGCCGCTGGGGGTGGCCCTCTTTAGACTTACGCCTCCGTCAAGCGTGAGCAGGGTCGATGTCCACTGTCCTTCCCGAAGATTCCGTTGGTCTGGTAACACCGCAAACCGCCCGGTTCGATGAGCCGCTGGCCCTGGCCTGCGGCCGCTCCCTGGCCAGCTACGAGCTGGTCTACGAAACCTATGGCACCCTCAACAGCACTGCCAGCAATGCCGTGCTGATCTGCCATGCATTGTCCGGCCACCACCATGCCGCGGGCTACCACGCCCCTACCGACCGCAAGCCGGGCTGGTGGGACAGCTGCATAGGCCCTGGCAAGCCGATCGACACCAACCGCTTCTTCGTGGTCAGCCTGAACAACCTGGGCGGCTGCAACGGCAGCACCGGCCCGAGCAGCATCAACCCGGCCACCGGCAAGCCCTACGGCGCGGAGTTCCCGGTCCTGACCGTGGAAGACTGGGTACACAGCCAGGCGCGCCTGGCCGACCGCCTGGGCATCGGCCAGTGGGCCGCCGTGGTCGGCGGCAGCCTGGGCGGCATGCAGGCGCTGCAGTGGACCATCAGCTACCCGGACCGCGTTCGCCATTGCGTGGACATTGCCTCGGCCCCCAAGCTCTCGGCACAGAACATCGCCTTCAACGAGGTGGCACGCCAGGCCATCCTCACCGATCCGGAGTTCCACGGCGGCTCGTTCCAGGACCAGGGCGTGATTCCCAAGCGCGGCCTGATGCTGGCGCGCATGGTCGGCCATATCACCTACCTGTCCGACGACTCCATGGGCGAGAAATTCGGCCGCGAGCTCAAGAGCGACAAGCTCAACTACGACTTCCACAGTGTCGAGTTCCAGGTCGAGAGCTACCTGCGCTACCAAGGCGAGGAGTTCTCCGGGCGCTTCGACGCCAATACCTACCTGCTGATGACCAAGGCGCTGGACTACTTCGACCCGGCCGCACGCCACGGCGGCGATCTGGCCGCTACCCTGGCTCACGTCTCGGCGGACTATTGCATCATGTCATTCACCACCGACTGGCGCTTCTCCCCGGCGCGTTCACGGGAGATCGTCGACGCCCTGATGGCAGCACGCAAGAACGTCTGCTACCTGGAGATCGACTCACCTTACGGGCACGATGCCTTCCTGATCCCCACGCCTCGCTACATGCAGGGTTTCGCGAACTACATGAATCGCATCGCCATCTGAGGACAGCATGAGAGCCGACCTGGAAATCATCCACGACTGGATCCCCGCCGGCAGCCGGGTACTCGACCTGGGCTGCGGCAGCGGCGAGCTGCTGGCCTCGTTGCGCGAGCGCAAGCAGGTCACCGGCTATGGCCTGGAGATCGACGCCGACAACATCGCCGCCTGTGTGGCCAAGGGTGTCAACGTCATCGAGCAGGACCTGGACAAGGGCTTGGGCAACTTCGCCAGCAACAGCTTCGACGTGGTGGTCATGACCCAGGCCCTGCAGGCCGTGGAGTACCCCGACCGCATCCTCGACGAGATGCTACGCGTGGGGCGTCAATGCATCATCACCTTCCCCAACTTCGGCCACTGGCGTTGCCGTTGGTACCTGGCGACCAAAGGTCGCATGCCGGTCTCGGACTTCATGCCCTACACCTGGTACAACACCCCGAACATTCACTTCTGCACCTTCGCCGACTTCGAAGAGCTGTGCCACGAGCGCAACGCCAAGGTCATCGACCGCCTGGCGGTCGACCGTCTGCACCGTAATGGGTGGGCGGGCCGGCTATGGCCTAATCTTCTAGGGGAGATCGGCATTTATCGCGTCAGCAGCCGGGGCCTGCCAGAACATCAGGTCGCGGTCTGAACCTCGCGCCCAACCCATTGGAGGATTGCACCATGCGTCGCCTAGCCCTATTCCTGATCAGCCTGTGCCTGGCCCTGCCGGTACTGGCTGCAGACCCCGCCAGGCCGGAGCGCAAGGAAGTCTTCGGCGACGTCACGGTGCATTACAGCGCCTTCACCTCGAGCATGCTGCAGCCAGACGTGGCCGCCGCCACGGGCCTGACCCGCAGTAAGAACCAGGGCGTGCTCAACATTGCCGTGCTCAAGGCCGGGAAGCCAGGCATGGCGGTGGTCAGCGGCACGGTGAAGGACCTGACCGGGCGTAGCAGCCCGCTGTCGTTCAAGCAGATCAGCGACCAGGGCGCGGTGTACTACATCGCCCAGTTCAAGATCGAACAGCCGGAAACCCTGACCTTCGACGTCAACGTCGAAACCGGCGGTATCAGCCATAAACTCAGCTTCAACCAGGAAGTGTTCCCAGGCGAATGATGAATTTCCAGCAACTCGTATTGGCCAGCCACAACGCCGGCAAACTCAAGGAACTGCAGGCCATGCTCGGCGAGTCCGTGCACCTGCGCTCGATCGGTGAATTCAGCCAGGTGGAGCCTGAGGAAACCGGCCTGTCGTTCGTCGAGAACGCCATCCTCAAAGCCCGCAATGCCGCACGCATCTCCGGCTTGCCCGCCCTGGCGGACGACTCGGGGCTTGCGGTGGACTGCCTCGGCGGCGCACCGGGCATCTACTCGGCGCGCTACGCCGATGGCAAGGGCGATGCAGCGAACAACGCCAAGCTGCTCGAAGCCTTGAAGGACGTTCCGGTCGAGGAGCGCGGCGCGCAGTTCGTCTGCGTCCTGGCCCTGGTGCGCCATGCCGAGGACCCATTGCCCATCCTCTGCGAAGGCCTGTGGCACGGTAGCATCCTGTTCGAAGCCAGCGGCGAGCACGGCTTCGGCTACGACCCGCTGTTCTGGGTCCCCGAGCGCAAGTGCTCCAGCGCCGACCTCGATCCCGTGGAAAAGAACCAGCTCAGCCACCGCGCCCGCGCCATGGCCCTGCTGCGTCAACGTCTGGGCCTGGCATGACCGAAACGCTGTCCACCCAGCCACGCCAGCCCGGCGCGGCGGGTTTCGCCACGCTGCCGCCCCTGTCCTTGTATATCCACATTCCGTGGTGCGTGCGCAAATGCCCCTATTGCGACTTCAACTCCCATGCCGCCGGCCCTGAGCTGCCGGAAGAGGCGTATGTCGATGCCCTGCTGACCGACCTGGACCAGGAGATGGCCGCCGTGCAGGGCCGCGTGCTCAGTTCGATCTTCTTCGGCGGCGGCACGCCGAGCCTGTTCAGCGCCAATGCCTTGGGGCGGCTGCTGCGCGGCGTGGAGCAGCGCATCCCGTTCGCCACGGACATCGAGATCACCCTGGAGGCCAACCCTGGGACCTTCGAGCAAGAGAAATTCAAGGCCTATCGGCAAACGGGGATCAACCGCCTGTCCATCGGCGTGCAGAGCTTCCAGCCGGCCAAGCTCCAGGCCCTGGGGCGCATCCACAACGGCGACGAGGCGATCCGCGCCGCCGGCATGGCACGGGCGGCCGGCTTCGACAATTTCAACATGGACCTGATGCACGGCCTGCCCGACCAATCGCTGGAAGATGCCCTGGCAGACCTGCGCCAGGCCGTCGACCTGGGGCCGACCCATTTGTCCTGGTACCAGCTGACCGTCGAGCCGAACACCGTGTTCTGGAACCAGCCACCGGAGTTGCCCGAAGACGACATCCTGTGGGACATCCAGGAAGCCGGGCAAGCCTTGATGGCCGCGAACGGCTTCCAGCAGTACGAAGTTTCGGCCTACGCCCAGGCGGGCCGCGCCGCCAGGCACAACCTCAACTACTGGCGCTTTGGCGACTTCATCGGCATCGGTGCCGGCGCCCACGGCAAGCTGACCTTCGCCGATGGGCGCATCCTGCGCACCTGGAAGACCCGCCTGCCCAAGGACTACCTGAACCTGGCCAAGCCATTCAAGGCCGGGGAAAAGCGGCTACCGGTGGACGAACTACCGTTCGAATTCCTGATGAACGCCCTGCGCCTGACCCAAGGGGTGGAAGCCGAGCTGTTCAGCCAACGCACCGGGCTTGCGCTTTCGCAGTTGGCAGAAGCCAGGCGCGAGGCAGAACGAAAGGGCCTTTTGCAGGTCGAACCGGATCGGCTGGTGGCAACACCCCGGGGCCAATTGTTTCTCAATGACCTGTTGCAGTATTTCTTGACCTAAGGATGACCCATGGACCTGGTACTTGACCTGCTCGCGACCGTTTCTCGTTGGAGCCGCAGCAACCTGTCGGAAATCTCCCTGGCCTTGGTAGGCTGCTTGCTGGTGCTGTTCGGCACCGACATCAAGGGCTGGGTGGAAGGACGCCTGGGTGGCCTGGCCGGGGCCCTGCGCGTGCCCTTCATGGCACTGCTGGTGATGATCGGCAGCGGCGCCGCATTGATCTACGCAACCCCCTGGGTGGTGAAAGGCCTGGCCCAATTCAACAACTACGCCCTGGCACCGGTGCTGCTGGTGGTACTGGTCCTGATCGGCGTGGTAGCAGACCGCCGCGGCTGATCCGCTTGCGCCCATCGCCGGCAAGCCGGCTCTCATAGAACAACGCATGACCATTTGATTTGCGGCACCCTGTGGGAGCGGGCTTGTCCCGCGATTGGGCCGGGCCCGATATCACCGTCGCCTGGCAAGGGCTTCGCCCTTGATCGCGGGGCAAGTCGGACCGCCGCACCGCCGCTCCCACAGGGGCTGCATTGGCCGCTTGTTCTCTGCGCGACAGCGCAGCCCGAAGGGCTGGGTAATCTCCCACAGTGATTTCGCAAGTCTTGAGAGCGGCGCAATCTCGGTGGGAGCTGGCGACAGCCTGCGATGGGCTGCGTAGCAGCCCCAAGTGCAGCCGATAAGGCTTAACTGACTGGCGTTACCGTCCTGAGAGCGGTTTATTGAAACCCGATCACTCGACCTTTTCGAACTTCAGGTCCCAAACACCATGGCCAAGGCGCTCGCCACGGCGCTCGAACTTGGTGATCGGGCGCTCTTCGGGACGCGGAACGTAGGTGCCATCAGGCGCCTGGTTGCGGTACCCCGGCGCGACCTTCATCACCTCCAGCATGTGCTCAGCGTACGGCTCCCAGTCAGTGGCCATATGGAACACGCCACCGACCTTCAGCTTGCGGCGCACCAGCTCGGCGAATGCCGGCTGGACGATGCGGCGTTTGTGGTGACGCGCCTTATGCCACGGGTCGGGGAAGAACAGCATCAAACGGTCGAGGCTGTTGTCGGCCACGCAGCGGTTGAGCACCTCGATGGCGTCGCAATCGTATACCCGCAGGTTCTTCAGACCCTGGGTCAATACGCCATTGAGCAGTGCACCGACACCCGGACGGTGCACTTCGACACCGATGAAATCCAGCTCAGGCGCGGCCGCGGCCATTTCCAGCAGGGAATGGCCCATGCCGAAGCCGATCTCCAAGGTGCGCGGCGCCGAACGGCCGAACACCTGGTCGTAGTCCACCGGACTGTCGGCCAGGGGCAGGATGAACAGGGGGCCGCCCTGCTCCAGGCCGCGTTGCTGGCCTTCGGTCATACGCCCGGCGCGCATCACGAAACTCTTGATGCGGCGGTGCGGGCGGGCTTCGCCGTCGGTGGTGATCGGCGTGTCTTGCGATTCAGTCATCAGGGGCTCTTACTTGATCAGACCTTCCAGCGGCGACGAGGCGCTGGCATAGAGTTTCTTCGGCATGCGCCCGGCCAGGTAGGCCATGCGACCAGCGACGATGGCGTGCTTCATGGCCTCGGCCATCAGCACCGGCTGCTGGGCATGGGCAATGGCCGAGTTCATCAGCACCGCCTCGCAGCCCATCTCCATGGCGATGGTGGCGTCGGAGGCGGTACCTACGCCGGCATCGACCAGCACCGGCACCTTGGATTCTTCCAGGATGATCTGCAGGTTGTAGGGGTTGCAGATGCCCAGGCCGGTGCCGATCAGGCCCGCCAGCGGCATCACCGCGATGCAGCCGGCTTCGGCCAGCTGACGGGCGATGATCGGGTCATCGCTGGTGTACACCATCACGTCGAAACCGTCCTTGACCAGCACTTCGGCGGCCTTGAGGGTCTCGATGACGTTGGGGAACAGGGTCTTCTGGTCGGCCAGCACTTCCAGCTTGACCAGGTTGTGGCCGTCGAGCAGCTCACGCGCCAGGCGGCAGGTGCGCACGGCTTCGACGGCATCGTAGCAACCGGCGGTGTTCGGCAGGATGGTGTAGCGGTCCGGCGGCAACACGTCGAGCAGGTTCGGCTCGCCCGGGTTCTGGCCGATGTTGGTACGGCGCACGGCAACGGTGACGATCTCGGCACCCGAGGCCTCGATGGCCAAGCGGGTTTCTTCCATGTCACGGTACTTGCCGGTGCCGACCAGCAGGCGCGACTGGAAAGTGCGCCCGGCCAGGGTGAAGGGCTTGTCGCTGCGAACGTTGCTCATCGTGGATCCTCTGGAAAAGGTTGCGGGACTTGCAGGTGAATCGCCGGGCGGGACTCAGCCGCCACCGATGGCATGGACCACTTCGACCTGGTCGCCTTCGCTCAGCTGCGTGCTTTCGTGCTGGCTGCGCGGGACGATATCCAGGTTCAGTTCCACCGCCACCCGGCGGCCGGCGAGCTCCAGCCGACCCAGCAGGGACGCGACGCTCTCGCCATCGGGCAATTCGTAAGGTTCACCGTTCAATTGAATGCGCATGCGCACGGCCACCATTGTGCTTTGGGGGTCCGCATTCTAGCCCCGATCCGCATTCCAACCCAAGGGTGGCCGACGCCATTAGTCGCGATTGTGGACCACTTGGTCAGCTCAGGCGCCAGGCAGCCAGCCCCAGGCACAACCAGCCGGCCAGGAAACACAGGCCGCCGATGGGTGTGATGACACCAAGCTTGCCCAGGCCGCTTAGGGTCAGCACATACAGGCTGCCGGAGAACAGCACGATCCCCATGGCGAACAGCCCACCGGCCCAACCGACCAGGCGCCCGGGCAGGTGCACCGAGAGCAGCGCGACGCCAAGCAGGGCCAAGGCATGCACCAGTTGATAGGTCACGCCGGTCTGGAAGATCGCCAGGTAATCGGCGCTCAGGCGGCTCTTCAGGCCATGGGCGGCGAAAGCACCCAGGCCCACGCCGGTGAAGCCGAAGAAGGCAGCGAGCATCAGGAAGCTGCGAAGCATGGGACGACTCCTGGAAAGGGGTCTGTATAATGGCCCGTTCCACCGGTCCGGCCAAGCCATCACCATGTTGTCATCCCTAATCCGCCGCCTCGTCCGCGCCCTGCTCTGGTTCGCCGCCGGCAGCATCGTCGTGGTGCTGGCCCTGCGCTGGGTACCGCCGCCGGGCACGGCACTGATGGTCGAGCGCAAGGTGCAGTCATGGGTCAGTGGCGAGCCGATCGACCTGCAGCGGGACTGGACGCCCTGGGAGCGGATCTCCGATGAACTCAAGGTGGCGGTCATCGCCGGTGAGGACCAGAAGTTCGCCAACCATTGGGGCTTCGACCTGCCGGCCATCCAGGCTGCGCTGGCCTACAACGAGCGCGGCGGCAAGATCCGCGGGGCCAGCACCCTGACCCAGCAGGTGGCCAAGAACCTGTTCCTGTGGTCCGGCCGCAGCTGGCTGCGCAAGGGGCTGGAGGCCTGGTTCACGGCGCTGATCGAGCTGTTCTGGTCCAAGCAGCGGATCCTGGAGGTCTATCTGAACAGCGCCGAATGGGGCAAAGGAGTATTCGGCGCCCAGGCGGCTGCCCGCTACCACTTCGGTGTGGATGCCAGCCGCCTTTCGCGCCAACAGGCCGCGCAGCTGGCGGCTGTGCTGCCCAGCCCGTTGAAGTGGAGTGCCAGCCGACCCAGTGCCTATGTGGCCAACCGCGCCGGCTGGATCCGCCGGCAGATGAGCCAGTTGGGCGGACCCAGCTACCTGATGCAGCTTCGTCCCTGAAACACAGGCCGCACGCCCCCCCTGTAGGAGCGGCCTTGTGCCGCGAAAGGGCTGCGTAGCAGCCCCGACAAAAAAGCCGCTGCCTCTTCCGAGAGCAGCGGCTTTTTGCATCCAGCCAAGGGTGATCAGACTGTGATCAACGCCTTGACCTTGTTCATCGCGTTCTTTTCCAACTGACGGATACGCTCCGCCGACACGCTGTACTTATCCGCCAGCTCATGCAGCGTGGCTTTTTCCTCGGCCAACCAGCGCTGGTAGAGAATGTCCCGGCTGCGCTCATCCAGCCCTTGCAAGGCATCGTGCAGGTTGCTGGTGGAGTTATCGCTCCAGTCGGCATCCTCCAGCTGTACGGCCGGATCGTAGCGGTGGTCTTCCAGGTAATGCGCAGGCGACTGGAAGGCGCTGTCATCGTCGGCCTCGGCGGCCGGGTCGAAGGCCATATCCTGGCCGCTCAGGCGGCTTTCCATCTCGCGCACTTCACGCGGCTCCACGCCCAGGCTCTCGGCCACACGATGGACTTCGTCATTGTTCAGCCAGGCCAGGCGCTTCTTCTGGCTGCGCAAGTTGAAGAACAGCTTGCGCTGGGCCTTGGTGGTCGCCACCTTGACGATACGCCAGTTGCGCAGGATGAACTCATGGATCTCGGCCTTGATCCAGTGCACTGCGAAGGACACCAGGCGCACGCCCATTTCCGGGTTGAAACGCTTTACCGCCTTCATCAGGCCAACGTTGCCTTCCTGGATAAGGTCGGCCTGGGCCAGCCCATAGCCTGCATAGCTACGGGCGATATGTACGACGAAACGCAGGTGGGCCATCACCATTTGCCGAGCGGCCTCGAGATCCTGCTCATAGTAGAGACGCTCGGCCAGTTCACGCTCCTGCTCGACCGTCAGCAACGGGATGCTGTTGACCGTGTGCACGTAGGCTTCCAGGTTTGCACCGGGAACCAGGGCATAGGCAGGTTGCAACGAAGTGGTCATTAAGTACCTCCGACTCACGAACTCGTGCCTTTTGGGCACTGCCAACATTGACCGGAAACCGCGAAACAAGTTCCCAGAATGGTAAAAAAGTCAATGCTGGCGTAAAAACATTATCGTGGTGCCAGCTCGTTCAGGTGACGAGCGACCGCGATCCACGCACCGATATACCCCAACAGTACAGCACCGATCAAGAGCGAAAGTCCATCCGACCCTGGTACACCTGCCAGGGCGAAATCACTGCCATACAACCCGGAAAGGTCCACGACCGCATCGTTGAGCCAGTCCAGCGAGAAGGCCAGGATGCCCCAGGCCAGCACACCAGCGCCCAGGCCGTAGAGCGCGCCCATGTAGAGGAAGGGTCGACGGACATAGCTGTCGGTCCCCCCCACCAACTTGATCACTTCGATCTCGATGCGGCGGTTCTCGATATGTAGACGAATTGTGTTACCGATTACTAACAACAGGGCCGAAACGAGCATCACAGCCAGGCCGAACACGAAGCGATCACCCAGCTTGAGGATCGCCGCCAGGCGTTCCACCCAGACCAGGTCCAGCTGTGCCGCCTCGACCTTCGGCAGTTCCGCCAGGCGCTGGCGCAGGGCCTCCAGGGCCGGCTTGTCGACCTCGGTCGGGGTCACCACCACCACACCGGGCAGCGGGTTGTCTGGCAATTCGCGCAGGGCCTCGCCCAGGCCGGATTGCTGCTGGAACTCCTCCAGCGCCTGCTCGCGGCTGACATATTGGGCATCGGCCACGCCGGGCATGCCCTTGATCTCGTCACGCAGCGCCTCGCCTTCCTTGCTGCCCGCATCGAGCTTAAGATACAGGGAGATCTGCGCGGCGCGTTGCCAGGAGCCTCCAAGTTTCTCGACATTCTTGAGCAGCAACGACAGGCCCATGGGCATGCTCAGTGCCACGGCCATGACCAGGCAGGTGAAGAAGCTGCCGATCGGCTGCTTGCCCAGGCGGCGCAGGCTGTCGGCCAGGCTGGCGCGGTGGCTCTCCAGCCACGCATGCAACAGGGTGCGGAAGTCCGGGCCATCGTCGTCGTGGCCGCCGCGCTGCTTGTTCGGCTGCGGGTCGGCGGCTTTCGGCGCGACGCGCTCGGAGACTTTCGGCGTACGTGTCGTGTTCATTGCCCGGCCTCCCCATCGCCGATCAAGCGACCGCGTTGCAAGGTCAGCATGCGGTGACGCATGCGCGCGATCAGCGCCAGGTCGTGGCTGGCGATCAATACCGTGGTGCCCAGGCGGTTGATGTCCTCGAACACGCCCATGATCTCGGCGGCCAGGCGCGGGTCGAGGTTACCGGTGGGTTCATCGGCCAACAGCAAGGCCGGCTGGTGAACGATGGCGCGGGCGATGCCCACCCGCTGCTGCTGCCCGGTGGACAGGTCCGCCGGGAACAGTTCGCCCTTGTCGCTCAGGGACACACGCTCCAGGGCCGAGTCCACGCGTTTGGCGATCTCGGGCTTGGACAGCCCGAGAATCTGCAGCGGCAACGCGATGTTATTGAACACCGTGCGGTCGAACAGCAGTTGGTGGTTCTGGAAGACCACGCCGATCTGCCGACGCAGGAAAGGAATCTGTGCGTTGCTGATCTGCCCCAGATCCTGGCCGGCCAGCATCAGCTTGCCGCTGGTGGGGCGTTCCATGGCCAGCAACAGGCGCAGCAAGGTGCTCTTGCCCGCGCCCGAGTGGCCGGTGACGAACAGGAACTCGCCCCGGCGCGCCCGGAAGCTCAGCTCGTGCAGGCCGACATGGCCGTTGGGATAGCGCTTGGCAACCTGTTCGAATCGGATCATGGATGCTCCCGCTCGGCAAACAAGGCTTTGACGAAAGGCTCGGCTTCGAAGGTGCGCAGGTCGTCGATACCTTCGCCGACACCGATGAAGCGGATCGGCAGGTTGAACTGCTTGGCCAGGGCGAAGATCACCCCGCCTTTTGCGGTACCGTCCAGCTTGGTCAGGGCCAGGCCGGTCAGCTCGACGCTCTGGTTGAAGTACTTGGCCTGGCTGATAGCGTTCTGCCCGGTACCGGCGTCCAGTACCAGCAGGACCTCATGGGGCGCCTCGGCATCGAGCTTGCCGATGACCCGCCGCACCTTCTTCAGCTCTTCCATCAGGTTGTCCTTGGTGTGCAGGCGACCGGCGGTATCGGCGATCAGCACATCCACGCCGCGAGCCTTGGCGGCCTGCACGGCATCGAAGATCACCGAGGCCGAGTCGGCACCGGTGTGCTGGGCGATGACCGGGATCTGGTTGCGCTCGCCCCACACCTGCAGCTGCTCCACCGCCGCGGCACGGAAGGTATCGCCGGCTGCCAGCATGACTTTCTTGCCCTCCAACTGCAGCTTCTTGGCCAGCTTGCCGATGGTGGTGGTCTTGCCGGCACCGTTCACGCCGACCACGAGGATCACGTAGGGCTTGGTCTGCGACTGGATCTTCAGCGGCTGTTCGACCGGACGCAGCAGCGCGGCCAGTTCGTCCTGCAGCGACTTGTACAGCGCATCGGCGTCGGCCAGTTGCTTGCGGGCGACCTTCTGGGTCAGGTTCTGCACGATCACCGAGGTGGCCTCGACGCCTACGTCGGCGGTCAGCAGGCGGGTCTCGATCTCGTCGAGCAAATCGTCATCGATGGCTTTCTTGCCCAGGAACAGGCTGGCCATGCCCTCGCCGATGCTGGCGCTGGTCTTGGACAGGCCCTGCTTGAGGCGGGCGAAGAAGCCGACCTTGGCGTGTTCGGTGGCGACAGGTGCCGGAGCGGCCGGCTCGGGCTCAGGCTCGGCGACAGGGCGCTCGGGAATGGCCGGCGGGGCTTTCTGTTCGAGGTCCGGCACCAGGGCCACCGGCTCTTCGGCTACCGGCAACACCAGGTTGCTGACCGGCGCAGTGGGCTCGGGCACCGGTTCCACAACCGGTTGCACGGCTTGCAGCGGCATGGACGCCACAGGCTCCGGCGCAGGCGCCTGCATCGGCGTGGACGCGACCGGCTCCGGCCGTGGCGCCTGCAGGGGCTCGGAGGCGACGGGCTCGGGAGCAGGCGCTTGCACGACCGGGGCCACGGGCTCGACCGGAGCAACCTCGGGCTGCTCGACGGGGGCCTGCGGCGCGGCCGGTTCTACGGCCTGCGGTTCAGGGGTTTGTGGCTGTTCGGCGACAGGTTGCTGCGGCTTCTTGCGAAACCAGCTGAACAGGCCTTTCTTCTCGCCAGCCTCGGCCGGCGCTTTTTTGTCGTCGTTGGAACCAAACATGGAAGACGGCTATCTCAGGGTAGCGATGGGCCACCAGTGGCGCATCGGGAATTCTCTAAACGCAGAACAGACTATTTTGAATCCGGCTGGTTCATGCGCAATATTTTGTCGCCAAGCCCGCAGGCCAGAACGGCGACAGGCATGGTCGCCAGGCAACCGGATCAGTATCCTAGCACCTCCTGGCCCGCCGACGCTAAGCCAAGCGGGCCGCCGTACAGGTTATCCAACGTATGAATGCTCTAGCCCGCCGCGCCGCTGGCCTGTTGCTCAGCACGCTCTGCCTGCCGTTCGCGGCCCTGGCCGCCGATCTGCAACCCACCCATGAGTTCATCCTCGACAACGGCCTGAAGGTGGTCGTGCGCGAGGACCATCGCGCGCCGGTGGTGGTCTCGCAGATCTGGTACAAGGTCGGTTCCAGCTACGAGACGCCGGGCCAGACCGGCCTGTCCCACGCCCTTGAGCACATGATGTTCAAGGGCAGCGCCAAGGTCGGCCCGGGTGAGGCCTCGCGCATCCTGCGCGACCTCGGCGCCGAGGAAAACGCCTTCACCAGCGACGATTACACCGCCTACTATCAAGTGCTCGCCCGCGACCGCCTGCCGGTGGCCCTGGAGCTGGAGGCCGACCGCCTGGCCAGCCTGCGCCTGCCGGCCGACGAGTTCAGCCGCGAGATCGAGGTCATCAAGGAAGAGCGCCGCCTGCGCACCGACGACCAGCCCAACGCCAAGGCCTTCGAACTGTTCCGCGCCATGGCCTACCCGGCCAGCGGCTACCACACGCCGACCATCGGCTGGATGGCCGACCTGGAGCGCATGAAGGTCGAGGAGCTGCGTCACTGGTACGAGTCGTGGTACGCGCCGAACAATGCCACCCTGGTGGTGGTCGGCGATGTCACGCCCGATGAGGTCAAGGGCCTGGCGCAGAAATACTTCGGTGCCATCCCCAAGCGCGCGGTGCCTCCGGCCAAGCTGCCCCTGGAGCTAGCCGAGCCCGGCCTGCGCCAGCTGACCCTGCATGTACGCACCCAACTGCCGAGCCTGATCTACGGTTTCAACGTGCCGGGCCTGGCCACCGCCAAGGACCCGCGCACCGTCCATGCCCTGCGCCTGATCTCTGCCCTGCTCGACGGCGGCTACAGCGCGCGCATGCCGGCGCGCCTGGAGCGCGGCCAGGAGCTGGTGGCCGGTGCCTCTTCGGGCTACAACGCCTTCACCCGCGGCGACAGCCTGTTCATGATCTCGGCCACGCCGAACGTGCAGAAGCAGAAATCCCTCGCCGACGTGGAAAAAGGCATCTGGCAATTGCTCGATGAACTCAAGACCACGCCACCCACCGCCGAGGAGCTCGAGCGCGTGCGCGCCCAGGTGATCGCTGGCCTGGTATACGACCGCGATTCCATCAGCAGCCAGGCCACCACCATCGGCCAGCTGGAAACCGTAGGCCTGTCCTGGAAGCTGATCGACAGCGAACTGGACGAGCTCAAGCGCGTGACCCCGCAGGACATCCAGGACGCCGCACGCACCTACTTCACCCGCGAACGCCTGAGCGTTGCCCATGTACTGCCCGAGGAGTCCGCTCATGAGTGATCGCAGCGCCCCCCGCTACACCCTGCTTGGCCTCGGCATCATCGCCGTGGTGGTGGCCCTGGCCCTCGTCCTGGCCCGCCCGGCCCAGTCGGGCAGCAGCGCCGAAAGCAAGGCCCCGGCGGCCCGCCCGGCCAATACCCTGCAATCCTTGGCCGAGCTGGACGGCAAGGCGCCTACCCGGCGCACGTTGAACATCCAGAACTGGAACACCGCCGAAGGTGCCCGTGTGCTGTTCGTCGAGGCACGTGAGCTGCCGATGTTCGACCTGCGCCTGACCTTCGCCGCCGGCAGCAGCCAGGACGGCGACGTGCCGGGCCTGGCGACACTGACCAACGCCATGCTCAACGAAGGCGTGGCCGGCAAGGATGTCACCGCCATCGCCCAGGGCTTCGAAAGCCTGGGGGCGGATTTCGGCAACGGCTCCTACCGTGACATGGCCGTGGCCACGCTGCGCAGCCTCAGCACCCCGGACAAGCGCGAGCCAGCCCTGAAGCTGTTCGCCGACGTGGTGGGCAAGCCGACCTTCCCGGAGGATGCCCTCAAGCGCATCAAGAACCAACTGTTGGCCGGTTTCGAGTACGAAAAGCAGAACCCAGGCAAGATCGCCGGCAAGGCCTTGTTCACCAAGCTCTACGGCGACCACCCCTATGCCCACCCGAGCGATGGCACCGCCCAGAGCGTCCCCAGCATCACCCTGGACCAGCTGCGCGCCTTCCACGCCAAGGCCTACACAGCCGGCAACGCGGTGATCGCCCTGGTCGGCGACCTCAGCCGCGCCGAAGCCGAAGCCATCGCCGCCCAGGTGTCCGCCGCCCTGCCCAAGGGCCCGGCGCTGCCCAAGCCCGCTGAGCCTGCCGAGCCCAAGGCGGGCCTGACCCACATCGACTTCCCGAGCAAGCAGACCCACCTGATGCTCGCCGAGATGGGCATCGACCGCCAGGACCCGGACTGGCCGGCCCTGTCCCTGGGTAACCAGATCCTCGGCGGCGGTGCCTTCGGCACTCGCCTGATGAGCGAAGTACGCGAGAAACGCGGCCTGACCTACGGCGTCTATTCGGCTTTCAGCCCGATGCAGGTACGCGGCCCGTTCATGATCAACCTGCAGACCCGCGCCGAACTCAGCGAAGCGACCCTCAAGCTGGTCCAGGACATCCTCGCCGACTATCTCGAGCAGGGCCCTACCCAGCAAGAGCTGGACGATGCCAAGCGCGAGCTGGCCGGCAGCTTCCCGTTGTCCAACGCCAGCAATTCAAGCATCGTCGGCCAGCTGGGTGCCATCGGCTTCTACAACCTGCCGCTGACCTGGCTGGAGGACTTCATGCAGCAGTCCCAGGCCCTGACCGTCGAACAGGTCAAGGCGGCGCTGAACAAGCACCTGGCCGTGGACAAGCTGGTGATCGTCACCGTCGGCCCGACCGTGGCGCAGAAACCGCTGCCACCGCCCACTGACAAACCCGCCGAGCAACCGCTTGGCGTACCGGAGCACTAATGGCCAAGCCAACCCACACCGCCCGCCCGGGCCCGGCCCACAGCAAGGGGCAAGGCCACCTGCGCATCATCGCTGGCGAGTGGCGCAGCCGTCGCCTGGCCGTGCCGGACGGCGAAGGCCTGCGCCCGACGCCGGACCGCGTGCGCGAAACCCTGTTCAACTGGCTGGCGCCCTATATCGAGGGTGCCCAAGTACTCGACGCCTTCACCGGCAGCGGTGCCCTGGTGCTCGAGGCCCTGTCCCGCGGGGCCGAGGATGCCGTGGCCCTGGACAGCAACCCGGCGGCCATCGCCAACCTGAAGAACAACCTCGAGATCCTGCGCTGCCCACGCGGCCAGATCCTGCAGACCGATGCCCTGCGCTATCTGCAGAACCCGGCGAAGCAGCAGTTCGACCTGGTGTTCCTCGACCCTCCGTTCCATCAGGACCTGCTGGCCAACGCCTGCGACCTGCTCGAACAGAACCAATGGCTGCGTGAGCAGGCCTGGATCTACACCGAGAGCGAAGCCGCGCCTTCCTCCCTGCAGATGCCCGGCAATTGGCGCCTGCACAGGGAGAAAAAGACCGGGCAGGTGCATTACGCCCTCTGGCAACGAGGCTGATGCCACCGCCTGCCTGATTATGTAACGCAGGCGGTCTCCACCTTTCGCTGAAGCTGCTCCGGCCTATACCCACACGAGCACTTCAGCGATGCCTTCTCCCTTGCCATGCCCCGACGCCATCGAGCAGCAACCGCTGCCCACAACCGCGACCATTGGCGAACCGACCCACCCATAGGCAACGCTTCATGGCAAGCTAGGCAGGCACAACACGAGTCGCCTGACATGCCAAGCCCCGCCCCACCCCGTTTCGTTCCCGCCACCGGCCTCTCCAACCCGCACCTGCAAACGTTGTGGGGGCCGCTGTGGCGTAAGCTCGCCGACCTGCCGCGTACCCGCGAACGCCTGTGGCTGGCCGATGGCGACTTCCTCGACCTCGACTGGCACGGCCCGCACCAGGCCGATACGCCCGTGGTCCTGGTGTTGCACGGCCTGACCGGCTCGTCCCACTCGCCCTACGTGAAAGGCCTGCAGCAGGCCTTGCAGGCACGCGGCTGGGCCAGCGTCGCGGTGAATTGGCGTGGTTGCTCCGGTGAACCGAACCTGTTGGCGCGCAGCTACCACTCCGGCGCCAGCGAAGACCTGGCCGAAGCCGTTCGCCACCTGCGCACCCGACGGCCCCTGGCGCCGCTGTATGCGGTGGGCTATTCGCTGGGGGGCAATGTATTGCTCAAGTATCTGGGCGAAAGTGGCTCGGCCAGCCAACTGGAAGCGGCGGTTGCCGTGTCGGTGCCGTTTCGCCTGGACCAGTGCGCTGATCGTATCGGCCTGGGGTTTTCCAAGGTCTACCAGGCACACTTCATGCGTGAAATGCGGGCGTACGTACAGCGCAAGCAACAGCATTTTCGCGACAACGGCCACCTTGAGGGCCTGGCCGAACTGGAAAGGCTGGGGTCGTTGCGCAACCTGCGCACCTTCTGGGACTTCGACGGCAAGATCACGGCACCGCTCAATGGTTTTCGCGACGCCCATGACTATTACCGACGTGCGTCAAGCCGCTATTACCTGGGTGGAAACCGAACACCGACCTTGATCATCCATTCCAGCGATGATCCGTTCGTGTTCAGGCATAGCCTGCCCGGTAGGGACGAATTGGCGCCGCAGACGCATTTCGAGCTGCATGCACGTGGCGGGCATGTAGGGTTTGTCGAAGGGAGCCTGCGTAACCCAGGGTATTACCTTGAGCGCAGGATCCCGCAATGGCTGGCCGAGGGGACTTGAACGCCAGGGCCCGATCGCCGGCAAGCCGGCTCTCATAGAATAACGCATAACCGTTTGATTTGCGGCACCCTGTAGGAGCGGGCTTGTCCCGCGATTAGGCCGGGCCCGATATCACCGTCGCCTGGCAAGGGCTTCGCCCTTGATCGCGGGACAAGCCCGCTCCTACAGAAGAAGGCGGCGCTAGCCACTTGTTCTCTGCGCGACAGCGCAGCCCGAAGGGCTGGGTAATCTCCCACCGAGATTGCGCCGCTTTCAAGACTTGCGAAATCCCTGTAGGAGCCGGCTTGCCGGCGATCGGGGCCAGCTCAGTCGCCCCTGGCCACCCCTCGCGACGGATCGTTGATCCATTCACTCCACGAACCTGCATACAGCCGCCCCAGCGGATACCCCGCCAACGCCAGGGCGAACAGGTTGTGGCACGCGGTCACGCCGGACCCGCAATAGGCCACCAGCTGTTCCGGCGCCCGGCCTGCGAGCTTTTCGGCAAAGCGCTGCTTGAGTTGGTCCGCAGGCAGGAAACGCCCATCCGGCCCCAGGTTGTCGGTGAACGCCGCGCACTGGGCGCCCGGAATATGCCCGGCTACAGGGTCGATCGGCTCGACCTCGCCGCGAAAACGCGGCAAACCGCGGGCATCGATCAGGGTCAGCTCTGGCGCGCCCAGGCGCTTGGCCAGGTGTTCGGCGTCGATCAGCAGCTTCATGTCCGGCTTGCCGGTGAAGGTCCCTTCACGCCGGGCCGGAGGGTCGAGGCTCAACGGCAGGTGCGATGCATGCCACGCCTTCAGGCCACCATCGAGAATGAATACGCCATCACGCTTGCCCAGCCAGGCCAGTAGCCACCAGGCGCGGGCGGCGAATGCACCCGGGCCATCGTCGTACAGCACCACCTGGCTGTCGTTGTCCACACCCCAGTCCCGCAGCCGCTCCTGCAGCCGCTGCGGGTCAGGCAACGGATGACGGCCGGTGTGGCCTTTGACCACCGGCCCGCTCAGGTCACGCTCCAGGTCAGCGAAGTGCGCGCCGGCGATATGCCCTTGGGCATAGCTGCGCTGGCCGTAATCCACATCCTCCAGGGCAAAACGACAATCGAGGACCACCAGCCCCGGCGCTTCCAGGCGCTCGGCCAACTGCAGTGGGGTGATCAATTGCGCAAGGGGCATGACAATCTCCTGATCGATGGCACGAAAGACCCTGGATCACTGCTCCAGGGCCTGGTTGAAGGGAACGTGGAACTCGTCGCAGAGGGCATCCACGGCGCTGCGGGCACTGGGCGTGACGAAACCCAGCTCCAGCAACAGCACTTGGTAGACACCGCGCTTGAAGGCTTCTTCGCCCAGGTGGGCGGAATGCTCGCGGGTGGTGCTGAGAAAACGCACCCAGGATGTCAGGACGATCCAGGCGTTGATGGTCAGCGATTCGATCTGCGCCGCGTCCATCGCCAGGATGCCGGCATCGACGAAACCCCGGTAGATGGCCTGGGCCTGCTGCAGGCAGCGCTGGGAGAAGCGCCGATAGCGGGCTGCCAGCTCGGGGTCGCTCTCGAGCAGATGTTCAAGGTCGCGGTGCAGGAAACGGTAGTTCCACATCGCCGCCAGCAGGGCCTTGAGGTAGAAACGCTTGTCCTCGACCGTGGCGGCCCGCCCCTGAGGCGGGCGCAGGAAGCTGTCCACCAGCTCTTCGTACTGGCTGAACAGCACGGCGATGATCGCTTGCTTGTTGGGGAAGTGGTAGTACAGGTTGCCGGGCGAAATTTCCATATGCGCGGCAATGTGGTTGGTGCTGACGCTGCGTTCGCCCTGCTGGTTGAACAGCTCCAGGCTGTTCTGCACGATGCGCTCTCGGGTCTTCATGCGCGGGGCCATGCTCAGCTCCATGTTCTGCGATGCTTCATCTTACGGCGTATCGGCCAAAGGATGTACCGATGGTTTGTGTGGTGTTTGCTTGCGGCACATCTGGCTTGGCGGGTCGCAGCCCACTCCGGCAGGGCCAGCTGCCAATAAATAATTCGATACCTGGCCCTGTTGGGCTGCACAAGGCAAAAATTAGAGTATAGGCTCTAGGCATAACGCACCTTCGCGGAGCCGCCATGAACTCGCCAATCAGCCAGCCTCCTATGCATTGCGACCTCGACCTACAGGCGACGTTCGCCGCCCAGCGCACGGCCTTCGCAGCAAACCCGATGCCTCCGGCCGCCCAGCGCCGGCAATGGCTGAAAAGCTTGCGCGAGCTGTTGCTGGAACACCAACAGCCGTTGATCGAGGCCATCGATCGCGACTTCGAAGGCCGCAGTGCCGACGAGACCCGGCTGGCTGAGCTGCTGCCGTCCGTCCAAGGGCTTCGCCATGCCGAGCGACACCTGCAGCGCTGGATGCAACCCTCGCGACGCAAGGTCGGCCTGGCCTTCCAGCCGGCCCGTGCCCAGGTGCTCTACCAACCTTTGGGCGTGGTGGGCGTCATCGTGCCCTGGAATTATCCGCTGCTCCTGGCCATCGGTCCGCTGACCTGCGCCTTGGCCGCAGGCAACCGGGTGATGCTCAAGCTCAGCGAAGCCACGCCAGCCACTGGGGTACTGCTCAAGGCCTTGCTGGAGCGCGTGTTTCCCAACGACCTGGTGAGCGTCGTGCTCGGCGAGGTAGAGGTCGGCCAGGCCTTTTCCCGTCTACCCTTCGATCACCTGCTGTTCACCGGCGCCACCGGCGTGGGACGCCATGTGATGGCAGCCGCCGCGCAGAACCTCACGCCGGTCACGCTCGAGCTGGGCGGCAAATCGCCGGCCATCGTCTCCAGCAGCGTGCCTCTGGACACCGCCGCCGAGCGCATCGCCTTCGGCAAACTGGTCAATGCCGGGCAGACCTGCGTCGCCCCCGATTATGCGCTCGTACCCCGCGAGCGCCTGGACGCCTTCGCCGAGTCCTACCGGCGCGCCGTGCACCGGCTGTACCCACGCATCGCCGATAATCCCGACTACAGCGCCATCATCAACCCACGACAGCTGCAACGCCTGGAGCACCTGCTGGCCGACGCCCGTGACAAAGGCGCCCGGGTGCTCGACCTCTACCCCGGCGAACCCCGCCAAGGCCGGCGCCTGCCGCCCCACCTGGTGCTCGAGGTACGCGATGACATGCAGGTGATGCAAGACGAGATCTTCGGCCCGGTGCTGCCGCTGGTGCCCTACGACACCCTCGAGCAGGCATTGGCCTATATCCACGAACGCCCACGGCCATTGGCGCTGTACTACTTCGGGTATGACCGGGCCGAGCAGGCCCATGTGCTGAGCCATACCCATTCCGGTGGCGCCTGCCTGAACGACACCCTGCTGCACGTGGCCCAGGACGACCTGCCATTCGGCGGTATCGGCCCCTCAGGCATGGGCCATTACCATGGGCACGAGGGGTTCCTGACCTTCAGCAAGGCCAAGGCCGTGCTGGCCAAGCAGCGCTTGAACGCCGCCCGGCTGATCTACCCGCCTTATGGCAAAGCCTTGCAGCGCCTGGTCTTCAAACTGTTCATCCGCTGAGCGAGGCCCGACCATGCACCGCCGTGACCTGCTTGCCTTCAGCCTCGGCGCCAGCGCCTTCCTGGCCACTGCCAGCCTGGTTGGCTGCACGCCCCAGGCACCGGCGGCGGGCTTGCGCGTGCTGCGCGACGATGACCTGCCGCTGCTCAGTGCACTGATACCCGTGGTGCTTGCCGGCACCCAGGCCTCCACGCCGCTGGTGCTGCACAGCCTGGACCACAAGCTGGCTGCGCTGTCGCCACAGATGCTCAAGCTTACCCGCCAGTTGTTCGACGTGCTCAGCCTGCCGCTGACCCGCGGCCCGTTGACCGGCATCTGGGCCAGCTGGGAAACCGCCAGCCCCGCCCAGGTGAACGCCTTCCTGCGCCGCTGGAGCAACAGTTCGCTGGACCTGCTGCGCATGGGCCATGCCTCGCTGCTGCAATTGCTGCTGATGGCCTGGTACGAGCGCCCCGAGGCGTGGGCCGCCTGCGGCTACCCCGGGCCGCCGAAGGTCTGACCCCTCACCACGAGAGCATCCCCGAATGCCTACGACCGACCCGTTTCGCCAAGGCCTTGCCCGCGGCTGGATCACCCATGATGGCTCGCGCCTGAGCCAGGACCTGACGCTGGAGGCGGACGTCGCCGTGATCGGCAGCGGCGCAGGCGGCGCCACCAGCGCGCAAGTCCTCAGTGCCGCAGGCTTCAAGGTGCTGTTGATCGAGGAAGGCCCGCTCAAGACCAGCCGCGACTTCCATCTGCTGGAAAACGAAGCCTACACCCACCTGTACCAGGAAGGCCTCGGGCGCATGAGCAAGGATGGCGCCATCACCATCCTCCAGGGCCGTGCCGTGGGAGGTACCACCTTGGTGAACTGGACGTCGAGCTTCCGCACGCCTGCGCAAACCCTCGAGCATTGGGCACGCGAACACAGCGTGAAGGGGCTGGACAGCGAAGCGCTGCGCCCTTGGTTCGAACGCGTCGAGCAAGACCTTGGCATCACTCCCTGGATCATGCCGCCCAACGCCAATAACGATGTGCTGCGCCGTGGCTGCGAGGCACTCGGCTACCGCTGGGCAGTGATCCCGCGCAACGTGCGCGGCTGCCGCAACCTGGGCTATTGCGGCATGGGTTGTCCGGTCAATGCCAAGCAGTCGATGCTGGTGACGCGCATCCCGGCGACGCTCGAGCAGGGCGGCGAGCTGCTGTACCTGGCCCGTGCGCAGCGCTTGGAGCACAACGGCGAACGCATCGCCCAATTGCTGTGCCAAGCGCTCGACAGCCAGGGGATAGAGCCGAACGGGCATCAGGTCCGCGTACGAGCCCGGCATTACATCCTGGCCGGCGGCGGCATCAACAGCCCGGCCCTGCTGCTGCGGTCCGAGGCCCCCGATCCGCACCAGCGCCTGGGCAAGCGCACCTTCCTGCACCTGGTCAATTTCAGCGCGGCCGTGTTCGGCGAGCGCATCGATCCGTACTACGGCGCCCCCCAATCGATCTACAGTGACCAGTTCCAGTGGCAAGGCGGCGTCGACGGGCCTATCGGCTACAAACTGGAGGTACCCCCGCTGCACCCGGCCCTTGCCAGCACGCTGCTGGGTGCCTACGGCCAGGAAAATGCCCGGCGCATGGCCGAACTGCCCCATACCCACGTGATGCTGGCGCTGCTGCGCGATGGCTTCCACCCGCAAAGCCAGGGCGGCCAGGTGGAGCTGCGCGGCGACGGCTCGCCCGTGCTCGACTACCCGCTCACCGACTACCTGCGCGATGGCCTGCGCCGAGCGTACCGGAGCATGGCGCAGATCCAGTTCGCCGCTGGCGCTGCCCGGGTGATGCCGGTACACAGCGATGCCCGCTTTGCCAGTGAACTGCCCTCCACCCTGGCGATGATCGACGAGCTACGCCTGGAGCCCTTCCGAACCCGCCTGGGCAGTGCCCATGTGATGGGTGGTTGCGCCCTCGGCGAAGACCCGCGCCAGGCGGTGTGCGACAGCCTTGGGCGGCACCACCAGCTGGAGAACCTGTCGATCCATGACGGCTCGCTCTTCCCCACCAGCATCGGTGCCAACCCACAGTTGTCGGTCTATGCCCTTTGCGCCCTGCTCAGCGAGGCCCTGGCCAGCCGACTGGCACAAGGCGCATGACAAGCCACGGGCTGGCTGTCTATAGTGCCCCCAATCGGCCGCGCGACTTGGCCGGGCGCAGTCGCTGCGCTACCATCCGACTCCCCAACGCACTCCCAGCCAGGATGACGCGATGAACCGAGTGTTGTACCCGGGTACTTTCGACCCCATTACCAAAGGCCATGGCGACCTGGTCGAGCGCGCCTCGCGTCTGTTCGACCATGTGATCATCGCGGTGGCGGCCAGCCCGAAGAAGAACCCGCTGTTCCCCTTGGAACAACGCGTGGAACTGGCCCGTGAGGTCACCAAGCACCTGCCCAATGTCGAAGTCATCGGTTTTTCCAGCCTGCTGGCGCACTTCGCCAAGGAACAGGGTGCCAATGTGTTCCTGCGCGGCCTGCGCGCGGTGTCGGACTTCGAGTACGAGTTCCAGCTGGCGAACATGAACCGCCAGTTGGCGCCGGACGTCGAGAGCCTGTTCCTGACGCCTTCGGAGCGCTACTCGTTCATTTCCTCGACGCTGGTCCGGGAAATCGCCGCGCTGGGCGGCGACATCAGCAAGTTCGTCCACCCAGTGGTGGCCGACGCGCTGACCGAACGCTTCAAGAAGTGACCGCTACTGCCTGATCATCGCGCCCGCGTGCACTGCGGGCGCGAATGCGGCACAATTGTGCCCACTGGTTTGATACATGCCCGGGCCAAGAGCCCCGGCCGGAGCCCCCATGTCCCTGATCATCACCGACGATTGCATCAACTGCGACGTCTGCGAACCCGAGTGCCCGAACGCGGCCATCTCCCAAGGCGAAGAGATCTACGTGATCGACCCCAACCTGTGCACCCAGTGCGTAGGCCACTACGACGAGCCGCAGTGCCAGCAGGTCTGCCCGGTCGACTGCATCCCCCTGGATGAAGCCCACCCGGAGACCCATGACGAGCTGATGGAAAAATACAAGCGCATCACCGGCAAGGCTTGATCTGTAGCCTCAGGACTCTTGTAGGAGCGGGCTTGTCCCGCGATGGGGCCGGCACATGTGTATGGCAAGGGCTTCGCCCTTGATCGCGGCACAAGGCCGCTCCTACAGGGGTACAGCGAAACGCCTCAGCGCTGGCAGCGCGGGCAATACACGCTCGCCCGCTGCCCCAACTTCACTTCCCGCAATGTCGTGCCGCAGACCTTGCACGGCTGCCCGCCTCGCCCGTAGACGAACAGCTCCTGCTGGAAGTACCCCGGCTGCCCATCGCCGCCGATGAAGTCGCGCAGCGTGGTACCGCCCTGCTCGATCGCCGCGGCCAGCACCCGCTTGATCTCGATCGCCAGCTTCAGGTAGCGCGCCCGGGAAATCCCCCCGGCTTCGCGTCGTGGGTCGATGCCAGCCGCGAACAGCGCCTCGGTGGCGTAGATGTTGCCCACGCCCACCACCACGGCGTTGTCCATGATGAACGGCTTGACCGCCATGGACCGCCCGCGGGACAACTGGAACAAGCGCTCGCCATCGAACAGGTCGGTCAGCGGCTCCGGCCCCAGGCGCACCAGCAGTTCATGGTTGAGCGGGTCCAGGCTCCACAGCATGGCACCGAAACGGCGCGGGTCGGTGTAGCGCAGCGCCAGCCCCGATTCCAGCTCGATATCCACATGTTCATGCTTACCCACGGGCAGGCCCTGCTCCACCAGGCGCAGGTTGCCCGACATGCCCAGGTGGCTGATCAGGGTGCCCACCTCGGCATTGATCAACAGGTATTTGGCCCGCCGCTGCACGGTGACGATGCGCTGCCCGGACAGGCGGATGTCCAGGTCTTCGGGGATCGGCCAGCGCAGGCGCCGGTCGCGTACCAGCACGCGGCTGACCCGCTGGCCTTCCAGGTACGGCGCGATGCCGCGCCGGGTGGTCTCGACTTCAGGTAGTTCCGGCATGGTGTCAGTGCCCGCCCAATTCGCGAATGGTTTGCTTGAGGTGTTCGAAGTCGTACTCCGACAGACCGATGTAATCGAGCACCAGCGGGCCGACCACGTCCCACTCGTGGTCCTGGGCCTGGTTGCCCAGCACCCGGTGGGATGCACAGATATGCTCGGCCATCTTCAGCACCGCCAGCAGGTTCTTGAGCTGGGTGTTGCGCGAAGATTCGTCGCGGAAGATCGCCAAGGCGTTGTGATGGTTGGCGATCGCCGAGCTGATGTGCTCCGGCAGGCGCCAGGACTTGGCGGTGAAGTAGCCCACCACCGCATGGTTGGTGTTGAAGGTGCGGTTTTCCGTGTCCACCACCCGCGTGTCCATGCCGGCATTGGCGTAGGACGCCTCCAGCACCTCCATATAGTCGGGGAAGCGCTTGAGCATCAACGGCACGCCGCAATCGTGGAACAGGCCCAGGGTGTAGGCCTCGTCCACCGCCTGGATGCCGGTGCGCTTGGCCAGGGTCAGGCAGGTCATGGCCACGTCCTGGGCGGTGTCCCAGAAACGGTTGAGGGTGACGATGGTTTCGTCGCTCATCTCGCCCTTGATCGACTGGGCATTGATAAGGTTGATGATCGAGCGGCTGCCCAGCAGGTTCACTGCACGCTGGATCGAGCCGATCTTGTTGGCCAGGCCGAAGTGCGGCGAGTTCACCAGCTTGAGCAAGGCACCGGACAAGCCCGGGTCCTGGGCGATCAGCCGGGCGATGGTTTCCAGGTCAGGGTCGGGCATGTACTGCTCGAACTGCAGGTCGACCATGATCTGCGGCTGCGGTGGAATGCTGATCCCTTGCAGGGCTTGCTGGATCTGTTCGGGGCTGAGTTCCTGGGACATGGGGCGCACACTCGGTAAGGACGGTGAATTCTACCCTCGTCCGCCCGAAGGGGCACCCACTGGCGCGATGCGCCGGAACTTTCCCCACGCCTTGCGGGCCTCCTTTCACAGGCCCATCCCGAAAAGGAGAACATTCCCATGAGCGCAACACTCAACGGCAAGCGCGTGGCTTTCCTGGTGACCGACGGTTTCGAGCAGGTAGAGCTTACCGGCCCTCGCGAGGCCTTGGAACGCAACGGCGCGGTGGTCGATATCCTGAGCGACAAAGAAGGCAGCGTACGCGGCTGGAACCATGACAAACCCGCGGACGCGTTCGCCGTCGATGCCACCTTCGAAGCGGCCAGTCTCGACCTCTACGATGCCTTGGTACTGCCGGGCGGGGTACAGAACTCCGATACCATCCGGATCATTCCGGCAGCGCAGAAACTGGTGAAGAGCCATGACTCGGCCAACAAGCCGCTGGCGGTGATCTGCCATGGCGCCTGGTTGCTGGTGTCGTGCGGCCTGGCGCAGGGGCGCCGGCTGACCAGCTACAAGACCTTGCAGGACGATATCCGCAACGCCGGCGGCAACTGGGTGGACGAGGAGGTGGTCGTCGACGGCAACCTGATCACCAGCCGCAAGCCCGATGATATCCCGGCGTTCAGCGAACAGCTGGTCAAGGCCCTGGCAGCCTGAGCCCCCCGATCGCTGGCAAGCCACACAAGGCATGGCGGTGTCGCTGAAAAGAGCGCAGGACAGGTTGGAGCCGGCTTGCCGGCGATTGGGCCTTCAAGACCGTTGAAATCCCGACAGGGCCAACGCCTGCGCCGCCACCAACGCGCTATAATCCCGCTCTTTTTTCCCGGAGCGACGTCATGTCCCTGCCCAGCCTTCGCCTCAAAGCCAATGCCGACCGCCGCCTGCGCGCCGGCCACCTGTGGGTCTACAGCAATGAAGTCGATGTTGCCGCGACCCCGCTGCAAGGCCTGCGCGCCGGCCAGCAGGCCGTCCTCGAGACGGCCACCGGCAAGCCGCTGGGCGTGGTGGCGGTAAGCCCCAACAACCTGATCTGCGCCCGCCTGCTGTCGCGCGACGCCAAGCTACCGCTGGACAAGTCGCTGCTGGTGCACCGCCTGAACGTCGCCCTGTCCCTGCGCGAGCGCCTGTTCGACCAGCCCTGCTACCGCCTGGTCTACGGCGACTCGGACCTGCTGCCTGGCCTGGTGGTCGATCGCTTCCATGACATCCTGGTGGTGCAGCTGGCCTCGGCCACCATGGAAGCCCACAAGGACGAGGTGATCGCCGCCCTGGTGCAGGTGCTCAAGCCCAGCGGCATCCTGTTCAAGAACGACTCCGCGGCCCGCGATGCCGAAGGCCTGGAACGCTACGTCGAGACGGTCTACGGCGAAGTACCGGACTGGGTACCGCTGGTGGAGAACGGTGTGAAGTTCGAAGCGCCGGTGCGTGACGGCCAGAAGACCGGCTGGTTCTACGACCACCGCATGAACCGCGCGCGCCTGGCGCCGTACGTGAAGGGCAAGCGCGTGCTGGATCTGTTCAGCTACATCGGCGGCTGGGGCGTGCAGGCCGGCGCGTTCGGTGCCAGCGAAGTGTTCTGCGTGGATGCCTCGGGCTTCGCCCTCGATGGCGTGGAGCGTAACGCGGCGCTCAACGGCATCGCCGAGAAGCTGACCTGCATCGAAGGCGACGTGTTCGAGGCCCTGCGTGAACTGAAGGCGGCCGAAGAGCGCTTCGACGTGATCATCGCCGACCCACCCGCCTTCATCAAGCGCAAGAAGGACCTGAAGAATGGCGAGGCCGCCTACCGCCGCCTCAACGAACAAGCCATGCGCATGCTCACCAAGGACGGCATCCTGGTCAGCGCCTCGTGCTCGATGCACCTGCCCGAGGACGACCTGCACAACATCCTGCTGACCAGCGCCCGCCACCTGGACCGCAACCTGCAACTGCTCGAGCGCGGCGGCCAGGGCCCCGACCATCCGGTACACCCGGCCATCGCCGAGACCCGCTACATCAAGAGCATCACCTGCCGGCTGCTGCCCAATAGCTGATGGCACAAGGCTGCTCCTACATACGCCAAACCCTGTAGGAGCGGCCTTGCGCCGCGAAAGGGCCGCAACGCGGCCCCCGTTTCACTCAGATATCCAACACCCGCGACGCGATCCCGAAATACACCAGCACCCCCGCCGCATCGGCGATCGAGGTCACCAACGGCCCACTGGCCGTAGCCGGGTCAAGCCTGAAACGGCTGAGCAGGAACGGCAGGCTCATGCCGATCAGGCTGCCGACCAATACGATCACCAACATGCTGCTGGCCACGATCAGGGCGATCTCCGGGCCACCGCGCAATACCCCAAGCGACGCCACCGCCACCGCCATAGTGCCCCCCAGGGCCAACGCCACGCCGCATTCGCGCATCAGCATGCGCAACCAGTCGCGCATCACCACCTCGCCAGTGGCCAGGCCACGGACCATCAAGGTCGCCGACTGCGCGCCGGCATTGCCACCGCTGTCCACCAGCAGCGGCAGGAAGAACACCAGGGCGATATGGGCAGCGATGGTTTCCTCGAAGGCCGCGATACCCGCGCCGGAGAACAGGTTGCCGAACACCAGCAGCACCAGCCACAGCACACGCTTGCGGTACAGCAAGCCGATGGTGGCATTCCTCAGGTTGCCGACATGGTTGGTGATCGACGCCCCCTTGTGGAAGTCCTCGGTGGCCTCGTCGACCACCACGTCGAGGGCATCGTCGTAGGTGACGATGCCCACCAGGCGCCCCTGCTCGTCCAGTACCGGCACAGCCAGCAGGTCATGCTCGCGCATCAGCCGCGCCACCTCCTCCTGGCGTGTGGCGGTGCATACGCAGATGACCTTGCGCACCATGATCCGATCGATCGGCTGGTCGGGGGCGGCGAGAATCAGCTCGCGCAGTGACAGGGTGCCCAGCAGGTTGCGCTGCGCATCCAGGACGTAGGATTGGTAGATGGTCTCGGCATCGGCGGCTTCGCGTCGCAGCATGTCGATGGCTTGGCTGGCACTCAGGCCATCGTCCAGGCTCGAATATTCGCTGGTCATCAGCGCGCCGGCGGTGCCTTCGGGGTAATGACGGCCATCCAGCAGATGGTCGCGGCGGGCCTGGGCGGCCTGGCGCAGGTCAAGCGGGGAAACAAGCGTATCGGTGGTGTAGTGCATGAGGTTCTCCTGGCGCCGTGACAGGCGCCCGCAGACCTCAGCCAGACAGGCTCAAGCCTCCGAAAGCCCTGGCGACGGCGCGCTCAGTGCCAGATTGCAGGTTCGTGAAGAACTGAAACTGGGAAGGTCCATTGAGGTCATGTCTCGTGAAGCCGCACATGCGGCGCCGGGATGATAGGCCAAGCGCACAGGGGCGTCAGCGCCGCCAGAGCAGGTTTTTCAAGTTTGGGAAAGGTCCTACAAACATCGGGGAAGACGAAAACATCGCCGAACCCCAGGGCAGAGGCCGCCGACCATCCATATGCCCATTCCCTCCAGGCGCCAGCGGTGTAGAATCGACCCATTCATCGCCAGTCATCCCCGGCGGGTTTATGAGCTCTGGTCGAGCCTGCGGCGATCCCGCGCGGTCTTCGACCCCCTCCGTGCCAGCGGCAACCGGCCTCGGCGTCAAGGAAAGAGAAGCTCACTCCCCTATTCGTGACCTGATTCAGCCGCCAGGAGTGCTTCATGCCTGATTATCGTTCCAAGACTTCCACCCAGGGCCGCAACATGGCCGGCGCCCGTGCATTGTGGCGCGCCACCGGGATGAAGGACGAAGACTTCAAGAAACCGATCATCGCCATCGCCAACTCGTTCACCCAGTTCGTCCCAGGGCACGTGCACCTGAAGGACCTGGGCCAGCTGGTGGCCCGCGAGATCGAACGCGCCGGTGGCGTGGCCAAGGAATTCAACACCATCGCCGTCGACGATGGCATCGCCATGGGCCATGACGGCATGCTGTACTCGCTGCCGAGCCGCGAGATCATCGCCGACGCCGTGGAGTACATGGTCAACGCCCACTGCGCCGACGCCATCGTGTGCATCTCCAACTGCGACAAGATCACCCCCGGCATGCTGATGGCCGCCCTGCGCCTGAACATCCCGGTGATCTTCGTGTCCGGCGGCCCGATGGAAGCCGGCAAGACCAAGCTGGCCAGCCATGGCCTGGACCTGGTCGACGCCATGGTCATCGCCGCCGACTCCTCGGCCTCCGACGAGAAGGTCGCCGAGTACGAGCGCAGCGCCTGCCCGACCTGCGGTTCCTGCTCCGGCATGTTCACCGCCAACTCCATGAACTGCCTGACCGAGGCCCTGGGCCTGGCCCTGCCGGGCAACGGCTCGACCCTGGCCACCCATGCCGACCGTGAACAGCTGTTCCTGACCGCCGGGCGCACCATCGTCGAGCTGTGCAAGCGCTACTACGGCGACAACGACACCTCGGTCCTGCCACGCAACATCGCCAGCTTCAAGGCTTTCGAGAACGCCATGACGCTGGACATCGCCATGGGCGGTTCGACCAACACCATCCTGCACCTGCTGGCCGCGGCTCAGGAAGCCGAGGTGGACTTCGACCTGCGTGACATCGATCGCCTGTCACGCAAGGTGCCGCAACTGTGCAAGGTGGCGCCGAACATCCAGAAGTACCACATGGAAGACGTGCACCGCGCCGGCGGCATCATCAGCATCCTCGGCGAACTGGCCCGTGGCGGCCTGCTGCACACCGACCTGCCGACCGTGCACAGCCCGAGCATGGAAGAAGCCATCGCCAAGTGGGACATCACCCAGACCAACGATCCGGCCGTGCATGAATTCTTCAAGGCAGGCCCGGCCGGCATCCCGACCCAGGTCGCCTTCAGCCAGTCGACCCGCTGGCCGACCCTGGACACCGACCGCATCGAAGGCTGCATCCGCAGCGTCGAGCACGCCTACTCCCAGGAAGGTGGCCTGGCGGTGCTGTACGGCAATATCGCGATGGACGGTTGCGTGGTGAAGACCGCCGGTGTCGACGAGTCGATCCTGGTGTTCGAAGGCACGGCCAAGATCTTCGAGAGCCAGGACAGCGCCGTGCGTGGCATCCTCGCCGACGAAGTGAAGGCGGGCGACGTGGTCATCATTCGCTACGAAGGCCCGAAAGGCGGCCCGGGCATGCAGGAAATGCTCTACCCGACCTCGTACCTGAAATCCAAGGGCCTGGGCAAGGCCTGCGCCCTGCTCACCGACGGCCGTTTCTCCGGCGGCACCTCGGGCTTGTCGATCGGCCACGCCTCGCCGGAAGCCGCTGCAGGCGGTGCCATCGGCCTGGTGCGTGATGGTGACAAGATCCTCATCGACATTCCCAACCGCTCGATCAATCTGTTGGTCAGCGACGAGGAGCTGGCGCACCGGCGTATCGAGCAGGACAAGAAAGGCTGGAAGCCGGCCGAAGCCCGCCCACGCAAGGTGACCACCGCGCTGAAAGCGTATGCCCTGCTGGCCACCAGCGCCGACAAGGGTGCGGTGCGCAACAAGGCGATGCTCGAAGGGCTGTAAGACCAAGAGGGCCGCTTCGCGGCCCTTTCGCGGCACAAGGCCGCTCCTACAGAGGTCTGCGTGATCCCTGTAGGAGCGGCCTTGTGCCGCGAAAGGGCTGCAAGGCAGCCCCGTTACTCGGTCCTACTGGATCTGCTCCGGCGTCACGATCACCCAGTTCTTGTCCGCCGTCACCGGCAGCCCTTCCTTGGCCTGGGCCGCGGCGTTCTTGGCGATCATGCCGTTCATCTGGTCCATGTACTTGGCCTTGCGGTTGATCCACAGGTGGATGCCGCCCTTGTTCACATCCACACCATGGAACTGCATGTAGCCATCGCTGGTGGGCGTGTCGCCGCCGACCAACACCGGCTTCTTCCACTGGTCGATATAGGTGAGGATCGCGGCCTGCTTGCCCGCCATCCAGGTGGCCGGGGTCCACAGGTAAGGGGTCAGCTCCAGGTCCTGGTTGGCCTTCGGGTCATAGCCACCCTCGGCGATCTGCTTGCGTGCCGTGGTGAGCTGGCCATTGGCGCGGTCCTTGAGCAACAGGCTCACGCCGATGACGTTCTGCGGTTTGACGTTGTAGCCGTACTTGGGGTCGGACGCGACCATCCGCACCAGTTCCTCGGACGCGGCGGAGATCACATAGACGTCGATGCCGTTCTCCATCAGCTTGTTGAACAGCTCGGTCTGCCCGGTGAAGACCTTCGGCGGCTGCACCTCCATGCGCTTGACCTGGTCGCCCTCGAAATAGGTGGCGGGGATCGGCTTGCCGGCGGCCATCATCTCGTCGACCTGGACTTTCAGCTCCTTGAGGGTGAAGCCGGAAAACACCTGGGCGACCCAGGGGTAGCAGACCATGTCGTCGACTTCGCACAGCCGGTAGTAATAACTGAACAGGCTCTCCTTGTGCTCGGCGGTGTCCTTGAAGGGCATCAGCTTCAACGACGGGTCGAGCTTGTCACGGGTGATCAGGCCCTTGTTCTCCATGAACGGCAGCAGGGCTTCTTCCAGGTCGAAGCGGTAGCTGGTGTTGTCCATGTCGAAGACTGCGTAATTACCTTTGTTGGCATTGGCCGCGATCATGCTGTCCAACTGCTTGGCGGCCTCTGCGGGCCAGTGCTTGAGCTCGGTGGCCCAGGTCTCGACGCTGAGCAGCAGGGCCAGGCCCGCGGCGAGGACTTTCGGAGCAGACTTCATTGCAAGTTCTCCTGAACAGTGGACCTGCAACGCTAGACAAAGCCCTCCTTGCACAAGGCTCCGACAACGACCTTCAACCTGCTTGGAACGCCACCTGACATCCTAAAAACGACACCCGCATATTCCAATAGCGACTAAGCAAATTCGATTTAGATATAATTTCGTTTGTTTTCAGGCTGTTAGCATTTCCGTTCGCAATCGCTCATCCAGAGGCGGTGCCCCTTCTGCTTTACCCTGGAGCTTCAATGAACCTGCCGTTGTCACTCAACCTGCTGGCGTTCCTGGCCTTGCTGCTGGGCCTGGCGCAAACCCGCCGCACCGACTGGAGCCTGGCGAAGAAAGTACTGCTCGGCCTGGTGCTGGGCGTACTGTTCGGCCTGGTGCTGCACACCTGCTACGGCGCCGGCCATCCGGTCCTCAAGGCCACCATCGGCTGGCTCGACCTGGTCGGCAACGGCTACGTCGGCCTGTTGCAAATGATCGTCATGCCGCTGATCTTCGCCTCGATCCTCAGCGCCGTGGCGCGCCTGCACAATGCCTCATCGCTGGGCCGGATCAGCGTGCTGAGCATCGGCACGCTGCTGCTGACCACCGCCATCGCTGCACTGGTCGGCATCGTCCTGACCAACCTGTTCGGCCTCAGCGCCGAAGGGCTGGTCGCCGGTGCCCAGGAAAGCGCCCGCCTGCAGGCCATCCACAGCGACTATGCCGGCAAGGTCGCCGACCTCAACATCCCGCAGCTGCTGTTGTCGTTCATCCCCAGCAACCCGGTGGGAGACCTGGCGCGGGCCAAACCGACCTCGATCATCAGCGTGGTGATCTTCGCCGTGTTCCTGGGCCTGGCAGCGCTGCAGCTGATCAAGGACGATGCCGACAAGGGCAGCCGCGCCCTGGCCGCGATCGATACCCTGCAAGCATGGGTGATGCGCCTGGTGCGTCTGGTGATGAAACTCACCCCCTACGGCGTACTGGCGCTGATGACCAAGGTGGTAGCCAGCTCCAACCTGGACGACATCCTCAAGCTGGGCAGCTTCGTGGTGGTCTCGTACCTCGGCCTGGGCCTGATGTTCGTGGTCCACGGCCTGGTTTTGGCCGCGACCGGCGTCAGCCCGCTGCGCTTCTTCCGCAAGGTCTGGCCGGTGCTGACGTTCGCCTTCACCAGCCGTTCCAGCGCCGCGAGCATCCCGCTGAACATCGAAGCGCAGACCCGTCGCCTGGGTGTGCCGCAGTCGATCGCCAGCTTCAGTGCCTCGTTCGGCGCGACCATCGGCCAGAACGGCTGCGCCGGCCTGTACCCCGCCATGCTGGCGGTAATGGTCGCCCCGGCGGTGGGCATCGACACCTTCGACCCGCTGTGGATCGCCACCCTGGTGGCCATCGTCACCCTCAGCTCGGCGGGCGTGGCCGGCGTCGGCGGCGGCGCGACCTTCGCCGCGCTGATCGTGCTGCCGGCCATGGGCCTGCCGGTGGAACTGGTGGCGCTGCTGATCTCGGTGGAGCCATTGATCGACATGGGCCGTACGGCGTTGAACGTGAATGGGTCGATGATGGCGGGGGTGGTGACCAGCCAGTTGTTGAAAGAGACCGACAAGGAAGTCCTGGCAGGCGACGAGCATGCGCAGCTGAGTCAATCCTGAGGCTTTGGGGCCGCTGCGCGGCCCTTTCGCGGCGCAAGGCCGCTCCTACAGATACCGCGCAGCGGGTGTAGGAGCGGCCTTGTGCCGCGAAAGGGCTGCAAAGCAGCCCCAGCGCGCTCAAACCCGATCCCACACCTCGAAATGATAGGCGGGCTTGCCTTCCTCGACCTGCGGTTCACTCGACGCCAGCGCCCATTGCGCCTTGTCGAACTCAGGGAACCACGCATCCCCCTCCGGCGACAGCTCCACCCGGGTCAGGTACATCCGGCTCACCAACCCCTTCTCCAGCGCCTGCCCATACAGCTGCGCGCCACCGATCAGCATCAGCTCGCCAGCCCCCTGCTCCCGCGCCCACTGCTCGGCGCGCGCCACCGCAGCCTCCAGCGACGGGAACACTTCGGCCCCGCCCAGCGTCAGGCCCGGCTGGCGGCTGACCACGATGTTAAGCCGCCCCGGCAGCGGCCGCCCGAGCGAGTCCCAGGTCTTGCGCCCCATGATGATCGGCTTGCCCAGGGTGGTGGCCTTAAAGTACTTGAAGTCCCCCGGCAGGTGCCAGGGCATGGAATTGTCGATGCCGATCACGCGGTTCTCGGCGAGCGCCGCGATCAGGCTGAGAGGGAGTGATGTATTCATGCTGGCGAGGATAGCACCCAGTGCCTGGGTTATGCTTTGCCCTGACTTGTGCAATGGAAGAGCTCGTGACTGCACCCACCCGATTCGACAAACGCTGGCTCACCGAAGCGGTGCGCCTGCGCGAGGAACAGGCCGGCCCCCTGGAGGACCAGGAAGCCAACCGTCGCGCCCGCCAGCAGGGCGGTGACTTGGCGACGCGCATCGAAACCCGTGCCCTGTGGCTGGCCGAACGCGACGGCATGGTCGACGCCCTGCGCCATTGGAAACAAGGCGCGCGCCTGGCCTTGCTGGCCCTGTTGCTGCTTGCCACCCTCAGCGGCGCAGGCCTGGGCCTGGCGGCCCTGGGCGATGGCCAGCGCCCGGTGAATGTGTTCTGGGCCTTGGGCAGCCTGCTTGGCCTGAACCTGTTGACGCTGCTGGGCTGGGCAGCGGGCCTGCTGCTGGCTGGCGAACAGGGTGCGGGCCTTGGCCGCCTGTGGCTATGGCTCAGCGAACGCCTGGCGCGCGACGCCAAGGCCGCGCACCTGGCCCCGGCCCTGCTGGTGATGCTGCAGCGCCAACGCCTTAGCCGCTGGCTGCTGGGCGTGCTGGTGCACGGTCTGTGGCTGCTGGCGCTGGTGGTCGCGCTGGGCATGCTGCTGGCCCTGCTGGCCACCCGACGCTACGGCTTCGTCTGGGAAACCACCCTGCTGGCCGCCGAGCCCTTCATTGGCCTGACCCAGGCCTTGGGCGCCCTGCCGTCGCTGCTGGGCTTCGCCGTGCCGGACGAGGCCATGATCCGCGCCAGCGGCGACACCTCGCCAGCGCTGGACCTGGCGCGCCAGGCCTGGGCCAGCTGGCTGCTTGGCGTGGTGCTGGTGTATGGGCTGTTGCCACGCCTGCTGTTGACCGCCCTGTGCCTGTGGCGTTGGCGCCAGGGGCGCGAACGCCTGGCCCTGGACCTGAACCTGCCGGGCTACAGCCAACTGCGCGATGTGCTGATGCCCAGCAGCGAGCGGCTCGGCGTGCAGGATGCGGCCCCCGAGGCCCTGCCGCAGTTCCAGGCAGCCCAGCGCGATACCCAGGACGGCGGCGCCCTGTTGGTCGGCCTGGAGCTGGACGACCAACGCCCCTGGCCGCCGGCTTTGCCCCATAGCATCGGCAATGCCGGCGTGCTCGACAGTCGCGAGTCGCGCCACAAGCTGCTGGAGCAGCTCAGCCGCTTCCCGCCAGCACGCCTGGCCATCGCCTGCGACCCGCGCCGCTCGCCGGATCGCGGCAGCCTCGCGCTGTTGGCCGAACTGGCACGCAACGCCGGTGCCACGCGGATCTGGTTGCTCCAGGCCCTTCCTGGCCAAGCGCTGGATGCCGACCGCCTGGGCGACTGGCACGACGCCCTCGACCGCCTCGGCCTGCCCCACGCCGACACCGCGCCCTTGACCTGGCTGGAGCATGGCCATGACTGAGCCCCTGAAGCTGGCCGTGGTCGGCCATACCAACGTCGGCAAGACCTCCTTGCTGCGCACCCTGACCCGTGACGTCGGCTTCGGCGAGGTCTCCCATCGCCCCAGCACCACCCGCCATGTGGAAGGCGCACGCTTGTCGGTGGACGGCCAGCCCTTGCTCGAGCTGTACGACACACCTGGGCTGGAGGACGCCATCGCCCTGCTCGATTACCTGGAGCGCCTGGAACGCCCCGGCGAACGCCTGGATGGCCCGGCGCGGCTGGAGCGCTTCCTGCAGGGTAGCGAGGCCCGCCAGCGTTTCGAGCAGGAAGCCAAGGTACTGCGACAGCTGCTGGCCAGCGATGCCGGGCTCTACGTGATCGATGCCCGCGAGCCGGTGCTGGCCAAGTACCGCGACGAACTGGAAGTCCTGGCCAGTTGCGGCAAGCCGCTGTTGCCGGTGCTCAACTTCGTCGCCAGCAGCCAGCACCGCGAGCCGGAGTGGCGCGAGGCCTTGGCCCGCCTGGGCTTGCACGCGCTGGTGCGGTTCGACAGCGTGGCGCCACCGGAGGATGGCGAGCGTCGCCTGTACGAAAGCCTGGCGCTGCTGCTCGAAAACGCCCGCCCCGCCCTGCAGCGCCTGATCGATGACCAGCAGGCCCAGCGCTTGGCCCGACGCCAGGGTGCCAGGCGCCTGGTCGCCGAGCTGCTGCTCGACTGCGCCGCCTGCCGGCGCAGCGTAGCCGCCGAGCCGGCCGCCGAGGCCCGGGCCATCGAAACCCTGCGTCACGATGTGCGCCAGCGGGAGCAGCGCTGCGTCGAGGCACTGCTCAAGCTCTACGCCTTCCGCCGCGAGGACGCCCACGCTGCCGACCTGCCCTTGCTGGACGGGCGCTGGGGGGACGACCTGTTCAACCCCGAAACCCTCAAGCTGCTCGGCGTACGCCTGGGCAGCGGCGTCGCGGCCGGAGCCGCCGCCGGGGCCGGGGTGGACCTGTTGGTGGGCGGCCTGACCCTGGGCGCCGCGGCGCTGGCCGGGGCCATTGCCGGCGGAGCACTGCAGACGGCGCGCAACTATGGGTCGCGGTTGATGGGCAAGCTCAAGGGCCAGCGTGAGCTGACCGTGGACGACACCGTGCTGCGCCTGCTGGCGTTGCGCCAACAGCAGTTGATCGCCGCGCTCGACAGCCGCGGGCACGCGGCGCAAGACAGCATTCGCCTGGGTGAACCGGATGAAAGCACCTGGCGCGAGGGCAAGCTGCCCGAGGCGCTCAAGCGTGCGCGGGCACATCCGCAGTGGTCGTCGCTCAACCCAGGGGCGCGAGTCAACCAGACCGAGCGCCAGGAGCAGCTCGAAGCCTTGGTGAACGATCTTTAGACCCAATCGCGGGACAAGCCCGCTCCCACAGGTTTCCGCGAGCAACGGCGCACCTGTAGGAGCGGGCTTGCCCCGCGATTCGAGGCCGCAGGCCTCGCAGAACGCTTACTGTTGGGCAACCTTCTCCGACTTGCCGTCATAGCGCTTGCGCCACTCGGCGAGGATCTCGTCGCGGTTCTTCGACGCCCAGACAAAATCGTTCTTGATCAGGCGCTGCTCGTAGTCCGCCGGCAACTCGGTCTGCGGCTTGGCGATACCCGGTGCGGCCAGTACGGCGAAGTTCTCCTTGTACAGCTCCATGGCGGCCGGGCTTGCCGAGAAGTCGGCCAGGCGCTTGGCCGCATTGGCCTTCGGCGACCCCTTGATCACGGCGGTGGCCTCGATCTCCCAGCCCAGGCCTTCCTTCGGCAGGACGATGTCCAGCGGCGCGCCCTGGCGCTTGAGCTGCACGGCCGGATATTCGAACGAGATACCGATCGGGAATTCGCCGGCCGCCGCCAACTTGCACGGTTTGGACCCGGAATGGACGTACTGGCCGATGTTCTGGTGCAGGGCGTCCATGTAGGCCCAGCCCTGCGGCTCGCCAAAGGTCTGCAACCAGGCGCTGACATCCAGGAAGCCCGTGCCGGACGATGCCGGGTTGGGCATGACGATCTTGCCCTTGTACTCAGGCTTGGTCAGGTCCTGCCAGCTCACCGGCTTGCTCAGCCCCTGCTTCTCGGCCTCGATGGTGTTGAAGCAGAGGGTCGCGGCCCATACGTCCATGCCGACCCAGGCCGGCGGGTTGGCCGCATCCCGGTAGTTCGGCGAGATCTTGCCCAGGTCTTTGGGCGCATAGGCTTCGAGCATGCCGTTCTGGTCGAGGATCGCCAGGCTGGAGGCCGCCAGGCCCCAGACCACATCGGCCTGTGGACGGTCCTTCTCGGCCAGCAGCTTGGCGGTGATGATGCCGGTGGAGTCGCGCACCCACTTGATCTCGATGTCCGGGTTGGCCTTCTCGAAGGCCTGCTTGTAGCGCTTGAGCTGCTCGGCCTCGAGGGCCGTGTACACGGTCAGCTGGGTCGCGGCGGCCGAAGCCTGCAGGCTGAACACGGCGGATACGGCAGCGACAAGTGCGAGGGGCTTGAACATGATGCGGTTCCTTACAGGGTTGGCAGTCGGTCAGTGGCCGGGGGCGCGCTGGCGCCAGGCCTGGGAGCGGCGCAGCAGGCCGCGGGAAGCACCGGCCAGCAGCAGCGAGGCCGTCGCACTGGTCAGCAGGATCAGGGTCGACATGGCGGCAGCGCCGCCCACGTTGCCGGCGTCGTCCATGTTCAGCACAGCAACAGCGGCGAGGATGGTGTCGGGGCTGTACAGGAAAATCGCCGCCGACACCGTGGTCATCGCCGAGACGAACAGGTAGCGGATGATGTCCAGCAGCGCCGGCAGGCAGATCGGCACGGTGACCCGGGCAAAATGCTTGTACAGCGGCGCCTTGAGCGACAGCGCAGCGGCTTCGAACTCGCCGTCGAGCTGGCGCAGCGCGGTGGTCGCGGTCATCTGCGCGGTGGTCAGATAGTGGGCGATGGTGCATACCACCAACAGCGCCATGCCGCCGTAGAACACGTGCAGCGGGTTGCCTGCCAGGTTGAAGAAGAACACGTAGCCCAGGCCCAGCACCAACCCAGGCACGGCCATGGGGATGAAGCTCAGCAGGCGCAAGGCCTGGTTGAGCAGCCGTTGGCCCTGAGTCTTCTCCATCAGGTAGGCGCCGGTGAAGATCACCACGCTGCCGATCAGCGAGGTGGCCACGGCCATGGTCACGCTGTTGCGATAGGCCAGCCAGCCGCCACCGGCGGTGTCGTCGAACAGATAGTGCTTGAACGACAGCGACAGGTTGTAGGGCCAGAATTTGACCAGCGACGAATACACCGCCATGCCGATGACCAGCAGCAGCACCGCGCACACCAGCAACACGATGGCCAGGAAGCAGGCATCACGACGGCGCGAAGGCTTGGGCTGGAACACCTGGGCACGGCCACTCATGGCTTCGCCCTGGCGACGACGCAGCCAGGCATCCACGGCGAAGCTCAGCAGCGCCGGTACCAGCAAGACCATGCCGATCAGCGCGCCACGGCCAAACTGCTGCTGGCCCACCACGGCCTTGTAGGCCTCCAGCGCCAGCACCTGGTAGTCGCCGCCCACCACCACCGGCACACCGAAATCAGTGATGGTCAGGGTGAACACCAGGCAGAACGCGGCGAACACCGCCTGGCGCGTGCCCGGCCAGGTGACGCTGCGGAACGCCCGCCAGGGCCCCGCGCCCATGCTCGACGCAGCATCGAACAGCCGGGCATCGGCCAGCGACAGTGCCGAGAGCAGGATCATCAAGGCATGGGGGAAGGTGTAGATGGCCTCGCCCAGGACGATGCCCCAGAAGCCATAGACGTTGTCGGTCAACAACCCGCGCAGCAAACCCTGGTTGCCGAACAGGTACACCAGGGCGATGGCCGGCAACATCGACGGCGCCAGCAGTGGCAACAGGGAAATCCCGCGCCACAGGCCCTTGGCCGGTATCAGGGTGCGTTGCAGAGCGTAGGCGAACAGGTAGGCCAGCGGCACGACGATGGCTGCGACACTGAAGGCCACCTTGAGGCTGTTGCCCAGCAACCAGTGGAAATTCTCGCTGGCGAACAGCGCGCGGGCCGCGACCAGACCGCCGCCTTGGCCGGCGTCGCCATTGAAGCCGCGCCAGAAGATCGCCAACAACGGCATCAGCACGGCGAGGATGAGCAGGGCCAGCAACAGGCTCTTGCCGCCGACGACGAACAGGCGATCCCCCAGGGCCACACCACTGCGGGGCGCAGCCTTGGCTTGGACGATCGGCACGGACATTGGCGCGGCCATCTCAGGCAAAGACCTGCAGGCTGCGCGGTGGCAGAGCCACCCAGATGTCCTGGGAGCCCAGGCGCGGCATGGCCTCGGGGGCCACCTCCGCCAGCAGGGAATGGCCTGGCAGGGCCTTGAGCTCGAAGCTCATGCGGCAGCGGTTGCCGAGGAAGGTGATTTCCCGCACCAGGGCCGGGAACAGGTTTTCCTCATGCACCGGCGGGTTGACGGTGATCGCCTCCGGCCGGCAGAACAGGCGGCCACTGCCCGCCTGCACGGCGCCCGGTGCCAGGCGCATGTTCACGTCACCGACCTGGGCGTGATGCTCGCCGCTGCGGTGGAACGGCAGCCAGTTGCCCTGGCCGACGAACTCGGCGACGAAGGGTGTGGCGGGTTGGTCGTAGATTTCCTGCGGTGTGGCGTACTGCTCGACCTGGCCGTGGTTCATCACGGCGATGCGGTCGGCCATCAGCATGGCTTCGTCCTGGTTGTGGGTCACCATCAAGGTGGTGATGCCCAGCTGACGCTGCAGCTGGCGCAGCTCGGTGCACAGGTGCTCGCGCACGCGGGCATCGAGGGCCGACATCGGCTCGTCGAGCAACAGCAACGAAGGCGCCGGCGCCAGGGCGCGGGCCAGGGCCACACGCTGCTGCTGCCCGCCGGACAGCTGGCCGGGGTACTTCTTCTCGCTGCCGGAAAGGCCGACCAGCTCGAGCATCTCGGCCACTCGATGGCGGGCCTCTTCGCGGCTGCAGCCGGTCAGGCCGTAGGCGATGTTGGCCTCGACGGTGAGGTTGGGGAACAGCGCGTAGGACTGGAACAGGATGCCGTAGTCACGGGCCTGGGGCGGCAGCTCGGAGATGTCGCGCTCGCCGATGTACAGCTCGCCGCGATCCTGGCGCTCCAGGCCGGCGATGCAACGCAGCAGAGTGGTCTTGCCGCAGCCCGAGGGGCCGAGCAGGCAGACCAGCTCGCCTGCGGCGATGTCCAGGGACACATCGTTCAGTGCCGTGAAGGCGCCGAAGCGCTTGTGGATGCCGCGCACTTTCATTTGTGCGCCCGGGGTAGTGATGGCGTTGTTCATGACAGGGCCTCATCGAACAGATGGGGCCATGCTAGGAACTCAATGCGAAGGTTATGTGGCTGGGAAACAAAAGCTACCGATAGTGCTATTCAAAAATTTTGTAATGAATTCACCGGCCCTTTCGCGGGTAAACCCGCTCTCATAGAACAACGCATAACTCATTGATTTGACAAGGCCTGTAGGAGCGGGCTTGTCCCGCGATCAAGGGCGAAGCCCTTGCCATACAGCCGCGGCGGCTGGGCCGGCCCAATCGCGGGACAAGCCCGCTCCTACAGAAGAAGGCGGCGCCAGCCACTTGTTCTCTGCGCGACAGCGCAGCCCAAAGGGCTGGGTGATCTCCCACAGGGTTCAGCGCAATCCCTGTGGGAGCGGGTTTACCCGCGAAGAAGCCAACACCGATCTAGAACTGCGACCCAACCACCTCTTGCGCCACGCCCAGGAAGGCCGCTGGCAACCTGGCCTGGCGCCGCTCCTTGAGGCAATACAGGTACTCATGCATCACCGGCGCATTGTCCAGCGCCAGCACCCGCAGCTCCGGGTTATGCGGCACTTCATGGCGGGCGATGATGCTGATGCCGATGTTGCGCAGCACCGCCTCGCGGATCGACTCGCGGCTGCCGATCTCCAACAGCGTCCCGCCACCGATCCCGGCCTCCTCGAGCATCCGTTCGGTCAGCTTGCGGGTGGTCGAGCCCTGCTCGCGCATCAACAGGCAGTGCCCGGCCAGCGTCTCGATCGACACCGTTTCCCGATGGGCCAACGGGTGATTGCGGTGCACCGCCACCACCAGCGGGTCGGCCCCCAGCACCTTGCGCACCAGGCGATTGTCCTCCACCAGCTGCGACGACGCCGCAATGTCCACCCGGTAGTCCTCGAGCATTTCCAGCACCTGCTGGGAGTTGCCGATCTCCACCGTCAGCCCCACCTGGGGCAGGCGTTCGCGGAAGACCTTCACCAGGTCGAGGATGTAGTACGGTGCAGTGGCAGCGATGCGCAAGCCGCCCTGGGCCTGGCCACTGTTGCGCAGCTCGAACTCGATGTCGGCTTCCTGCTGGAGCAGCGCCTTGACCATCGGCAGCAACCGTGCGCCCTCCTCGCTCAGCACCAGGCGCCGCCCACCACGGTAGAACAGCTCCACCGCGTACTGGCTCTCCAGGTTGCGGATCTGTGTGGTCACCGTGGGCTGGCTGAGCCCGAGCTTCTTTGCGGCCAAGGTAATGCTGCCCAGGCGGGCCACCATGTAGAAAGCCTTGAGCTCGGCGCTCAGCATCGCGAAACCTCTATTTGCGCAGCAGGCGCAAGCCGTTGAACACCACCAGCAGGCTCACGCCCATGTCGGCGAACACCGCCATCCACATGGTCGCCAGGCCGGCGAAAGTGATCGCCAGGAAAATCGCCTTGATACCCAGGGCCAGCACGATGTTCTGGGTGAGTATCGCCGCACTTTGGCGCGACAGCCTGACGAAGGCGGGGATTTTGCGCAAGTCGTCGTCCATCAGTGCCACATCGGCGGTCTCGATGGCGGTGTCGGTGCCTGCGGCCGCCATGGCGAAACCGATCTCGGCACGGGCCAGGGCCGGTGCGTCGTTGATGCCATCGCCGACCATGCCCACGCGATGCCCCTGGGCATACAGCTGCTCGATACTGCCGAGCTTGTCTGCAGGCAGCAGGTTGCCCTCGGCGCGGTCGATGCCCACCTGGGCGGCGATGGCCTGGGCCGTGTGCGGATTGTCGCCGGTCAACATGACAGTCTTGATGCCCAGCGCGTGCAGTTCGGCGATGGCCTGGCGGCTGCTGTCCTTGACCGTGTCGGCTACGGCGAACAGCGCCAGCGGGCCGGAGCCGTCGAGCAGTAGCACCACCGTCTTGCCCTGGCGTTCCAGCTGGTCCAGCTCGGCCTCGAGCGCTGGCGAGCACAGGCCCAGTTCCTCGACCAGGCGATGGTTGCCCAAGTGATAGCGCACGCCCCCGATTTCGCCGCGCACGCCATGGCCGGCCAGGGCGGTGAATTCGCCGACCTCTTCCAAGGCCAGGCCTTGCACTCGCGCCAGCTGGGCGATTGCCCCGGAAACCGGATGGTCGGAGCGCGCCGCGAGGCTCGCGGCCAAGGCCTGGGCACGGCCTTCGAACAACGGATCGAGGACTTTGCTGTCGGTCTGCACCGGCTTGCCATGGGTGATGGTGCCGGTCTTGTCCAGGGCGAGGAAGTCCAGCTTGCGGCCGCCCTCCAGGTAGACTCCGCCCTTGATCAGGATGCCCTTGCGCGCCGCGGCGGCCAGGCCGCTGACGATGGTCACCGGCGTGGAGATCACCAGTGCGCACGGGCACGCCACCACCAGCAGTACCAAAGCGCGGTAAATCCAGTCGAACCAGGCGCCAGCCATGAGCAGCGGCGGGATGATCGCCACCGCCAGGGCCACGACGAATACCGCCGGCGTGTAGATGCGCGAGAACTGGTCGACGAAACGCTGGGTCGGTGCCCGGGCGCCCTGGGCCTCTTCGACGGCCTTGATGATGCGCGCCAGGGTCGACTGGCCGGCCAGGGCCGTGACGCGGTACTCCAGCGCGCCGGCCTGGTTGATGGTACCGGCGAACAGCTTGTCGCCCACCGCCTTCTCGACCGGCAGGCTTTCGCCGGTGATCGGCGCCTGATCGACGCTCGATTGCCCGCTGACCACTTCGCCGTCCAGGCCGATGCGTTCGCCCGGGCGCACCCGCACCAACGCTCCCAGGGCCACCTCGCGGACCTCGACCTCACGCCACTGGCCATCGGCCTGCTGCACCGTGGCCATGTCCGGGCTCAGCTGCATCAAGCCACCGATGGCGTTGCGGGCACGGTCCAGCGAACGCGCCTCGATCAGTTCGGCGACCGTGAACAACACCATGACCATGGCCGCTTCCGGCCATTGGCCGATCAACACCGCGCCGGTGACGGCGATGCTCATCAAGGCGTTGATGTTGAGGTTGCGGTTCTTCAGGGCGATCCAGCCCTTCTTGTAGGTCCCCAGGCCACAGCCCAGGATGGCCACCAGTGCCAGGGCGGCAACGACCCATTCCGGCGCCAGGCCAGCGAAGTGCACCCCCTCGGCGGCAATCGCCGCCACGCCGGAAAGCGCCAGCGGCCACCAACGGGTCTTGCCGGGCTGCGGTGCGGTGTGGGTACCGTCGTCCTCGCTGGCCAGGGGCTCGGCATGCATGCCCAGGCTGTCGATGGCCTGTTCGATCTCGGCGGTGCCGCCCAGGGTGTGATGCACACCGAGCACCCGGTTGATCAAGTTGAATTCCAGTTGCTCGACCCCGGCCAGCTTGCCGAGCTTGTCCTGGATCAGGCTCTGCTCGGTAGGGCAGTCCATCGCCTCGATGCGGAAGCGGCTGAGCCGAGCGCCGGCGCTGGCCGCCTGGGTCAGTTTCACCCTGGCAGGTGCCGCCGCGGCGCTGCAGCAGCTGTGGGCGTGGGCATCATGGCGATGGCCTTCCTGGCCGTGGTCATGGGCGTGGTCATGCTTGTGTTCATGGCTGACAGGCTGGTTCATGGAATCGTCCTTAATGAGCACTGGGCTCTGTAGGCGCGGGGCGAGCCCGCACTACAAAGTGGGTTGTTGCCAAGTGAACACCCTGTAGCCACTATAGGGTCAACCCTCCCCCTGGAGATTTGCCATGAAGATCGGAGAACTGGCCAAGGCCACCGATTGCGCCGTGGAGACCATCCGCTACTACGAGCGCGAGCAACTGCTGCCGGAACCGGCACGCACCGAAGGCAACTACCGGCTGTACACCCAGGCCCATGTGGAGCGACTGACCTTCATCCGCAATTGCCGCACACTGGACATGACCCTGGACGAGATCCGCAGCCTGCTGGCCCTACGTGACAGCCCCGATGGTTCGTGCGGTAGCGTCAATGCACTGATCGACGAACATATCGAGCATGTGCAGGCGCGGATCGATGGATTGATGGCGTTGCAGGCGCAGCTGGTAGAGTTGCGCCAGCGATGCAATGCCAAAGGGTCGGAGTGTGCGATCCTGCAGCAGTTGGAGACGAACGGGGCGGTATCGGTGCCGGAGACCGAGCACTCACATGTGGGGCGCAGCCACGGACATTGATCTTGCGGCCCATCGCGGGACAAGCCCGCTCCTACAGACACAGCACAAGATCAGGATCGGCGCCAAACCTGTAGGAGCGGGCTTGCCCCGCGATGGGCTGCGCAGCAGCCCCCGACGATCCAGAGGTCAGACCGCCATCGGCGCCGTCATCGGCGCATGGTGCTCGTACCCTTCCAGCCAGAAGTCGCTCGGCTCGATCTGCTCCAGCCACTCGGGCTCGTATTTGCCCGTCTCGGCAAAGGCCGGTACCCGGTCGCTGATCACCAGCTTCGGCGCTGCCAGCGGCTCGCGCTTCATCTGCTCGCTCAACATGTCCAGGTGGTTCTCGTACACATGGGCATCGCCGATGAAGTAGGTGAACCAGCGTGGGGTATAGCCGGTCAGGCGGCCGAACAGCGACAGCAGTGCTGCGCCCTCGGTCAGGTTGAACGGCGTGCCCAGGCCCAGGTCGTTGGAGCGGATGTAGAGGGTCAGGGAAATTTCCCGCGTCTCGACATTGGGGTGGAACTGGTACAGCAGATGGCACGGCGGCAGCGCCATTTCATCGAGCTGGGCGCAGTTCCAGCCGTGGAACAGGATGCGCCGGCTGCCCGGGTCGTTGGCGATGGTGTCCAGGCACTGACGCACCTGGTCGATGGCCTTGTACAGGATGACGAACGCCTGGCCGTCTTCCTCGTCCTGGGCGATCCGGCGGAAACCGGCCTTCTCGGCCATTTCGATGGCAGCCGGGTTGCTCAGCGGGATGCGCTTGTAGCCCGGCCACTGGCGCCACTGCACACCGTAGATCTCGCCGAGGTCGTCATGGCCCTGGCGGAACGGGTTGGCCAGCCACTGGGCATTTTCGTTGGCGTTCTGGTCCCAGACCTTGCAGCCCAGCTCGCGGAACTGACCGGCGTTCTTCACGCCGCGCAGGAAGCCCACCATCTCGCCGATCGCCGACTTGAACGCCAGCTTGCGCGTGGTGATGGCCGGGAAGCCCTTCTGCAGGTCGAAACGCAGCATGGCGCCCGGCAGGCTGATGGTACGGATGCCGGTGCGGTTTTCCTGCAACGTGCCGTTCTCGATGACGTCGCGGACCAGGTCTAGATACTGTTTCATGACTTACCTGTAGCAAGAACGGCAGGAGGATCGCCCCTGCCGTGAGAGTCAAACGGTGGCCTTGGCCGTCGGTTTACGGTTGTAGGCCCACCAGATCAGGAAGATGCCGCCGACGATCATCGGCACGCAGAGCAGTTGCCCCATGGTCAACCAGCCGAAGGCGATGTAGCCCAGCTGGGCGTCGGGCACCCGCACGAATTCCACGATGAAGCGGAAGATGCCATAGAACAGCGCGAACATGCCGGAAACGGCCATGGTCGGGCGCGGCTTGCGCGAATACAGCCAGAGGATGACGAATAATGCCACACCTTCGAGGGCGAACTGATACAGCTGCGACGGGTGACGCGGCAGCTGGGCCGGGTCGCTGAACGGCGGGAAGACCATCGCCCAAGGCACGTCGGTGGCCTTGCCCCAGAGCTCGGCATTGATGAAGTTGCCGATGCGCCCGGCGCCCAGGCCGATCGGCACCAGTGGGGCGACGAAATCCATCAGCTCGAAGAACGACTTGTTGTTGCGCTTGCCGAACCACAGCGCCGCCAGCATCACGCCGATGAACCCGCCATGGAATGACATGCCGCCCTTCCACACTTCGAAGATCAAGGTCGGGTTGGCCAGGTACTGGTGCAGGTCATAGAACAGCACGTAGCCCAGGCGCCCGCCGACGATCACGCCCATCGACAGCCAGAACACCAGGTCGGAGAGTTTTTCGCGGGTCCAAGTGGGGTCGAAGCGGTTCAGCCGACGCGAGGCGAGCAGCCAGGCACCGCCGATGCCGATCAGGTACATCAACCCATACCAGTGGATTTTCAGCGGGCCGATGGCCACGGCCACGGGGTCGATCTGCGGGTAAGGCAGCATGGTGGTTCCTCTAGGTCAAATCAGGAAGCTCAGGCCGACGCAGAACAGCAGCGCGGCGAACAGGCGCTTGAGCAGACGCGGCGACAACCGATGTGCCAGGCGCGCGCCGAAGCGGGCGAAAAACATGCTGGTCACGGCAATACCCACCAGCGCAGGTAGGTAGACGTAACCCAGGCTGTGGGCCGGCAGGTGCTCGTCGTGCCAACCCAGCCACATGAAGCTCAGGGCGCTGGCCACGGCGATCGGCAGGCCGCAGGCCGAGGAGGTGGCCACGGCCTTCTGCATCGGCAAGCTGCGCCAGGTCAGGAACGGCACGCTCAGCGAACCGCCACCGATGCCGAAGATCGCCGAGGCCCAGCCGATCACCCCACCGGCACCGACCAACCCAGGCTTGCCGGGGATGCCACGGCTGGCCTTGGGCTTGAGGTCCAGGGCCATCTGCACGGCGATCACCAGGGCGAACACGCCGATGATCTTCTGCAGCATCGGCCCCTGGATCAGCGAGGCGGTCTTGGCGCCGATGCCGGCACCGATGAGGATGCCCAGGGTCATCCAGGCGAAGATCGGCCACTGCACCGCGCCCTTGCGCTGGTGCTCCAGCACGGCGTTGATGGAGGTGAAGACGATGGTCGCCAGAGAGGTACCGACGGCCAGGTGGGTCAGCACCAACGGGTCGAAGCCCTGCAAGGTGAAGCTGAACACCAGCACCGGCACGATGATGATGCCACCCCCCACGCCGAACAGCCCCGCCAGTACGCCGGCACATGCGCCCAACAACAGATAGAGTACGAATTCCATTCGCCGTCCCCATGGAAACAATGCGGCATGGTAACGGATGCCAGCCCCGGGGCTCTAGTGAACTCTGTGTCAGATATTGGATCGACACGGGGCCAGCCGGTAGAGTGGCCAAAACAACCGAGGCCCTACCATGTGCCTGATCGTGTTCGCCTGGCGGCCAGGGCATGCCCTGCCGCTGATCGTCGCGGCCAACCGCGACGAATTCTATGCCCGGCCCACCCAGGCCCTGGAGGCCTGGAAGGATGCCCCTGGCGTGTATGCCGGGCGCGACCTGGAAGCCGGCGGCACCTGGCTGGGTGTCGGCCCGAACGGTCGGTTCGCCGCACTGACCAACATTCGCGACCCTGGCCAGCCCCTTGGGCCGCGTTCCCGTGGCGAGCTGGTGGCGGCATACCTCAGTGGCACGCTGGACGTGGACGCGTACCTGGATCAGGTGGCCAGCCGCGCCAGCCAGTATTCAGGGTTCAACCTGCTGGTGGGCGACGGCGAGCGTCTGGGTTACCTGCATGCCCGCGAGGCGGCGCCGCGCCTGCTCGAGCCGGGTATATATGGCGTGTCCAACGCCGGGTTGGATACGCCCTGGCCCAAACTGGTCAAGGCACGCAGAGGGCTGCAGGGCATGCTCGACGACCCGGACCCGCAGCGGCTGCTGGGGCTGCTGGGTGATGGCGAGCCTGCACCGGAAGCGGATCTGCCGGAAACCGGTGTAGGGCTGGCGACCGAGAAGCTGCTGTCGAGTGTGTTTATCGCCAGCCAGAACTACGGGACACGGGCCAGTACGGTGCTGATCGTGGATGCTCAGGGGCGGCGACGGGTAATCGAGCGCAGTTTCGGGCCGTTTGGTGGCCATTTGGGCGAAGTGGAGATTCTGGTCTAGCGAATGGGGCCGCTCCTACAAAGCACAGCTTTGGAGGGGCCACGCGGTCGGTGTAGGAGCGGGCTTGCCCCGCGATGGGCTGCGAAGCAGCCCCAAAGGGAAATGTCAGAGGGTCTTGTTGGCCCCAGGCCCGATCATCCGCGCCAGCCCCAGGTTCTTCAGGGCCAGCTGCAGCGCACTGTGGATAACCTGCGGGTTGTCATGGGCCATGGCCTCGGTCAGCAGCTCCTTGGCCTTGCTCAGGTTGATCTGGCGCAGCATCCACTTCACCTTCGGCAGGTTGGTGGCGTTCATCGACAGGCTGTCGAAGCCCATCGCCATCAACAGCACCGCCGCAGCCGGGTCTCCGGCCATCTCACCGCAAATGCTCACCGGCTTGCCTTCGGCGTGGGCGTCACGCACCACCGTCTGCAAGGCTTGCAGCACGGCTGGGTGCAGGTAGTCGTAGAGGTCGGCGACCCGCGGGTTGTTGCGGTCGACCGCCAGCAGGTACTGGGTCAGGTCGTTGGAGCCGACCGAGAGGAAGTCCACCTGGCGTGCCAGCTCACGGGTCTGGTAGACCGCCGCAGGAATTTCGACCATCACCCCGACCGGCGGCATCGGCACGTCGGTACCTTCGTCCCGCACCTCGCCCCAGGCGCGGTGGATCAGGTGCAGCGCCTCTTCCAGCTCATGGATGCCGGAAATCATCGGCAACAGGATGCGCAGGTTGTTCAAGCCCTCGCTGGCCTTGAGCATGGCGCGGGTCTGCACCAGGAAGATTTCCGGGTGGTCGAGGGTGACGCGGATGCCGCGCCAGCCAAGGAAAGGGTTTTCTTCCTTGATCGGGAAATACGAAAGCGCCTTGTCGCCACCGATGTCGAGGCTGCGCATGGTCACCGGCAACGGATGGAACGCCTGCAGCTGCTCACGATAGATCGCCAGCTGTTCCTTCTCGCTGGGGAAGCGCTGGTTGATCATGAACGGCACTTCGGTGCGGTACAGGCCCACGCCTTCGGCGCCGCGCTGCTGGGCACGGGCGACATCGGCGAGCAAGCCGGTGTTGACCCACAGCGGCATGCGATGGCCGTCCGGGGTGACGCAGGGCAGTTCGCGCAGGGCATCCAGGCCCTGGGCGAGCTGGCGCTCTTCCTCGACCACGTCGCTGTACTGCTTGCGCAGCACCTCGCCCGGGTTGGTGAACACTTCACCCTTGTAGCCGTCGACGATCAGCTCGATGCCGTCGACCTTCGAATACGGCAGGTCGACCAGGCCCATGACCGTCGGGATACCCATGGCCCGCGCCAGGATCGCCACGTGCGAGTTGCCCGAGCCCAGTACCGAGACCAGGCCTACCAGCTTGCCTTCGGGCACCTCGCCCAGCATGGCCGGGGTCAGCTCCTCGCTGACCAGAATGGTGTTGTCGGCATAGACCAGCGACTGCGAGCGCGCTTGCTGGAGATAGGCCAGCAGGCGGCGGCCGAGGTCCTTGACGTCCGACGCCCGCTCGCGCAGGTAGTCATCGTCCATCAGCTCGAAACGGTTGACGTGCTCGCCCACGACCTGACGCAGGGCGCCCTGGGCCCACTGGCCGGTCTTGATGACCTCGATCACCTCGCCACCGAGGGCGGCATCCTCGAGCATCATCAGGTAGACGTCGAACAACGCGCGCTCTTCAGGGCGCAGCTGGGTGGCGAGCTTGGCCGACAGCTTGCGCATGTCGGCGCGAACGCCCTCCAGGGCGTTGTTGAACAGCTTGAGTTCGGTGTCGATATCTTCGACGGTCTTGTCCGGGACCACTTCCAGGTCGGCAGGCGGTAGCATCACCACGGCCCTGCCGACGGCAGCGCCCGGCGAACCGGGCACGCCGACGAAACGGGCCTCCTGGATCCCCTTGCCCTGGCGGCCCAGGCCGCGGATGGAGCCGGTGGCCTCGGCATGGGCGATCACGCCGGCGAGCTGGGCGCTCATGGTGACCAGGAAGGCTTCCTCGCCTTCGTCGAACTGGCGGCGCTCCTTCTGCTGGATGACCAACACGCCCACCACGCGGCGGTGGTGGATGATCGGTGCACCGAGGAAGGAGGCGAAGCGCTCCTCGCCGGTTTCGGCGAAGTAGCGGTAACGGGGGTGGGCAGCGGCGTCCTCGAGGTTCAGCGGCTCTTCGCGGGTACCGACCAGGCCCACCAGGCCTTCGTTGGGGGCCATGCTGACCTTGCCGATGGAGCGCTTGTTCAGGCCTTCGGTGGCCATCAGCACGAAGCGGTTGGTGTCCGGGTCGAGCAGGTAGACCGAGCAGACCTGGCTGCCCATGGCTTCCTTGACGCGCAAGACAATGATCCCCAACGCCGTCTTGAGATCTTTGGCGGAGTTCACTTCCTGGACGATCTTGCGCAGCGTATTGAGCATGGCTCGGGGTCGGACTCCGTCGTCAGTCGCGCGTCAACAGGCGCGGGGCAAGCTCTTTCAAGGCGCGGCGATAGACCTCGCGCTTGAATGTCACCACCTGGCCCAAGGGATACCAGTAGCTGACCCAACGCCAGCCGTCGAATTCCGGCTTGCCGGTCAGGTCCATGCGCACCCGCTGCTCGTTGGACACCAGGCGTAGCAGGAACCATTTCTGTTTCTGGCCGATGCACAACGGCTGGCTATGGGTGCGCACCAGTCGCTGGGGTAAACGATACCGCAACCAGCCACGGGTGCAGGCAAGAATTTCCACATCCTCGCGCTCCAGGCCCACTTCTTCGTTCAGCTCGCGGTACAGGGCATCTTCCGGCGTCTCGTCAGGGTTGATGCCACCCTGGGGGAACTGCCAGGCATCCTGGTTGATCCGGCGAGCCCATAGCACCTGCCCGGCATCATTCGTGAGAATGATCCCGACATTGGGGCGAAAACCATCCGGGTCGATCACGGCAGCAACCTCGCAAACGCATGTCATCGCATTGTTCCACAAAGCTCACGAGCGCAGCAACGCGCCCGCCAAGCTTTGTTCGGGAGTATGGTTTGTAGGGTTATGGTGCCTGGTAGATCGAGCGCCGCCCGCGCGGCGCATCGCGAGCTGCGCTCGCTCCTACGTTTGTTTCGGACCAATTATGCCTGGGGGATTTTCGCGCGGACGCCTTGGGGCATGACGCAATATCGTGTCGCACGAACCAGGCGGTCGCGCGCGCCTGTCACAGGCGTTACTGGCCCGAAACAAACGTGGGAGCGAGCGCAGCTCGCGATGCGCCGCGCGGGCGGCGCTCGATCTCACTGGCACCACATCCCCAAACCAGACGCCCTTCCCGTTCAAACCGGCTTGGCGCCCATCAGCCCGGCAATGGACAGCAAGCACACCCCGCTGATCACCGCCAGCGCCAGGGTGAAACGAAGCCCGACAGGCTCGGCCTTGCGCAGCCGGTTCAGACGCACCAGCAACCACCAGGCGCTGAACGCACCGAGCGTATAGATGACGCTCGAGGCCAGGATCCAAGTCTGGCCCAGCGGCCAGCCGACCAGGTGCACCAACCACCAGCCGGTGAACGGCATGCTCACCAGGCACAGCCCCATCAGCAACCAGACGAACACCAGCGGCCGACGCAACAACTTGCCATACGCCTGCTCATCGCCACGCCGCCGAGCGAGCAGGGTCCAGGCGGCCAGGCCCAGGGCGCCGGCCAGCAGCAATACGGTGGCGGCGATGTGCGCGGCCTTGAGGGTGGTCAGGTATTCCATTGCTTCACGTCCTTGAGTGTTAGGCCAAGCTTAGTCGCTCAACCCAGGAACAGCTTGTAGGCTGGGTTGTCGGTCTCGTCCCAGTACGGGTAGCCGATCTTGGCCAGGGCTGCAGGCACCAGGTGGCGCTCGTCGTCCGGCACCTGCAGGCCTGCCACCACCCGGCCATCGGCGGCACCATGGTTGCGGTAGTGGAACATGGAGATGTTCCAGCGCCCACCCAGCTTGGTGAGGAAGTTGAACAAGGCACCCGGGCGCTCGGGGAACTCGAAGCGCAGCACCATCTCGTCGCTGGCCCCCGCCGAATGGCCGCCGACCATGTGGCGGATATGCAGCTTGGCCAGCTCGTTGTCGGTCAGGTCGGTGACCGGGAACCCTTGCTCGACCAGCTGTTGCACCAGTGCGGCCCGCGGGTCGGTTTCCGGATGGGTCTGCACGCCGACGAAAATGTGTGCTTCCTTGTCGACGTGGTACCGGTAGTTGAACTCGGTGATCTGGCGCTTGCCGATGGCCTCGCAGAAGGCCTTGAAGCTGCCCGGGCGCTCAGGAATGGTCACAGCGATGATCGCCTCGCGCTTCTCGCCCAGCTCGGCGCGCTCGGCCACATGGCGCAGGCGGTCGAAGTTGACGTTGGCGCCGGAGTCGATGGCCACCAGGGTCTGGCCCGTCACACCATGCAGTTCCACGTACTTCTTGATGCCCGCGACGCCCAAGGCGCCGGCAGGCTCGGTGATCGAGCGGGTATCGTCGTAGATATCCTTGATGGCAGCGCAGATCTCATCGGTACTGACCGTCACCACCTCATCCACATGGAGACGGCAGATGTCGAAGGTATGCTGGCCGATCTGCGCCACCGCCACGCCGTCGGCGAACAACCCGACCTGTGGCAACACCACCCGCTCGCCGGCAGCCATGGCGGCCTGCAGGCAGTTGGAGTCGTCCGGCTCGACGCCGATCACCTTGATCTCCGGGCGCAGGTACTTCACGTAGGCGGCAATGCCGGCGATCAGGCCGCCGCCACCGACCGGCACGAAGATCGCGTCCAGACGGCCAGGGTGCTGGCGCAGGATCTCCATGGCCACGGTGCCCTGCCCGGCGATGGTGTGCGGATCGTCATAGGGGTGGATGTAGACAAAGCCCTTTTCGTCCACCAGTTTCAGGGAATAGGCCAGCGCCTCGGGGAAGGAATCGCCATGCAGCACCACCTTGCCGCCCCGCGAGCGCACGCCTTCGACCTTGATCTCCGGGGTGGTCTTGGGCATCACGATGGTCGCCTTGATGCCCAACTCCCGTGCGGCCAAGGCCACGCCCTGGGCGTGGTTGCCGGCCGAGGCGGTGACCACGCCACGGGCCAGTTCTTCCGGGCTCAACTGCGCCAGCTTGTTGTACGCCCCGCGGATCTTGAAGGAAAACACCGGCTGCAGGTCCTCGCGCTTGAGCAAGACCTGGTTGCCTAGCCGCTTGCTCAGCTGGCCGGCGCTCTGCAGCGGGGTTTCGACGGCGACGTCGTAGACGCGCGAGGTGAGGATCTTCTTGACGTACTGTTCGAGCATCGGGAAAGCATCACTGGGCCGCGGGACAAGGCCTGGGAGTCTACCCCAGCGCCACGTCGGGCGACCACAGCGAAACCGAGGTTTTGCTGGCGCTTGCCGCTATAATAGGCAGCTTTCAAACTCCCGCCCCTCTCGGAGCCCGCATGACCCAGGACCAACTCAAACAGGCCGTCGCCCAGGCTGCCGTCGACTTCATTCTGCCCAAGCTGGATGAGAAAAGCGTCGTCGGCGTCGGCACCGGTTCGACCGCCAACTTCTTCATCGATGCCCTGGCCAAGCACAAGACCGCCTTCGACGGCGCCGTCGCCAGCTCCGAGGCCACCGCCGAGCGCCTGAAAGGCCATGGCATTCCTGTCTACGAGCTCAACAGCGTCAGCGAGCTGGAGTTCTACGTCGACGGCGCCGACGAAAGCGACGCGCACCTGAACCTGATCAAAGGCGGCGGCGCGGCCCTGACCCGCGAGAAGATCGTCGCGGCGGTGGCCAAGACCTTCATCTGCATCGCCGATGCCAGCAAGCTGGTGCCGGTGCTGGGTGCCTTCCCGCTGCCGGTGGAAGTGATCCCGATGGCCCGCAGCCATGTGGCGCGCCAGTTGGTCAAGCTCGGCGGCGACCCGGTGTACCGCGAAGGCGTGGTGACCGACAACGGCAACGTCATTCTCGATGTGCACAACCTGCAGATCACCGACCCGGTGGGCCTGGAGCGCCAGATCAACGCCATCGTCGGCGTGGTCACCAACGGCCTGTTCGCGGCACGCCCGGCCGACCTGTTGCTGCTGGGCACTGCCGAAGGCGTGAAGAGCCTCAAGGCCGAATAATCCACGCCGGACAATCCCCCCACGAGGGCTTCGCCTTCGAATCGCAGGACAGCCCGCTCCCACAGGCCAGCGCATGCCTAGAGATCGATGCGATCATTGTGGGAGCGGGCTTGCCCCGCGATGGGCAGCAAAAGCCCCTCAATCTGCGGGTTGCTTGAACACGTAGAACAGGTTCGGCTCACTGACCAGGTAGATGGTCCCGGAATCGTCCATGGCGATGCCCTCGGCCTGCGGCACGCTGCGCTTGAGGCCCTGGAAGCCCTTGTTCAGCGACAGGGTGCTCAGCGGCCTCCCCTTCACATCCAGCTCCAGCACCAGCCTCGATTCGTCCGACAGCGCCAGCAGGTGGCCGCTGCGCTCATCGAACTGCAGGCTCGACAGGTCACGCACGAACAACCGCGAATCACGCTTGCGGTCCTGCACCACATGCACGGCATAGGGCTGTTCGGGCTTGTCGTGGGGGAAACCATGGATCTCGTAGATCATCATGGGGTCGCGTTCCTTGGCCACGAACAGGCGCTTGCCCACGGAGTCGTAGGCCAGACCCTCGAAGCCCTTGTTGCCATTCAGGCCGATGCCCAGCGTGAGCTGCTCGGCATCGTTGGCGTCGAGAAACAGCGTGTCATCGTCCAGGCGCACGCGGATCAGCCGCTGCTGGCGTTCGTCGGTGATCACATAGCTGTTGGGCGCCACGTACTCAACGGCCTCGGGGTCGCCGAAGCCGGTCAGCGGCACACGGCGCAGGATACGCCCGTCCAGGGAAAGCTCGATCAGTTCCGAACGGGCATTGGTGACGGTGAACAGGCTCTTGCGGTCCGGGTCGTAGGTCAGCGCCGAGATGTCATCGTCCAGCCCTTCGATGGGCTGCCCCTCCACCACGACCTGGTAGCGATCGAGCCCCATGCTCAGCTCAGCGGGTTGCCACCAGGTGCGCAGGTTGAACCAGCCACGCTCGAACAGGCGAAACTCCTGTGCCGCGAGCCCGACGAGCAGCAGCCCTCCAGCCAAGAGCAAGACCAGGAAGCGAAAAAGACGTGGGCGGCGGCGCATGGGGGCAGACTCGACAAAAGAATGACGAATCTAACCACGACTCAGCTGAAATAAAGCTTAATGCCACCACTGAAAAAACGACGGGCCGCGTCAGTTTTTTCTGAATCGGTAGAAAAGGTCAGGTTCGCTCACCATGTACAACGTGCCCTGGTCGTCCATGGCCACGCCTTCAGCACGCGGAATGGTACGTTCGAGCCCGTTGAAGCCCCCCAACAGGGTCATGAAGCTGACCTGCTCACCTTTTTCATCCAGCTCGAGCAGCATGTTGGAGTCTGCGGACAGCACCAGCACATGGCCAGTGCGAGGGTCTACGCCAAGCGCCGAGAGGTTGCGCAGGTCCAGCTCATCGCTGGGCAGCGCCTGCTTGTCACCGGTCAACGGGCTCTTGCCGTCGGTGGCCCAGGTATACAGCTTCGGTGGCCGCTCCTCGCCGATCAGCAGCCGCTGGTGCGCCGGGTCCCAGGCGATCGCCTCGAAGCCCTTGTTCTTGTTGGCTGACTTGCCCAGGTCGTAGTGCGGGTAGTCGGCATGATTCAGGCTGGCAGTATGGGCATCCACGGTCACCAGGGTCAGGTCGTGCTTGCGCTCGTCGACGATCGCCAGCTGGCCGTTGGCCAATACGGCGACGCCCTCCGGGTTGTCCCAGCCCACCAGCGGCATCTTGCGCAGCACTTCACCGTCGAGGTTCAACTCGACGAGGAAGGGGTTGTTGCCCATCACAGCGAACAGAGTACGGGTCAGAGGGTTGAACGCCACGTCCGACGGCTCGTCGTCGGACATGCCCGGCAGGACCTTGGCCTCGATATCCGCCACGTAGTCCGGTAACCAGACGCTTTCCACCCGCTCGGCCTTGCTCTCCATGCCTTCCTTGAGCCACAGCAGGCCGCGGTCATCCCAATGCATGATCACCGACAGGCCGTAGCCGAGCACCAAGGCCAGGCCGAGCCAGAGCTGCCAGCGCCGGAAGATGCTGCGTTTGTGCAGGGGAGGAACGGGAGCGCTGGGGGAGACGGCCATCGACGATGCTTCCTGGATAGACTGCCGAAGTTCTCCATAACGCCGGCGGACGAAGGTGATCGGCAGGATTATCCAGATGCTTTGTGAAAAAAATGGCAAATCGTCGATGGGGGCTGCTTTGCAGCCCTTTCGCGGCACAAGGCCGCTCCTACAGGACTACGGGCGCGCTCTGTAGGAGCGGCCTTGTACCGCGAAAGGGCCGCACAGCGGCCCCAAAAACCTCAAGCCATACGCAGTTCAGAGCACCCGGCTTTCGAACCGGCTCGCCCCCGGCAACTCCAGCACCAGCTCATCTCCGACTTCCAGCGGGCCCACACCCGCCGGCGTACCGGTGAGGATCACATCGCCCGGCTGCAGCGAGAAGTGCGCCGCGATGTGCTGGATGATCGGCACGATGGGGTTGAGCATCAGGGCGCTGTTGCCGTCCTGGCGCACCTGGCCGTTGATCGACAGGCGAATGCCGATGTCGGCCAGGTCCTCGAAGCTGTCGGCGACCACGAACGGCGGCAGTACGCAGGCGCCATCGAAGCTCTTGGCCAGCTCCCACGGCAGGCCCTTTTCCTTGAGCCTGGCCTGCACATCACGCAGGGTCAGATCCAGGGCCGGGGCGAACCCGGAGATGGCGTCGCGCACTTCTTCCTCGGACGGGTGGGTGGACAACGGCTTGCCCAGCAATACTGCGATCTCGGCCTCGTAGTGCACCGCACCACGGTCGCTGGGGATCTTGAAGCCACCTTCCAGGGGAACCACGCAACTGCCCGGCTTGATGAACAACAGCGGTTCGCTGGGAATGGGGTTGTCCAGCTCCTTGGCGTGCTCGGCATAGTTACGGCCAATGCAGACCACCTTGCCCAGCGGGAAGTGGATGCGCGTGCCGTCTAGGTACTGGTGCTGGTAACTCATGGCCGACTCCTCTGGATACTGCTTTTTATTCAGGAGCGAAGATCTTACCCGGATTCATGATGCCGTTTGGATCGAATACCGCCTTGATCGCCTTCATGCAGGCGATTTCGGCGGTCGAGCGGCTGTAGCCCAGGTAGTCGCGCTTGGTCATGCCCACGCCATGCTCGGCGGAGATCGAGCCGTTGTAGCGCTCGACGATCTCGAACACCCATTTGTTCACCGTGGCGCAGCGGGCGAAGAACTCGTCCTTTGCCATGTGGTCGGGCTTGAGGATGTTCAGGTGCAGGTTGCCGTCGCCGATATGGCCGTACCAGACCACTTCGAAATCCGGGTAATGCTGGCCGACGATGGCGTCGATGTCGCGCAGGAACGCCGGCACCTTGGAGACAGTGACCGAGATGTCGTTCTTGTAGGGCGTCCAGTGGGAGATGGTCTCGGAGATGTACTCGCGCAGCTTCCACAGGTTCTTCAACTGGGTCTCGCTCTGGCTCATCACCCCATCGAGGACCCAACCCTGCTCGACGCAGTGCTCGAAGGTGGCCAGGGCTTCGTTGGCCACGTCCTCGTTGCTGGCCTCGAATTCCAGCAAGGCATAGAACGGGCAATCGGTCTCGAACGGCGGCGGCACGTCGCCGCGGCCCATGACCTTGGCCAGCGCCTTGTCGGAGAAGAACTCGAAGGCGGTGAGGTCGAGCCGGCCCTGGAAGGCATGCAGCACCGGCATGATCGAGTCGAAGTCAGGGGTGCCTAGGACCATCGCGGTGAGGTTGCGCGGGGCACGGTCCAGGCGCATGGTCGCCTCGACCACGAAGCCCAGCGTGCCCTCGGCGCCGATGAACAGCTGGCGCAGGTCGTAGCCGGTGGCGTTCTTGATCAGGTCCTTGTTCAGCTCGAGCAGCTCGCCCTTGCCGGTCACCACTTTGATGCCCGCGACCCAGTTACGGGTCATACCGTAGCGAATGACCTTGATCCCGCCGGCATTGGTGCCGATGTTGCCGCCGATCTGGCTGGAGCCGGACGAGGCGAAGTCAACCGGGTAGTAAAGCCCGTGCTCCTCGGCGAACTGTTGCAATTGACGGGTGACCACGCCCGGCTGGCACACCACGGTGCGGTCGAAGGCATTGAAGTCGAGGATCTTGTTCATGTAGTCGAAAGCCACCACCACTTCGCCATTGGCGGCGACCGCGGCGGCGGAAAGGCCGGTGCGCCCGCCCGAAGGCACCAGCGCGACCTTGTGGCGGTTGGCCCAGGCGACGATGGCCTGCACCTGCTCGATCGAGCGCGGGAAGACGATCGCCGAGGGTGCCGGTGGATAGTGCTTGGTCCAGTCCTTGCCGTAGGCCTCGAGCGAAGCCGGGTCGGTGAGGACCTTGCTCGGGTCGACCAAGGTCATCAGCTCATCAAGTACCGCTGTGTGGGTCATCGGTAGAACTCTCGAACTATTCATAGTCACCCTGAGCACTCTTCACCTGTCGGGATAAGCTCAGTTTCTGTCGCGTATGCTAGCATAGCGCTCCCGCCGTTCGTGCTAAGGCCGACGCCGCGCCGCTTCACCCCCTGCCATTTTTTCTCCGGGATACAGGTTTACGCAGATGAGCAAGACTTCTCTCGACAAGAGCAAGATCAGGTTCCTTCTTCTTGAAGGTGTGCACCAGAATGCGGTCGATACCCTCAAGGCTGCCGGGTACACCAACATCGAATACCTCACTGGTTCCTTGCCGGAAGCCGAGCTGAAGGAAAAGATCGCCGACGCCCACTTCATCGGCATTCGCTCCCGCACCCAGCTGACCGAAGAGATCTTCGACTGCGCGAAGAAGCTGGTCGCCGTCGGCTGCTTCTGCATCGGCACCAACCAGGTCGACCTGGCCGCGGCTCGCGAGCGCGGCATCGCCGTGTTCAATGCCCCCTACTCCAACACCCGTTCCGTCGCCGAGCTGGTGCTGGCCGAAGCCATCCTGCTGCTGCGCGGCATCCCCGAGAAGAACGCTTCCTGCCACCGCGGTGGCTGGATCAAGAGCGCAGCCAACTCCTTCGAGATCCGTGGCAAGAAGCTGGGCATCGTCGGCTACGGCTCGATCGGTACCCAGCTGTCGGTCCTGGCCGAAAGCCTGGGCATGCAGGTGTACTTCTACGACCCGCTGACCAAGCTGCCACTGGGCAACGCCACCCAGGTGACCAGCCTGCACGAGCTGCTGGGCCTGGCCGACATCGTCTCGCTGCACGTGCCTGAGCTGCCGTCCACCCAGTGGATGATCGGCGAGAAGGAAATCCGCGCGATGAAGAAGGGTTCGATCCTGATCAACGCTGCCCGTGGCACCGTGGTCGAGCTGGACCACCTGGCTGCCGCCATCAAGGACAAGCATCTGATCGGCGCCGCCATCGACGTGTTCCCGGTCGAGCCGCGCTCCAACGACGAGCAGTTCGAAAGCCCGCTGCGCGGCCTGGACAACGTGATCCTGACCCCGCACATCGGTGGTTCCACTGCCGAAGCCCAGGCCAACATCGGCCTGGAAGTGGCCGAGAAGCTGGTCAAGTACAGCGACAACGGCACCTCCGTCTCGTCGGTCAACTTCCCGGAAGTCGCCCTGCCGGCGCACCCTGGCAAGCACCGCCTGCTGCACATCCACGAAAACATCCCGGGCGTGCTCAGCGAGATCAACAAAGTGTTCGCCGAGAACGGTATCAACATCTCCGGCCAGTTCCTGCAGACCGACGAGAAAGTCGGTTACGTGGTCATCGACGTGGATGCCGAGTACTCCGACCTGGCGCAGGAGAAGCTGCAGCAGGTCAAGGGCACCATCCGTTCCCGCGTGCTGTTCTAAGCGATACCGCTGCATGGAAAAGGGAGGCCCGGGCGGCCTCCCTTTTTTTCGCCTGTGCGTTCAGCGGCGCCTGCTTCGGTAAACCCGCGAAGTATCCAGCCGTTACTTCACGGTCACGGTGATCTTCTGCGACTCGACGCTCGGCTTGAACGGCACGTGGTACATGTCGCCCAGCACCAACTGCAAGGTATGCTTGCCCGGTGTCAGGGTGATGGTGGCCTCGGTCTGGGCCTTGCCGAAGTGCAGCACTTGCGGGCCGGCCGGCAGCGGGGCGTTGTTCTCGGGCATCAGGCTAGTGGGCAACGGCTGGTCGGCCAGGGGTGCCTTGTCCACATCCACCAGCAAGTGGTGATGGCCCGTATGCGGCGTCTGGTCGCCTGCAGGCTTGAGCCCCATGCCTTCGATGCCGAACTTGACCGTGAAGGTCTTGTCGACGGTGGCGCCATCGGCAGGGGCAACGATGAAGACCTTGGCGCCCTGGGGCGGCTCCTGGCTCTTCAAGGCATCCGCGGCGCTGGCCAGAACCGACGCCCCCATCAGCAGGCCGGCAACGGCAGCACGCGAAAATAGGCTGTTCATTCACTTCTCCTGTGTTTCACTTCCATTGACCACTGTCCATCGACGAACGGCGGCGCTAGAACAACATAGTTCAATTGTGTGCAAAGGTCTCGTCGGCGGTGGCCAGAAATATTTGGACTGCAGCTAAACATTGGAAGCGCGTGGAGGTCATAGCCTGCACCGTGACCGCGGCATGGCACAAAGCTGCGGCATCGAATTCATCTGCCAAACACGAATGGGGGCATCATGCGGTTGAGCATTGGCGTATTGCTGGCACTTGCGATCAGTCCACTGGCCCAGGCCGAACTGATAGACGAGGTCAACGACCGGGGCGAACTGCGCATTGCCGTGCCAGCGGATACACCGCCCTACGCGTTCAAGGAGAACGAACACCTGACCGGCTTCGACGTGGAGCTGGGCCAGGCACTGGCCAAGGAGTTGGACGTACGCGCCGAGTTCATCGAAGCCCCTGCAGAAGAAGCGATCCCGGGCGTGGAGAGCGGCAAGTTCGACATCGTGCTCGACCAACCCAAGCCCGAGCAGGCCTCGCAACTGGCCGTCAGCGAGCCTTACGGCAGTGAGGCCCGGGTGATTCCGTTCCAGAAAGACAACCCGGCCTTCGAAACCGCAGTGAACAACGCCCTGCAGCGGATCAAGGAGGACGGCCGGCTGGCGGCGCTGGAACAAAAGTGGCTCAAGGGTGCACGAGAGACGGCCGCAGGCCAGTAACCCTGGCCGGCCCAATCGCGGGACAAGCCCGCCCCACAGAGATTTCGCAGGTTTTGAGAGCGTCGCAATCTCGGTGGGAGCCGGCTTGCCGGCGATTGGCCGTACAGCCGCCTCAAATCTCCAAGTCAGCCAATGCCCGCTGTGCAGCTTCCAACTCCAGCTCGCTGAACACTTGCACCCCTTCGCGCCGCAGCAGTGCCGTGGTCACGCCTTCACCCGCGACCTTCACCCCACTGAACGTCCCGTCATAGGTCAACCGGTTGCCACAGGACGGGCTGCCCGACTTGAGCACCGCCACCCGGATGCCATGCTGGCGGACCAAGGCCAGGGCCTGCTGCGCACCCGCCAAGAATGCTGCGCTGACATCGCTTCCAACCACCGTCACGACCTGGGCCTGGCCATCCAGCACGGCCCCGCCCTGCCCACCCGGAATTTCCGCAGGCGGGCGCGGTGTCGGCAGGCCGCCGGCCATCTCCGGGCAAAGCGCGACCACGCGCCCTTCGGCCTGCCAGCGCTGCAGCACGTCGGGGTGGCCACTGTCGCGCCCGTCGTAGCGCACCGGCTGCCCCAGCAGGCAGGCGCTGACCAGGACCTTGGCCGACTCAGAACAGGTCGTTGCCACGGCGACGGAACCAGCCGGTCAAGGACAGGCGCTCGCGCCCAGCCGGCAATACTTCGTGGGGGATGTCGCCCGACAGGAACACCACCAGAGTGCCCGCTTCCGGTTGCACGTCGTGCTCCACCCCATCGGCGAGAAACATGCGCAATTGCCCTCCATCCTCGGGTTGCCAATTTTCGTTCAGATAGAGCACCACCGACACCGCACGCCGGTCGTCGTCGCGAAAGCGATCGAGATGGCGACGGTAGAACGCGCCCTGCGGGTACAACGCGAAGTGGCATTCGAAATCTTCGAGCCCCAGGTAAAGGCCCTGGTTCAATGCCTGGCGCAGGCCTTCCATGACGTCCAAGTAGCGATCGCAGGCCTCGGATTGGCCCGGCTCGATCCATTGGATATGGTCGCCACGGATCGTTTCGCGCACCTCCTGCCCGATGCCGCGGCCCACGCTGGCAGGGCTCAGCTCGCCCTCGGCAGAACGTTGTCGACACTCGGCCGCCAAGACGCGAGTCAGCGCAGCAGGCACAAACAAGGGTTGCCGGCTCCAACCGTAGTTGGCCAGCTCATCGACAATGTTGGAAAGCATCGGATACTCAAGAGAGAGATGATGACGCATAGTATCCACTCGCCATGAAAACCGACAGCGCCACTTGGCCGCCAACCGTCATCGGCGTCTCGACAAAGCCCCGCCGCGCCACGGACAATAGCGGCCTGCCGACAGGAGTCCTGAATGCGCCGTTTGTTTTCCCTGCTGCTGATGATGATCTGCACCATGCCTGTCTGGGCAGACAGCCTCGACCAGTTGTACAAGGCCGCCGGCTGGCCCGACCAGCGCGCCCACTTCACCGACGCGGTGAGCGCCGCCCAGCAGCGTTACAAGAACAGCCTGCCTCCGGCTGTCTACCAGGCGCTGGTCAACAACAGCAACCAACGCTTCCAGGCCCAGGCCATCGACCGCCGGGCCCAGGCGCAATTGCGCGCCAACCTGCCGAATCCGTCGCCCGCACTGGCCTTTTTCCAGTCGCCCCTGGGGCGCAAGGTGGTGGCCGCCGAACTGCTGGCCACACGCAAGGACCAGCTGGCCAAGCACGCCAAGGGCCTGCCGAAGATCCAGGCCAGCGACAACCGCTTGTTGATCATCGGCCACCTGGCCCAGGCCTTGCCGGCCCGGGAAGCCGGTGCCGAGGTCAGCCTGGCGATTGCCGGCGTGGCGGCCGACAGCCTGAGCTCGATGCTGCCCGGCTTGTTCGGCGCAGGCCAGGCCCAAGGCCTGCTCGATGGCCAGCGGCAACGCCTGATGCAGCAGATCGGCGAAGACCTCAACAATACCCTGCTGTATGTCTATCGCGACCTCTCCGACACCGAGCTTGAAGCGTTCGCCACCTTCGCCGAATCGGCCGATGGCCAGGCCTACTACAAGGCCGCCATCGCCGCCGTGCGCGCGGGCCTGGCCGTCGGCCAGAACGCTGCTGACCTGAACTGAGTCAACCCAGGCGCTGGTCGAGGAAGGCGAAGTAACGCTGGCGGATGCCCGGCAGTTCGTTGGCCAGGTGATGCCTGGCCTCGGGCAGCAGCAGGATCTGCGGGTCGGCGAACTTGGCCTTGAGCACCTTGAGGTTGTAGGGCCAGTCCACCGTGCCGTCCGCTTCCCCTTGTACGATCAACGGCCGCCGCTGGCTGCACGGCGCGGCCTCGATGCGCTTGACCCAGGCCACCAGGGCACCGACCCAGGCGGTGGGTAGCTGGCGTGGCTGCAGTGGGTCGGCCTCGAGGAACGGCAGGAAGGCCGGGTCGTTGCTGTTTTCGCTGAAGCGCCGTTCGATGCCGTTGACGAAGTGGCGCAACACGCAATAACTGAGCTTGGACCAATGCCAAGCCCGGGGCCGCACCAGGGGCGCCAACAGGATCACCTGGCCATCGGCCGGGCTTTGCTCGCCCCGGTGCAGCAGGTGATCGACCACGATCGCCCCGCCGGTGCTTTGCCCGCACAGGTGCCAAGGGCGCGGCAGGTCGAGCTTACGCGCCTGCTCGAACAAGGCATCGAGCATCTGCTGATAGATGCCGAAGTCGGCGATGCTGGCCCGCTCACCGCTGGACAGCCCATGCCCGGGAAGGTCGCAGCTGATCACCGCGAAGCCCTGTTGCAAGGCCCATTCGACCACATGGCAGTACAAGCCCATGTGGTCGTAGTAGCCATGCAGCAGAAACAGGGTCGCCACCGGTTGCTGCGGCAACCACACCTGCCCCACCAGCTCGAACCCCGCCGCCTGGAACACGCCCAGCCAGCTTTGCCGTGCGGGAAGGTCCAGACCGTAATAATGCTGGTACTCCCGCGCCTGGGGCGACAACGGTTGGCGGTCGGCCAAGGGCCAGAGGCTGGCGCGCAGCAGATCAGGGTGAAAGGAGGCAGGCATCGGTACATCCACAGCGAAGCGAGTATTGACCTGTGATATTCAGCTCTGGGCCGCATCGTGGCAAGCTAGACCGCTTTTCTACGGGCCTGCGGCGCCCCACAGCCATGCGGACACACCATGCCCATCCGGAAAACCCTGCTGACCACCCTCGCGCTGTTGCTCTGCGCCGCTGCCCTCTGGTGGGCCTACGCGAGTTTCCAGGCCCGCTACCTGCGCCCCTTCGACAACCAGCCCACACTGTTCGAAGGCGGCCAGCTGCAGCTGCCACCAGAGCTCGCCGGCCCAGGGCCGATCCGGGTCGTGCATTTCTGGGACCCTGCCTGCCCCTGCAACGTCGGCAACCAGCAGCATCTGGGGGAACTGGTCGAACACTTCGCACCCCAGGGCGTGAGCTTCCATGTCGTGCAGAAAGCCGGCAGCCACGGCCAGTTGCCGGCCAACCTCACCGGCCTCAGGCCCCTGGCCCTGTTGCCCGGCAGCGAGCGGATCCCCGCCTCGCCCGCCGTGGCGATCTGGGACCGGGAAGGCCGCCTGGCCTACTTCGGCCCCTACAGCGAAGGCGCGGTGTGCAATGCCAGCAACAGCTTCGTCGAGCCGATCCTCAAGGCACTGCTCGAGGGCCGTTCGGTCAATGCCTCCAACACCCTGGCCCAGGGCTGCTATTGCCCCTGGGCCGGCTGACGTACCCGCGCCGGGTTGCCCACCGCGATCGCGCCTGCCGGCACGTCACGGGTCACCACGCTGCCGGCGCCGATCACTGCATTGTCGCCGATGGTCACTCCCGGCAGGATGATCGCCCCGCCACCGATCCACACGTTGTCGCCGATGGTCACCGGCCGCCCGCTTTCGAGCCCCGTGCGGCGCACCTCGGGGTCGAGCGGGTGGTCGGCGGTGTAGATCTGCACCGCCGGGCCGATCTGGCAATCCGCGCCGATACGCACGGGCAGCACGTCGAGGATCACGCAGTTGAAGTTCATGAAGGTGTTGGCACCGACACTGATGTTGTAGCCATAGTCGCAGTAGAACGGCGGGCGGATCACCGCACCGCTGCCCGCATGGGCGAAGTGCGCGACCAACAGCCCGTGGCGGGCATCGTTGAGCAGGTCGGTGCTGGTGTTGTAGCGGTGCATCCAGTGCTTGTTGGCGATCTGCTCGGCCTGCAGTTCGGGGCATCCCGCATGATAGAGCTGGCCGGCCAGCATTTTCTGTTTTTCGCTCAGGGACATGGAGACTCCTTCCAGGGGGCTATGCTGAGTTCGCGAATCCGTCGATGATCGGACCACATTTTTCGCTCGAGTGCACAAGGAGTCTCGATGAAGCGCAGCCTGACCCTGCTGGCAGTGGTGGTCGCCGCCGCCGTGGGTGCCGGTTTCTGGTACGTGCAGAGCAAGCAACCGCAGCGCGAGGGCGAGGTCGCCATCGCTGGCCTGCAGGCGCCGGTCAGCGTGCGCTACGACGCCCGCGGCGTGCCACACCTGCTGGCTGGCAACGAACCAGACCTGTACCGCGCCCTGGGCTACGTACACGCCCAGGACCGCTTGTTCCAGATGGAGATCCTGCGCCGCCTGGCCCGAGGTGAGCTGGCTGAGGTGCTGGGCGCCAAGCTGGTGCCCACCGACACGTTGTTCCGCAGCCTGCGCATCCGCGAGCAGGCCGCGCGCATGGTCCAGCGTCAGGACCGCCAGTCTCCTGCCTGGCAGGCCCTGCAAGCCTACCTCGACGGCGTCAACCAGTGGCAGGCCAGCCATCCCAAGCCCATGGAGTTCGACCTGCTGGGCATCGCGCCGCGCCCTTTCACCGCCGAAGACACCCTCAGCATCGCCGGCTACCTGGCCTACAGCTTTGCTGCCGCATTCCGTACCGAGCCGGCGCTCACTTACGTGCGCGACCAGCTCGGCCCCGAATACCTGAAGATTTTCGACCTGGCCTGGCAACCCCAGGGCGCCTTGGCCACGCCCCTGGCGGCTGCCGACTGGCGCAGCCTGGAACACTTGGCGCGCTTGAGCCACGAAGCCCTCGGCAATGCCGGCCTGCCCCAGTTCGAAGGCAGCAACGCCTGGGCCGTCGCCGGCAACCGCACCCGCAGCGGCCGCCCACTGCTGGCAGGCGACCCGCACATCGGCTTCGCCGTGCCGGCCGTGTGGTACGAAGCAGAGCTGTCGGCACCGGGCTTCAACCTGTACGGCTACTTCCAGGCCCTGAACCCCTTCGCCCTGCTCGGCCACAACCGTGACTTCGGCTGGAGCCTGACCATGTTCCAGAACGACGATGTTGACCTGGTGGCCGAGCAGGTCAACCCGGGCGACCCGAAGCAGGTGCGTATCGATGGCCGCTGGCAGCCGCTGGAGCAAAGCGAACAGCAGATCGCGGTCAAGGGTGAGGCGCCGGTGAGCATTACCCTGCAGCGTTCGCCCCACGGTCCGATCGTCAACACAGCGCTGGGCGAAACGGCAGGCACCACACCCATCGCCATGTGGTGGGCCTTCCTGGAAACCGAAAACCCAATCCTGGAAGCGTTCTACCGGATCAACCGTGCCGACACCCTGGACAAGATGCGCGAGGCGGCGGCCAAGATCCAGGCGCCCGGGCTGAACCTGGTGTGGGCCAATGCCCGGGGCGATATCGGCTGGTGGGCGGCCGCGCAGTTGCCGATCCGCCCAGACGGCGTCGACCCGGCTTTCATTCTCGATGGCAGCACGGCCCAGGCCGACAAGCTCGGCTTCTACCCCTTCAGCGTCAACCCGCAGCAGGAGAACCCAGCCAGCGGCTACATCGTCTCGGCGAACGTCCAGCCCCCGGCGGTGGTGCCGATCCCGGGCTACTACAACCTGCCGGACCGTGGCCGTCAGCTCGACCGGCAGCTGGCCGACCCAAGCATCAAGTGGGATATCCAGAACAGCCAGGCTCTGCAGCTCGACGACACGACGGACTATGGCCCGCGGACCTTGGCGCCGCTGCTGGGCACCTTGCGCGCCATCGCCCAGGGCGATGAGGAAAAGGAGCTAGTGGAACAGTTGGCCGCCTGGCGCGGCGACTACCCGATAGGCTCCAGCAGTGCGACCTTGTTCAACCAGTTCCTTTATGAACTGGCCTTCGCCGCCCTGCACGATGAGCTCGGCGACACCTGGTTCCCGGCCTTGATCAATACTCGCGTCATCGATGCTGCCCTGCCGCGGCTGGCTGCCGACCCGGATGCGCCCTGGTGGAACATGCAGGGCAGCAACGAGCACACCGACCGTACCGCCATCATCCGCCTGGCCTGGCAACGCAGCCTCGCGCACTTGCGCGACGTGATGGGCAAGGATCCGGCCAGTTGGCAATGGGGCAAGGCCCACACCCTTACCCACAACCATCCGCTGGGGGTAAAGAAGCCGCTGAACCTGCTATTGAATGTCGGCCCGTTTGCCGCGCCCGGCAGCCACGAAGTGCCGAACAACCTGTCAGCCAAGATCGGGCCGGCCCCCTGGGCAGTCAACTACGGCCCCTCGACCCGGCGCCTGATCGACTTCGGCGACCCCGGTGCCGCGCTGACCATCAACCCGGTGGGGCAAAGTGGCGTGCCTTTCGACCGGCATTATGGCGACCAGGCGCAGGATTACATCGAAGGGCGGTATCACAGGGTACGGATGGGGGAGATACCGGCCCAGAGCACGCTGCGGCTGGTGCCCGGCAGATGAATGTACGGGGCTGCTGCGCAGCCCAATCGCGGGACAAGCCCGCTCCAACAGGGGTCGCGTTGTGCATGCAATGTGACCTATTTGTGCGAGCGGGCTTGCCCCGCGATTGGGCCGCAACGCGGCCCCAGTATCACGTTCGTCGGATTAGCCGGAAATTTGCGCCCGGCGCGGGATCTTTCCGGCAAAAACCTTTTCCAAGAGCTCTGACCCGTACGGCCCTCTACTGGAACGACAACAATGAACAGCTCTTGCCCGCCGGTTTCCAACGAACAGCTTCAATGGCTCCTGGCCCTGCGCCGGGCGCTGGCCAATTCGCGCTGATTGGCCCTGCATGAACGAAAACGCCGACGCAAATGCGTCGGCGTTTTCGTTTCCAGGCGTTTGAATCAGAACGCCGGCAATACCGCGCCGCTGTATTTCTTGGCGATGAATGCCTTGACCTCTGGGCTGGTCAGGGCCTTGGCCAGCTTCTGGATGGCCTCGCTGTCCTTGTTGTCGGGGCGGGCGACCAGGAAGTTCACGTAGGGCGAGTCGCTGCCTTCGATCACCAGAGCATCCTTGGCCGGGTTCAGGCCGGCTTCCAGGGCATAGTTGGTGTTGATCATGTCCAGGTCGACCTGGTCCAGCACGCGCGGCAGCATGGCCGATTCCAGCTCGCGGAACTTCAGCTTCTTCGGGTTCTCGGCGATGTCCTTCGGGGTGGCCAGGGCGTTCTTGGGGTCTTTCAGGGTGATCAGGCCAGCCTTCTGCAGGAGCAGCAGCGCACGGCCGCTGTTGCTGCCTTCGTTGGGGATGGCGACGGTGGCGCCCTCCTGCAGGTCAACCAGGCTCTTGACCTTCTTCGAGTAGCCGCCGAAAGGCTCGACATGCACACCGATGACGGTTTCCAGGTGGGTACCCTTACCTTCGTTGAAGTTCTTCAGGTACGGCAAGGTCTGGAAGTAGTTGGCATCCAGGCGCTTCTGGTCGACCTGGACGTTGGGCTGTACGTAATCGGTGAAGACCTTGATCTGCAGGTCCACACCTTCCTTGGCCAGGGTCGGCTTGATCAGTTCGAGGATCTCGGCGTGGGGCACCGGGGTGGCAGCTACCACCAGTTTCTCAGCGGCGTTGGCGAAGCCGGTCAGCGACAGGGCTGCGGCCAGGGCTGCGGTCAGCAGGGTCTTTTTCATGGTGATCCTTGTTATCAAGCTGATGCCATCGAAGTGGCGAAGTCGGTGCCCCTTCGGCAGGGGCGTGAAACGGACGATACCGGGAATATTTATTCCTTAACAATATCTTTTGTTTAGCTGCTTATTCCAAAAACAAATGACCATTATGAGCTTGGAGCATGAGCGGACCGTCCGACCTAGCGTGCGGAGGCGTTCAGGCCCGTCAATGAGTCCTCCAGCAACCGGCGCACGGCATGCCGGGTCTGCGGATTGCGGCTGCGGGCCAGTTGCTCGAGTTGCCGGGCCAGGCCGGCCAAGGGTGTGATGCCCGGCAGGTCCAGATGCTCTGGCAGGATCTGCTCGCCCTCGCTCACCAGCAGGGCAAAATGGATGACGTTCTCGAGTTCCCGGGTATTGCCCGGCCACGCATGGGCTTCCAGGGCTTGCTGTGCGGCCTCGCTGATCAGCGGCACCGAGCGGTCCAGGCGCACGCTGTAGATGCCCACGAAATATTCGGCCAATGGCAGGATGTCACCGACCCGCTCGCGCAGGGCCGGCAGCTCCAGCTGGCCTTCGCGCAGGTAATGGTAGAGGCGTTCGTTGAAATGCCCGGCGCGCACGGCCTGGGCCAGGTCGATGCTGGAGGCGGCGACCAGGCGTACGTCCACCGGTAGCGGCCGCTGGGCACCGACACGGGTGACCTCGCGGTTTTCCAGCGCCGCCAGCAGCTTGGCCTGGATGGCCAGCGGCAGGTCGGCGATCTCGTCCAGGTACAAGGTGCCGCCGTTGGCCGAACCGAACCAGCCAGCCCGGCCGCCGGCCGTCCCGCCTTGGGCACCGGCGCTGTAGCCGAACAGCTCGGCATCGGCATAGGTCGGGCTGATCGCCGCGCAGCTCACCGAGACGAACAACCCGCCGCGGTCGCTGGCCCGGTGCACCTGACGGGCCAACAGTTCCTTGCCGGTGCCGGTCTCGCCGCGGATCAGCACCGGCACCGGTTGCGGCGCCAGGCGCTCCAAGGCATCGCGCAGCTGTTGCGAGCGCGGGTCGATGAACACCAGCGCCTTGGCGCGGATGCTCAACGGGCTCTTGTCCAGTTCGGGAAAGGTCAACAATGGTTGGCCGAAGGCATTATGCGAAGTCATGACGAACTCCCGCCCGACGCCGTCGCCGGCCGGGCGTCAAGGTATTCGAAGAAGCGCTGGCGAATCAGGCGCGGCGCAAGGCCCGCTGTTCGATCCGACCCTGCAGCCGGTAGAGGTAGGCGAAGCCTTGTTCCCAACGCTCATGACCGGACTTGACGTTGATGTGCCCCGCGTTGGCCAGCAGCCCCGCCTCGGCGCCCCATGCCCGTGCCAGGTGCAGCGCACGCGGCACGCTCACCGCCGGGTCGTTGTCGGAGCTGACCACCTGGCTGGGGAACGGCAGGGCCTGCAGCGGGATCGGCGCGAAGTTGCGCAGCACCGGCGCGCAGGTCGGCCGCTCCACGTCCGCCGGTGCTACCAGCAGCGCCCCGTGCACCCGGCGCAGCAAGGCCGGGCTGGCCTGTGCGGCCCAATGGGCGACGGTGATGCAGCCCAGGCTGTGAGCGATCAAGATCACCGGCGAGCGTTCGGCGGCGATCGCCTGCTCCAGTGCGTGCACCCAGTCATGCCGCTGCGGGGTGAGCCAGTCGTGCTGCTCGACCCGGGCACTGTTGGGCAGGCTGCGCTGCCAGTGACTTTGCCAATGGTTGTCTGGCGATCCTTGCCAGCCCGGCACAATCAGGTAACGAATAGACTCATTGCGCATGGGGACGCCTCCAGAAGTTTGCGTGCTTGGGCTCAAGTATAGGGAGGCGTTTATATCAGTAAAGGAATAAGAAGATATTTACTTATAACCATTAAACAAAAAACCGCCCCTACACGATCCCTGTAGGAGCGGCCTTGTGCCGCGATGGGCCGCACAGCGGCCCGAAAACAGCGGACGTCAGCGCTTGACCGGCGCCGGCTGCTGCTGAGTCAGGCAATGAATGTTACCGCCGCCCAGAAGCAATTCGCGCCCCGGGATCATCACCACTTCGTGGTCCGGGAACAGCTTGGCCAGAATCGTGCGTGCCTGGGCGTCCGCCGGGTCGTCGAAGCTCGGCGCGATGATGCCGCCATTGACGATCAGGAAGTTGACGTAGGAACCGGCCAAGCGCACCGACGGGTCACGCTCCTGGCTGCCAGCCACCTGGTCGACACCGGCGCACTCCTCCTCGGTGGCATACAGCGGGCCCGGGATCGGCATCTTGTGTACGACGAACTCGCGGCCCTTGGCGTCGCGGCTGTTCTTCAGCACGTCATAGGCAGCCTGGCAACGGGCGTAGTTCGGGTCGTTGACGTCATCGGTCCAGGCCAGCAGCACTTCGCCTGGGCTGACATAGCAGCAGAAGTTGTCGACGTGGCCATCGGTCTCGTCGTTGTACAGGCCATCCGGCAACCAGATGATGGTGTCCACCGCCAGATGCTCGCGCAGGACCTCTTCGATCTGTTCGCGGGAGAGGTGCGGGTTGCGGTTGCGGTTGAGCAGGCACTCTTCGGTGGTGATCAGGGTGCCTTCGCCATCGACATGGATCGAGCCGCCTTCGAGCACGAAGCCTTCGGTGTGGTAGCGCTGGCAGCGCTCCATTTCCAGGACCTTGGCGGCCAGCTCCTCGTCACGGTTCCAGGGTGCGTACAGGCCACCCTCGAAACCGCCCCAGGCGTTGAAGCCCCAATCCACGCCGCGCACTTCACCGTGGTCGTTGATGACGAAGGTCGGGCCGGTATCACGCACCCAGGCGTCGTCGTTGCTGATTTCCACCACACGGATGTTCGGAACGTCCAGCTGGCGGCGAGCGTTCTCGTACTGGCCAGCGGAGACCGCGACGGTCACGGGCTCGAAGCGGGCGATGGCCTTGGCCAGGGTCACGTGGGCGGCCTGCGCCGGCTTGCCGCCCAGGCGCCAGTTGTCCGGGCGCTCCGGCCAGACCATCCACACCTGGGTCTGTGGTGCCCATTCGGCGGGCATGTGGAAACCGTCGGCACGCGGGGTCGAATTGAGGGTTTTCATCGGTAACCTCTGCAAAGCCCGGCGCCGACTGCGCCAGGTCGTTGATCAATCGGGACGTAAGGAAAACGCAGCCCCCTGTAGGAGCGGCCTTGTGCCGCGATGGGCCGCCAGCGACCCTGTTCGATGGCTCATTATATACTCGATAAAAATCGAACTTAAAGACCAGCCAGCAAAATATTTCGCCATAAAAAGGCCACCTAAACCGATAACAATCGATTCAGCTGGCCATCTACACGGATGTTAGAGATCCTCGCCGAGAATCCTATCCACGCAATCGACGAAGTAATCCACGCTGGCACGTGTGGTGCACATGGGTGGCTTGATCTTGAGGATGTTCAGGTAATCGCCGGTCGGCTGCATGAAGATGCCCAGGTCGCGCAAGCGGTTGCACAGGGCCATGGTTTCCTCGGTGGCCGGCTCCAGGGTCTGGCGATCGCGCACCAACTCCAGGCCCAGGTAGAAACCGGAACCGTGGGCGGCACCAGCAAGCGGATGTTTATCGACGAGCGCCTGCAGGCGGGCCTTGAAATAGCGCCCGACTTCCCGGGTGTTTTCCCACAGGCCCTCCTCCTGCATCACATCCAGCACCGCCATGCCGATACGGCAACTGACCGGGCTACCGCCGGCCGAAGAGAAGAAGTAACCCTCGGCCTCCAAGGCCTCGGCAATCTCACGGCGGGTGATCACCGCGCCCAGCGGCTGGCCGTTACCCATGCCCTTGGCCATGGTGATGATGTCCGGCACCACGCCTTGCTCTTCGAAGCCCCAGAAATACTCGCCCAGGCGGCCATAGCCGACCTGCACCTCGTCGGCGATGCACACGCCGCCGCGGGCGCGCACCTTGGCGTAGGCCTCGCGCAGGTAGCCTGCCGGCAAGGCAATGCCGCCGGCATTGCCATACACCGGCTCGCAGATGAAACCGGCCAGCTGGCGGCCGCGCTCGTCCAGGTCGGCGAGCTTGGCATCGACATCGCGCAGGTAGTCCGCTGCACAGTCCGGGCCGCGGAAGCGCCCACGGAAGGTGTTCGGCGCTTCCACCGGGTGCACCCAGTCCGGGCGGGTTTCCAAGGCCTGGGGGTTGTCGGCGATGGAGGTAGAAATGGCGTCGGTGGCCACCGACCAGCCATGGTAGGCCTCCAGCACGCTGAGCAGGTCGCGCCCACCGCTGTAGGCCCAGGCCAGGCGGATGGCCAGGTCGTTGGCCTCGGTGCCGCTGTTGACCAGGAACACCCGGTCGAAGCCCTCCGGTGCCAACTCGAGCAGGCGCTCGGAGAATTCGGCGATGGCCGCATAGTGGAAGCGTGAGTTGGTATTGACCAACGACCACTGGCGTGCCGACTCGGCGGCCATACGCGGATGGCCATGACCCAGCACGGCAACGTTGTTGAGCATGTCCAGGTAGGAGCGGCCCTGCATGTCGATCAGGTAGTTGCGCCAGCCACGCTCGATATGCGGCGGCTGGGCGTAGTAATGCTTCTGCGAACGGGCGAAGCTGGCATCGCGGCGCGCCAGCAAGGCCTGGGCATCGACCAGCGGCTCAGCGTCGCAATCGAACCCGAGCAGTGGCTTCGGCGACGGGCACAGGGCCAGCCAGGCGTCGGCGTGCGATGGCGTGGCGAAGAACGGCGGGCGCTGTTCATCGTCACGGCACAGCTGGACCTCGAGGAAACCGCAAGTCAGGCCCAACGCCTGCCCCTTGGCCAACTCTTGGCCGTCTGCCGGCGCCTCTTCGAGCCCGCTCAGCCACAGGCTCCAGGTCGCCGTGCGCAGCCGCCCGCGACCCTCGCCGGTACGCTCCCAGGTGCCGGCCTCGGGCGCCTGCAGCGCGGTCCCGGCCGGTACGCTCAGTTCCACGCCCAAGGCGCAGGTGGCCGGCTCCTCGGGGCGGTCGATATGGGTCTGCGACAGGCGATACTGGCCGTGCAGCGTACAGGCCGGGCCTGCCTGGGCAGCCAGCAGCCGCTGGTCGAAGCCCGGCTGCTCCCAGTTGCCCGCCTCGCAGTGCGGGCTGAGCACGCCAAGGTCGACCCGCGTCACCGCCTGCCCCGCCAGGGCCGGGATCAGTGGCACGCCCCCAGACAACGCCAGGGGCGCCAGCGCACCGCCCGTTGCCTGGAGAATCGCCGCTTCCATCAGGGCGACAGGCACAGCCGCAGCGGTATCGAAGATGGCCCATTCATGGGCGATGTTATCGCGGATGTATTGATTGCCCGGGTCGACCCGCAACTGCTGTTCGCTGCTGAGCACCAGCACGGCGGCACGCATCAGCACCAACGGCCACAGAGCGCGCAGTTCGGCATCCTGCAGCGGGTTGACGGCGTGGTAGGCACGAACGGCCGGCAGGATGCGCAGCGGGTCGCCTTCGGCGTGATGCAGCAGCGCCGCGCAGGTGACGGACAGGTCGGCGATACGCCAGGTGCGCAGCAGGTCGCCGAAGTCGATGACGCCCTGCAGCTGCCACTGGCGCGCCTCGTCAAGGGCCCAGACGGCATTGTCGTCGGTGATGTCCAGATGCACGGCCTGGATCGGCAGGTCGGCCACCAGCGGCTGCAGGCGTTCGACGGCCAAGCCAGTGACGCGCTCGACGCGCTGGCGACGCTCGTCGTCCAGCACCGGCAGCAAGTGTTCGATCAGCGCCTGGGCGTGGCGCGGGTCCCACTGCAGGGTGCGTTCGAGGCCCGGGTGCTGGAAGCCGGCCAGGGCCTGGTCGACCCGGGCGCACAACGCGCCCAGCTCGCCAACCAGCCTTGCCGGCATGTGCGCAAGACGGGTCAGCGGCTGGCCATCGATGTAGTCCAGCAGGCGCACCCGCAGCGGCTGGCCGTCGATCTCCACAGCCAGCAGGTCCTGGCCATCGCGCGCCCGGCGTACCTGTGGCACCGGCAGGCCCTGTTCGCCCAGGTAGGCCAGCGCCGCATGCTGCGCCTCGAGTTCCACCTGGGCATAGCTGCCGTGGCAGGCCTTGAGCACGAAGCGCCCCTGGTCGCTGTCCAGCCGCAGGTTCAAGTCCTGCTGGCTGCCCAACGGTTGCAAGCGCCCTGCCAGGTCGTAGTGCGCTCGCAGCAGGGCGTGGGCCTGGGCTTCGCTGAGCGAGGGGCTGGGCTGGCTGGAACGCTGGATCAGGGTGCTCAAGGGCATGGGAGGGAACCTCGGTTTTTTTGTCGCCTATATCGCCACTGCTCACGGCGATATACAAGAGGCCGATGACAAAAGCATGGCTATGCGGCGCTGATGGACAGGCGCAAGTAGCGCATAATTGCGCCAGATCCTTCTGGCGCCCGATAGATGATTCCAACCCAAACGCCTCCACGACGCCCACGCTGGCGCAGCCTCGCCCTGCTGGCCCTGTGCCTGGCACCCCTGCTCTGGCCGCTGCATCACCTGGCCGAGCGCTACTACCAGGATGAGCTGGCCTCGCAGAATCGCCAGACCCTCGACCTCTATGTCGCCAACCTGCTGGGTACCCTGCACCGCTACGAGACCCTGCCGCGCATCCTCGGCGACCTGCCGGCCCTGCGCGGTGCGCTGCACGACCCGTTCAAGACCGAGGCGATCACCAACGCCAACCGCTTGCTCAAGGAAATCGCCAAGCAGACCGGCGCCGAGGTGATGTACCTGATGGATGTCAGCGGCAATACCCTGGCGGCGTCCAACTGGGATAAGCACGACAGTTTCGTGGGCCGCAACTTCGCCTTCCGCCCCTACTTCCTCGAAGCCATGGAGGGCCGCCTGGGGCGCTTCTTCGGCCAGGGCACCACTTCGGCCAAGCGCGGCTACTTCTTCGCTGCGGCGGTGCATGACCGGGACAAGGTCGTGGGCGTGTTGGTGGTCAAGGTCGACCTCGACCACACCGAGACCCTGTGGGGGCGTACGCCCGAGCAATTGCTGCTGACCGACCAGAACGGCGTGGTGGTGCTGACCTCCCGCCCGGACTGGCGTTTCCGCGCCACCCGCGAGCTGACCCCGGCCGAGCGCGAGGCGATCGTCGCCATCCAGCCCTACCCGACCCAGGCGCCCCAGCCGCTGAACCTCAACCCCGCCGCCTGGCTGGTACAGACCCGCGACATCAAGGAAACCGGCTGGCAGGTCAGCATCCTTGCCCCGCGCATCCTGGTCGATCGCTCGGTACAGACGGTCATGGCCATCGGCGCCGGCGCCTTGCTGGTGCTGATGCTGCTGGCCGGCCTGGTGATGCAGCGTCGGCGCCACTACATCGACCGCATCGATTTCGAAGCGCGCGGGCGCCAGCAGCTTGAACAACGGGTCATGGAGCGCACCGCTGACCTCGAAGGCCTCAATACCCGGCTGAAGAAGGAAGTGCTAGAACGCGAACAGGCCCAGCAGGAGCTGGTGCGCGCCCAGGATGAACTGGTCCAGGCGGGCAAGCTGTCGGTGCTCGGCACCATGTCGGCGAGCATCAGCCATGAGCTCAACCAGCCCCTGGCGGCGATCCGCAGCTATGCCGAGAACGCCGAAATCCTCCTGGACCACCAGCGCACCGAGGACGTTCGCGGCAACCTCAAACTGATCGGCGAGCTGACCGGTCGCATGGCCTCGATCATCACCCACCTGCGTGCCTTTGCCCGCCGCGACCAGCACGCGCCGGAAAGCGTGGCCCTGCAGCCGGCGCTGGATGATGCCCTGGCGCTGCTGGCCAAGCGTCGCCGGGCCATGGCCGTGGAGCTGGTGCGCGACCTGCCCGAGGCCACGCTGTGGGTGCAGGCCGGCGAAACGCGCCTGCGCCAGGTGCTTGGCAACCTGTTGGCCAATGCCCTCGACGCACTCACCGAAAAAGCCAACCCACGTAAGCTGTGGCTCAGTGCCGAACGCCAGGATGACTGCGTCTACCTGTACATTCGCGACAATGGCCCGGGTTTCAGCCGCCAGGCCCTGGCGCATGCCAAGGAGCCCTTCTTCACCACCAAGACCCGCACCCAGGGCCTGGGGTTGGGGCTGGCCATCTGCGAAAGCCTGATGCATGCCCTGGGCGGCGAGCTGCTGCTGGGTAACCACCCGGAAGGCGGCGCCCTGCTGACCCTGCGACTGCGCGTGGCCAAGCCCGGCGCCAACCTGCAATCTTCGGAGGACCCTTCGGCATGACGACCGAGACACAGATCGACAGCCGCACCCAGGTCATCCTGGTGGACGACGATCCGCACCTTCGCCAGGCCCTGGGCCAGACCCTGGACCTGGCCGGGCTCAAGGTCGTGGCCCTGGCCGATGCCCAGGGGCTGGCCGAGCGTATCGAACCGGACTGGCCCGGCGTGGTGGTCAGCGACATCCGCATGCCCGGCATCGATGGCCTGCAACTGTTGGAGCAACTGCACGGACGCGACAACGAGCTGCCGGTGCTGCTGATCACCGGCCACGGCGATGTGCCGCTGGCCGTGCAGGCCATGCGCGCCGGTGCCTATGACTTCCTGGAAAAGCCCTTCGCCAGCGATGCCCTGCTCGACAGCGTGCGCCGCGCGTTGGCCCTGCGCCGCCTGGTGCTGGACAACCGCAGCCTGCGCCTGGCCCTGAGCGACCGCCAGGAGCTGTCCGCGCGCCTGGTCGGCCAATCGCCGGCCATGCAGCGCCTGCGCGAGCAGATCGGCGCCCTGGCTGCGACCCGCGCCGACGTGCTGATCCTTGGCGAAACCGGTGCCGGCAAGGAAGTCGTGGCCCGCGCCCTGCACGACCTGTCGAGCCGCCGCGACGGCCCGTTCGTGGCGATCAATGCCGGCGCGCTGGCCGAGTCGGTGGTCGAAAGCGAACTGTTCGGCCATGAGCCGGGCGCCTTCACCGGGGCGCAGAAGCGCCGTATCGGCAAGTTCGAATTCGCCAACGGGGGCACGCTGTTCCTCGACGAAATCGAAAGCATGAGCCTGGATGTGCAGGTCAAGCTGCTGCGCCTTCTGCAGGAGCGGGTGGTGGAGCGCCTGGGCGGCAACCAGCTGATCCCGCTGGATATCCGTATCATCGCCGCCACCAAGGAGGACCTGCGCCAGGCCGCCGACCAGGGCCGCTTCCGCGCCGACCTGTACTACCGCCTGAACGTGGCGCCCCTGCGCATCCCGCCCCTGCGCGAGCGCGGCGACGATATCCTGGTGCTGTTCCAGCATTTCGCCGATGCCGCCAGCCAGCGCCATGGCCTGCCGGCCAACAACCTGCAACCCGCCCATCGCGCCCTGCTGCTGCGCCACGACTGGCCAGGCAATGTGCGCGAGCTGCAGAACGCCGCCGAACGCTTCGCCCTGGGCCTGGAGCTGGCCCTCGATGGCCAGGCGCCTGCTGCCCCCGCCACCGCCGAGCCTGTGCGTACCGGCAACCTCAGCGAACAGGTCGAGCACTTCGAGCGTTCGCTGATCGCCGCCGAACTGGCTCAGACACACAGCTCCATGCGCAGCCTGGCCGAGGCCCTCGGCATTCCGCGCAAGACCCTGCACGACAAGCTGCGCAAGCACGGCCTGAGCTTCGCCGACAGCGCCAGCGGGCAAGACGACCCGGAGGACAACCGCCCATGATCAGCGACAGCCAGTACCTGCAGTCCGTACTGCACAGCGACATTCCCCTGACCCGCGAAATGGGCATGGCCGTCATCGACTGGCACGACCAGCGCCTGCGCCTGCAGTTGCCGCTGGCGCCCAACGTCAACCACAAGAGCACCATGTTCGGCGGCAGCCTGTATTGCGCCGCAGTGCTGGTGGGCTGGGGCTGGTTGCACCTGCGCCTGCGCGAACTGGGTATCGACGATGGGCATATCGTCATCCAGGAAGGCCAGATCAGCTACCCGCTGCCGGTCATCGGAGCAGCGGTCGCGAGCTGCCCGGCGCCGGACGAGAAGACCTGGGAGCGGTTCCTGGCGATGTACCAACGCCGGGGGCGGGCGCGGCTGACGCTCGAGACGGTGGTGTGCAATGCTGGCAGCGACGCGCCTGCCGTGAAATTCAGCGGGCAGTACGTGTTGCATCGCTGATACAGGGGGCGCTTTGCGTCCCTTTCGCGGGACAAGCCCGCTCCTACAGGTATAGCGGTGTCTCTGAAAACGGCGCAGGACAGGTGGGTGACGGAGCCTGCTCCCTCCGAGATTGCGCCGCTCTCAAGACGTGCGAAATCCCTGTGGCCGGGCCGCGCAGCGCCCCCGCCAACTCAACCGATCGCGGCAGCCAACTGCAACAGGGCCGCACGCCACGGCGCCGCGGCCGGCAAGGCCAGGAAGAACGGGTTGAGCAACGATTCACGCGCCGGATAGCGGAACGGCTGGCCATCAAGGCCGATCACCTCGCCCCCAGCGCCTTCGAGCACACCCTGGGCGGCAGCAGTATCCCATTGAGACGTCGGGGCCAGCCGTGGATAGCAATCGGCGGCTCCTTCGGCCAGCAGGCAGAACTTCAAGGAACTGCCCACATTGGTCAGTTCCAGCTCACCGACCGCGCTGCCCAACCCGCCCAGCAACGCCTCCTGTTGCGGGCTTGAGTGGCGCTTGCTGGCCACCACGGTGAAACGCCCTTTCTGCGGCGGTTGCTGGCGTACCTGGATCGGCTGGGCTTCAGCGCCCGACTCCGCACACCACGCCCCTAGCTGCCGACCGCCGAAATAGCAGCGTCCATTGGTCGGCATCGACACCACGCCGAACACCACCTCGCCGCGCTCGATCAAGGCGATGTTGACCGTGAACTCCTCGCTGCCAGCGATGAATTCCTTGGTGCCGTCCAGGGGATCGACCAACCACCAGCGTGTCCAGGCCTGGCGCTCGCCCAGAGCGATGTCGCAGTCTTCTTCGGACAGGACCGGGATGTGCGGCGCCAAGGCCTGCAAGCCCTCAGCGATCACCTGATGGGCAGCGAGGTCGGCCGCGGTCACCGGCGAATCATCCGCCTTGTTGGTCACCGCGACGTCGGCACGCCAGAACGGCAGGATCGCCTCGCCAGCCAGGCGGGCCAGCTTTACCACTTCGAGCATCAGCTGCTGGTCGTTCATGCGCTCAACTGCCCCCGCTGGATCAACAGGTCACGGGCCAGATACAGCGCCGCCAGGGCCCGGCCCTCGGAAAACTGCGGGTGCATGGCCAGGGCCGACAGCTCGCGCAGGTTGACCTTGTCCACGCGCATCGGCTCCGGCTCGTCACCCTCGAGACGTTCTTCATACAGGTCGGTGGCCAGCACCACCTGGATCTTCTGGCTCATGTAGCCAGGCGAGAGCGACAGCTCGGTCAGGTGCTCCAGCTGGTGCGCGCCGAAACCCGCTTCCTCCTTGAGCTCACGGTTGGCGGCCGCCAGCACGTCCTCCCCCGGCTCGATCAGGCCCTTGGGTAACGACAATTCATATTCGTCGGTGCCGCCGCAGTACTCCTCCACCAATACCGCATGCTCGGCGTCGAGCATCGCCACCACCATCACCGCACCATAGCCGTTGCCGCGGCCGACCAGGCGCTCGTAGGTCCGCTCGGTGCCGTTGGAAAAGCGCAACTGCACGGCTTCGACGCGGAACAGGCGGCTGCTGGCGACGATTTCGCGAGCGAGTACGGTGGGTTTCTGGCGCATGGGGCGGCTCCTTGGCGTGAACGGGTTACTATACCGTGGCTTGCCGACCGATCGAGAGTTTCCCATGCCTGTTCTTCCCTGGTCCGCCATCGATACCGTCCTACTGGACATGGATGGCACCCTGCTCGACCTGCACTACGATAACCAGTTCTGGCTGGAACACCTGCCCCAGCGCTATGCCGAGCTGCACGGCGTCAGCCGGGCCATGGCGGAGCTGGAGCTACAGCCGCTGTTCGAGCGCAACGCCGGTACCCTGAACTGGTACTGCCTGGACTTCTGGAGCCGCGAGCTGAAGCTGCCGATCCGCGAACTCAAGCAGGAAATCGCCGACCTGATCGCCCTGCGCCCGGATGCCGACACCTTCCTCGAGGCGCTACGCAAGGCCAACAAACGGGTGGTATTGATCACCAACGCCCATCGCGACTCGCTGTCGCTGAAGCTGGAGCGGGTGGAGCTGGCGCCGTATTTCGAGCGGCTGATCAGCTCCCATGACTATGGTTACCCGAAGGAAAGCGCGCAGTTCTGGGATGCGCTGCAAGCGGATATCGGCTTCGAGCCCGCGCGCAGCCTGTTCATCGACGACACCCTGGCGATTCTGCGCAGTGCACGGCGCTTTGGTGTGCAGCACCTGCTGGCGGTGCGCGAACCCGACAGCCAGGCAGGACCGCGCGATACCCAGGAGTTCGCGGCGGTGGAGGACTACCGGGAATTACTGGCGGGGCTGTGAGGCCATAAATCGCGGGGCAAGCCCGCTCCCACAAAGGTCATCGCCGCACCAACGATCCCCGTGGGAGCGGGCTTGTCCCGCGATAGGGCCGGTACAGGTTACGGCATAGGGTCAGTCAGGAATACGCAGCACCTGCCCCGGGTAGATCTTGTCCGGGTGCTTGAGCATCGGCTTGTTGGCCTCGAAGATCTTGTTGTACTGGTTGGCATCGCCGTACTCGGCCTTGGCGATGGCACTGAGGGTGTCGCCCTTTTTCACCGTGACGAAGCGCGCTGCCTGGGCCACCGGCCCGGTGACAGTGATCTGGTCATCCACCGTGGCAACGCCATCGATGTTGCCCGCAGCCAGGATGATCTTCTCCTTCTCCTCCTGGCTGGCAACCTCGCCCTTGAGGATGATCTTGTCACCCTCGACCGTGGCGGAAATGTTCGGGTTGCCCAGGCCAACGCTTTCCACATGCTTCTTGAGTTGCTCTTCGGCATTGGCATTACCGGGCGTCAGCAGGTCGATCAGCTTTTCGCCGGCTTCCTTCACGAAACTGAACAGGCTCATGTCACACTCCTTGATGGTGAATTCCAGGAAGCAGGAGTCTAGGACAGCTTTGCCCACTCTGCCGCCCGGAAGCCGATCAACCCGCTCTATCACGGCATAGAACCTGGCAACTGGACGCCACTGCCCCAGGGGCATAGGCTTGTGCCGTAACAAAGCCGCCGGTGATCCACCCTGATGAACAGCAAACCCCCGGTCTGCGCGGCATCCCTGCCTGCTGCCCTGCCGGCCGCCAGCAATACCTATGACTACGTACAGCTCACCGATGCTGCAGCAGACTCGACCCCGCTTGCCGAGGAAGTCGCCCTGGCCATCGCCTACAACGGCCTGAACCAAGCGGTGATGCTGGTCAGCCCCACCGACCTGGAAGACTTCGCGGTCGGCTTCAGTGTCGGCAGCGGGATCGTCGACAGCACCGATGAAATCTATGACGTGAAGCTGTCCGGCAGCGGCTCGGCCTTGTACGCGGACCTGGAGATCTCCAGCCGCGCGTTCTGGAACCTGAAGAACCAGCGCCGCCAGTTGGCCGGCACCAGCGGTTGCGGCCTGTGCGGCGTCGAAGCCCTGGAGCAGGCGCTGCCGGAACTGGCCGAATTGCCCGGTGCGCCGCTACCACCAGCCCAATGGCTGGCCGGCCTGCGCCAACGCATCGATGCCTACCAACCTTTGGGACAGCATTGCGGCGCGGTGCATGCCGCCCTGTTCATGGACCGACAAGGCCAACTGCTCATGGGCCGCGAAGACATCGGCCGGCACAATGCCCTGGACAAGCTGATCGGCGCCCTGCTGCGCCAGCGCATCGACACCGACGGCGGCCTGGCCATCGTCACCAGCCGCTGCAGCCTGGAACTGATCCAGAAAGTGTTGCGTGCCGGCATCCAGACCCTGGTCAGCCTCTCGGCCCCTACCGGCTTGGCGCTGCAATGGGCGCGCAAACACAACCTCAACCTGATCCACCTGCCCAAGCACAGCCCGCCGCGCGTGTTCAGCCCGGCCATGGAGGCTGGCAAACAGCCATGAAAAAAGCCCTGTCCGAGGGTGACAGGGCTTGGTTTCAAATAGCTCAGACAAGCGAAAATCCAGAAAGTTCCCCATAAAAAACAACAAGTTAGAGAATTGTGTACAACTCGTGCTACTCGTCGGATTTCAATTGCCAGACGCCTCGCCGAGCCTCACATTCGCCTCGTCATCCCTATGAGGCTCTCTTGAATGAAGAAGTACTCCTCGATTCTGTTGTTGTCCTTCAGCCTGCTCAGCGGCGTTGCCATGGCAGGCAGCAATACCGAGGCCGGCATTGGCGGCGCATTGGGTGGGGTACTCGGCTCCGTGGTGGGTAACTCCATCGGTGGTAGCACCGGTGGCGCCATCGGTGCCGGTCTGGGCGGTGCGGCCGGCGGCGCCCTGGGTGCCGACAAGCGCCAGCGCGGTGAAGCCGCCATCGGTGGCGCACTGGGCGCTGCCGGCGGTAACGTGGTCGGTCGCTCGATGGGCGGCACCACCGGTAGCCACATTGGTGCAGCCGCAGGCGGCGGCGTCGGTGGTGCGCTGGGTAACTACCTGGGTAACAAGGCCGACGAAGACGATTGGGACGATCGTCGCCGTTATCGTCGCGACTATGATGGCCGCCGCCACTGGGACCGTGGCCACCACTACGGCCATCGCAAGCACAAGCGCCACTGGCGTTATGATGACTGATCGCTGAACAGCTCAGTCCACAAGAAGGCCCTGCCCTGACCGGCAGGGCCTTTTCGTTTGCGGTGGATCGATGATCAGCCGTTGAGCTGCAGGCCCGCCAGGGTCATGCGCAATGTATCGGCCAAGGCCACCGGCTGGCCCGACCCACGCTCCACGAACACCTGCACCAAAGTACCTGCCGCCAGGGCCTGCGCCTCGCCGGGGCGGAACAGCGCCAGGCGGTATTCCACGGTGCTGCCCGCCAGGCGCGCCACGCCCAGGCCCACTTCCAGCACATCAGGAAACCCTGGCAGGGCATAGAACTGCGCCGCCGAACTGATCACCACTCCAGCCAGCGCGCCGTCACGTAGGTCCAGCTCGGCCTGCTCCACGAGGAACGCCTGCAGCGCCGTCTCGAAGTAGCCATGCACCGTGGAGCCGGCGATGTGGCCGTTGAGGTCGTTATCCTGCGGGCGGGTGAGGATGGGATGGAAATGGTTGAAATGGCTGCGCTGAGGGGATTCGGTCATAGGTTACCCAGGCTTGGTTACCCAAAGTGAAGATAGCATCGTGCAGGGCCAAGGAGCGACGGCCCGACCTAGCATCAGCGACCTTACCATTGCACCAGTATCGGATACAAAAAAGCCGCCCCGAAAGGCGGCTTCTTGATCCGTGCCGGCTACAGCTTACAGCTGTGGGCCTGCGGCCTTGATGGCCTCGGAAACATCGAACTTCTGGAAGTTCTCGGTGAACAGCTTGGCCAGGCCCTTGGCGGCTTCGTCGTAGGCAGCCGGGTCAGCCCAGGTGTTGCGTGGGTTGAGCAGGACGGTCTCGACGCCCGGCACAGCCTTCGGCACGTCCAGGTTGATGATGTCCAGGTGCTCGGTCTCGGCACCGACCAGGGCACCGCTCTGGATCGCGGCGATCACGGCACGGGTGGTCGGGATGCTGAAGCGCTTGCCCACGCCGTAGCCACCACCGGTCCAGCCGGTGTTGACCAGGTAGACCTTGGAACCGAAGCCCTTGATGCGCTTGATCAGCAGTTCGGCATATTCGCCGGCCGGGCGCGGGAAGAACGGAGCGCCGAAGCAGGTGGAGAAGGTCGACTTGATGCCGCCGCCCGAGCCCATTTCGGTGGAACCGACCAGCGCGGTGTAGCCGGACAGGAAGTGGTAGGCCGCCTGCTCGTTGTTCAGGATCGACACAGGAGGCAGTACGCCGGTCAGGTCGCAAGTCAGGAAGATGACTGCATTCGGCTCGCCGCCCAGGTTCTTCTCGGAACGCTTCTCGACGTGCTCCAGCGGGTAGGCGGCGCGGCTGTTCTGGGTCAGGCTGCCGTCGGCGTAGTCGGCGTGCTTGGCGTCGTCGAGCACGACGTTCTCCAGCACCGCGCCATGCTTGATGGCTTTCCAGATGACCGGCTCGTTCTTCTCGGACAGGTCGATGCACTTGGCGTAGCAGCCGCCTTCGATGTTGAAGACCACGCCCTCGCCCCAACCGTGCTCGTCGTCACCGATCAGGTAGCGGCTTTCGTCGGCCGACAGGGTGGTCTTGCCGGTGCCGGACAGGCCGAAGAACAGGGTCACGTCGCCCGCTTCGCCGATGTTGGCAGCGCAGTGCATCGGCAGCACGTCGGCAGCCGGCAGCAGGAAGTTCTGCACGGAGAACATGGCTTTCTTCATTTCACCGGCATAGCGCATGCCGGCGATCAGCACCTTCTTCTGGGCGAAGTTGATGATGACGCAGCCGTCGGAGTTGGTACCGTCGCGCTCGGGAACACATTCGAAGTTGGCGACGTTCAGCACCTGCCACTCTTCACGGCCAGCCGGGTTGTACTGGGCCGGGTTGATGAACAGGCAACGGCCGAACAGGTTCTGCCAGGCAGTCTGGGTGGTCATCTTGACGGCCAGGTAGTGCTCGGCGGCAGCGCCTACGTGAACGTGGGAAACGAAGTGCTCCTGGGCGTTGTTGAACGCCTCGACGCGGGCCCACAGGGCATCGAACTTGTCAGCCGGGAACTTGCGGTTGATCGGCCCCCAGGCGATGGCGGAGGAAGTGCTGGGCTCGTCGACGATGAAACGGTCTGCCGGCGAACGACCGGTACGATGACCGGTTTTCACGACCAGTGCGCCAGTATCGGCCAGCTCGCCTTCACCGCGGGACAGCGCTTCTTTTACCAGTTCATCGACGGTCAGGTCGGTGTACACGGTGTTGTTGGCTTGCGTCATGAGATACCCCATCCGGCCCGAGGCCGAGTGCTCCAAACGTTTTGTAGTCGTCTGTTTTAAACTACTACAGCGAAAAAAGTGGCCGGATTATGCCAGAAAAGCCCAAAAAAAGTAGGCCCCTCCTGTCAGAACTGCGCTTTCGCGCAATTCGACAGGAGATTCTCCTGTAGTTAAACGTTTCAGTGCTGAGTATCTGACGGAAGCTCGGTGCCGCCACCGGCAAACAATTGCGCCACATCGGTCGTATCGAAGAAATAGCGTTCGTTGCAGAACTGGCAATCGATCTCGACCTTGCCGCCGCACTCCTCGACCAGCGCCTTGGCATCCTGCTCGCCGAGGCTGACCAGGGCGTTGCCGGAACGCTCGCGCGAGCAGCTGCAGCGGAAGCGCAGCGGCTGGATGTCGAACAGGCGCACGGCATCTTCGTGGTAAAGGCGGTGCAGCAGCGTTTCGTTGTCCAGCGGCCATTCTTCGGCCTTCAACGTGCTGGCCAGAGCCACTACATGCTGCCAGCTTTCTTCACGCTCTTCGTCGTCCGGCTGGCGGTCACGGGGCAGTTGCTGCAGCAGCAGGCCACGAGCCTTGCCGTCTTCGGCGTTGAGCCAGAAGCGGGTATTGAGCTGCTGCGACTGCACGAAGTAGTTGGTGAAGCACTCCGACAGGTTGGCGCCATCGAGCTCGACGGTGCCTTGGTAGCGCTGGCCCTTGACCGGGTCGATGGTCAGGGTCAGGTGACCGCCTGGCATCAACTGGGCCAGGGTCGCATCGGCGGGGATCTGGTCAGCTTCGTAGCGCGCCATGCCGCGGATATCACGCTCGCCCGAGCACTCCACCATCAGCAGTGGAATAGGCCCTGCCGAGCGCGCCTGGAGAATCAGCAGGCCGTCGAACTTGAGTGCACCGACCAGCAAGGCCGTGGCCGCCATCAGTTCGCCAAGCAGTGTGGCCACCGGTTGCGGGTAAGGGTGACGGGCCAGGACGTCGGCATAGCTCTGGTCGAGCGCCACCCACTCGCCGCGGATATCGCGGTCGTCGAAGATGAAACGCTGGGTGAAATCGGTATCTGGCAAGTCGCTCATAGGTTCTGGCTATCTGAAAATGATGACAAAATGATTACAAGGGTTTACGAAGCCCTGTTTGGAGAGCATTCACGAGATGCTCGAACCCGCTGGTAATAGAGGTATTTTATGGACAATCGACCACTGTTCCAAGCAAGGTGGTCCTGGGGACCTTTGCTGGCCTGCACCTTGGTGCCTGTAGCGTTACTGTGTTTCTGGTTATGGCCCATTGGCCAGATCTTGTGCCTGACTTTCGACGAATGGCTGTTCCATAGCCTCAATGCGCCCCTGGCCGACAACACGGCCTGGCGCTACATCTGGACCGTCGGCAGCCTGCGCCCCTTCGATATCGTCGTTGGCCTCATCCTGCTGGCCCTGTTGATCCGCGGCAATTGGGTGTTCAAAGCGGGTCAGGTACGCGAAGCCTTCCTGGGCTTTCTCGTCACGCTGATTCTCTTAGTGGTGATTCGCGCGCTGTTTTCCAAGTGGGTGGCGATCATGGGCTGGCAACATAACAGCCCGTCGATGGTCTTCGACAACGTCGTGCACCTGAGCGACTACTACCCGAACCTGGAAGCGAAATGGGAACTCAAGGACCGCTCCAGCCAGAGTTTTCCAGGTGACCACGCCTCGGTGCTGCTGATCTGGGCGCTGTTCATGAACCTGTTCAGCCGCGGGGTGGTGCAGCGCCTGGTGATCTGGGGCCTGGCGCTGCTGTTCATGCTGCCGCGTCTGGTGGCGGGCGCCCATTGGGGGCAGGACGACTACATCGGCGGGCTGCTGATGGCGTTGCTGGCCCTGGGCTGGAGCTGCCATACCCCGCTGGCGGCCAAGGCCAGCGCGGCGTTGCTGCGCTGGACGGCGCCGTTGTTCCGGGTGTTGGCGCGCTTGCCGCTGGTTGGGCGGATGAGCGTCATACGCAGTGCCTGATCGACCCGGGGCTGCTTTGCAGCCCAATCGCGGGACAAGCCCGCTCCTACAGGGGCACTGTTGCCCTCAGCGGGCTTGCGCCGCGATTGGGCCCTTTCAGTCGTAATTGCCCTGCAACTGGTGAATCTGCCGCCGCTGTTTCTTGGTCGGGCGCCCGTCGGTGGTGACGCCCATGGCCCCGGCCTTGCGCATCTCGGCGGCCTGCTCGCGCTTGCGCACGCTCTCCTGGGTTTCCTCGTACAGTGCCTGCGCCTGCGGCGCGCCACGGCGCACATCGGAAAGCGCCTTGACCACCACGGTGCGCTCGTCGAAACCTGTACGCAGCACGAATTCATCGCCCACCCGCGGCTCCTTGCCCGGCTTGCAGCGCTCGCCCCGGCAATGCACCTTGCCGCTTTCGATCGCTGCCTTGGCCAAGGCACGGGTCTTGTAGAACCGCGCCGCCCACAGCCATTTGTCCAGGCGCACCTTGTCGTCTTCTTCTGGCTTGTGTGCCATCCCGTTACCTCGAATTCTGTCTTTCACGGAACTGTACTACCGTAACTTGCGGATGCAAAAAGTCCGCGCCGTGCTTACAGTTCACCACCTCATCCGCAGGGTGTGTTTCGTGAAGACATTCGACCATCTGACTGTGATCGGCCTGCGCGAGTGGGTCGCCCTACCCGACCTGGGCTTGGCCGGCCTGCGCGCCAAGATCGATACCGGCGCCAGCACCTCCAGCCTTCACGCCACCGACGTGGAGCCGTTCGAGCGCGACGGCCAGCCCTGGGTGCGCTTCACCGCCCACCTGGGGTCGGTGGTGCAGTTGCGTCACCGCCGTTGCGAGGCGCCGCTGGTCACGATGAAAACCATCAAGAGCTCCAACGGCCAGGCCCAGGTCCGCTATGTGATCCGTACACCGCTGGCGTTGGGCGACCGGGTCTGGGAGGTGGAGTTCACCCTGGCCTGTCGCAAGAACATGCGCTACCGGTTGCTGCTGGGTTCCAAGGCGCTGATCCATGGCCAGCTGGTGGTCAACCCGGGCGTGAAATACGTCCAGGACAAACCGGCCTTCCCGGCCACTCTTTCCCCTGTTACAGGTGCTGCATGAAGATCGCTGTGCTATCGCGCAACCCGCGTCTGTATTCCACCCGCCGCCTAGTCGAAGCTGGTACCCAGCGCGGTCATGAAATGGTGGTGATCGATACCCTGCGTGCGTACATGAACATCGCCAGCCACAAGCCACAGATCCACTACCGTGGCAAACCGCTGGAAGGCTTCGATGCGGTGATCCCGCGCATCGGCGCATCGGTCACCTTCTATGGCTGCGCGGTGCTGCGCCAGTTCGAGATGATGGGGGTCTACCCGCTCAACGAGTCGGTGGCCATCGCCCGCTCGCGGGACAAGCTGCGCTCGCTGCAGTTGCTGTCGCGACGTGGCGTCGGCCTGCCGATCACAGGCTTCGCCCATTCGCCGGACGACATTCCCGACCTGATCCAGATGGTCAACGGCGCACCGCTGGTGATCAAGGTGCTCGAAGGCACCCAAGGCATCGGCGTGGTGCTGTGCGAAACCACCAAGGCCGCCGAGTCGGTGATCGAGGCCTTCATGGGCCTGAAGCAGAACATCATGGTCCAGGAATACATCAAGGAAGCGGGCGGTGCCGATATCCGCTGCTTCGTCGTCGGCGACAAGGTCATCGCCTCGATGAAGCGCCAGGCCAAGCCTGGCGAGTTCCGCTCCAACCTGCACCGTGGCGGTGTCGCCAGCCTGATCAAGATCACGCCGGAGGAGCGCATGACCGCCATTCGCGCAGCCAAGGTCATGGGCCTGAGCGTGGCCGGCGTGGATATCCTGCGCTCCAATCATGGGCCGCTGGTGATGGAGGTGAACTCATCGCCTGGGCTGGAAGGCATCGAAGTCACCACCGGCAAGGACGTGGCCGGGATGATCATCGGGCACCTGGAGAAGAACGGCGGGCCGAACCAGACCCGGACCAAGGGTAAAGGCTGAGGACCTGGGGCTGCTTTGCAGCCCTTTCGCGGCACAAGGCCGCTCAGGTTCGGCTCAATGCCTCGGGGCCTGGCATCACACGGCATTACGCGGCAACAACAACCCCAACGGCAACCTCACCCGCGCCTCGATCCCGCCACCCGACCGGTTGCGCAGTTCCACATTCCCGCCATGCTGCGCCGCGATTCGCTTGACGATCGCCAACCCCAGCCCGGTGCCCTTGCCACCGCGGGCACGGTCCCCACGGATGAACGGGTTGAAGATGGTCTCCAGCTCCGACTCGTCGATCCCTGCCCCACGGTCCAGCACGCTGAGCACCACATAGGGCGCGCTCTGGTCACCTGATACATAGGCCGCCACCTCGACGCCCTTGCCGGCATGGTGCAGGGCGTTACCGATCAGGTTGCCCAGCATGCGCTTGAGCGACACCCGGCGCAGCGGGAATGGCGGGATCGGCTCCAGGCACAGCCGCACCCGTTCCTCGGGCTGGTTGTAGGGTGCCACCACTTCGCGCACCAGGTCGCCCAGGTCGGCCTCCTCCACCGGCTCGTCACGGCCATCGCGGATGAACGCCAGGAACTGGTCTAGAATCGCGTCCATGTCCTCGATATCACGGACCATGTCATCGGTCAGCTCGCTGTCGTTGGCCAACAGCGACAGCGACAGGCGCAACCGGGTCAGCGGTGTACGCAGGTCATGGGAGACACCCGCCAGCATCAGTTCACGCTCGCGCCCGGCCTGCTCGACATCCTCGGCCATCTGGTTGAATGCCCGGTACACCTCGGTCATTTCGCTTGGTGTATCGCTGATCGGCAGACGCACGCTACGCCCCTGGCCCAGTTGCCGGGCGGCGAACACCAGGCGCTTGAGAGGCTGGTTGAGCTGGCGCACGAAGATCCATGCCGAGGCGGTGGACAACAGGCCGATGGCCAGGAACCAACCCAGCACGTTCCAGATCTTCTGCCCGCGCAGCGGGTGCGGGTACAGCGGAACCTTCAGCCAGCCCGGGCCCAGGCTGGGCGCGTTGACCCACAAGGCAGGTGGCGCATGGATGCGCAGGCGTACTTCGGTATCCTCGCCCAGCTCGGCCTGCATCTGGCGCTGGTAGATCTCGCTGTAGGGCCAATGCTGCTCGCCCTCGGGCACGCCAGCGCCGGTCACCCGGATCAGGCCGGCGGCGTCGGCGATCTTCTCACGGTTTTCCTCGTCGGCCGCCCAGTAGGCGCGCAGCGTCAGCGCCACGCCATGGCTGTACTGGCGATCGACCAGCACATCCTCGTTCATCAACAGGTACACCAGGGTCAGTGCCTTGGAAAACAGGACGACGATCAACACCAGCCACAGGGTGCGGGCGAAGAAGCTTTGTGGGAACCAAAGGGGCGTTTTCATCTGGACAACTACTGCGCTGCGGTCACGGGCGAAGTCTCGCCGGGCTGCAAGCCTGCCTCAGACGCAAACAGGGCGACCCATTCGGGTCGCCCTGCCGCGTGCTGGCAAGCCTGCAGGCTGAAGGTCATTTGCTGGTGTTTCCGTCCGGCACGAAGACGTAGCCTACGCCCCACACGGTCTGGATGTAGCGCGGTTTGGAGGGGTCTGGCTCGATCATGCGGCGCAGGCGTGAGATCTGCACGTCGATGGAACGCTCCAGGGCATCCCACTCGCGGCCTCGGGCCAGGTTCATCAGCTTGTCGCGGGTCAGCGGCTCGCGGGCATGCATCACCAGAGCCTTGAGCACGGCGAATTCGCCGGTGGTCAGCATGTGGACTTCTTCGCCGCGCTTGAGCTCGCGGGTGGCCAGCGACAGCTCGTAGTCGCCGAACGTGACGGTCTCCTCCTCGCTGCCGGGCGCCCCCGGTACGGAGGGTGCCTGACGACGCAGCACGGCCTTGACCCGCGCGACCAGTTCATCAGGGTTGAACGGTTTGCCGAGGTAGTCGTCGGCGCCCAGCTCCAGGCCCTTGATGCGGCTGAGTTCGTCGCCCTTGGCAGTGAGCATGATGATCGGGATCTGGTTGTTCGCCGCACGCAGGCGCTTGCAGGCTGCCAGGCCATCCTCGCCGGGCAGCATGAGGTCGAGCACCACCAGGTTGAAGACTTCGCGCGACAGCAGGCGGTCCATCTGCTCGGTATTGGGCACCGTGCGGGCGCGGTAGCCCTTGCTGGTGAAAAAACGCTCCAGCAGGCTGCTCAGCCCCGGATCGTCATCGACGATGAGAATCTTGTCGCCTTCAGCGGTATTTGCGGTGCTGGTCATGAATAACTCCTTTGGTATCGCCGCGCATTATGGCGTAGCCACTGCCATGCGTGCCGTGTGCATTGTTAGCAGATTTTTCCCCTGGCGCCACTTCACACCCGCCCCGCACTGGCCCAGCGCCATCACCGCAAGCCCGGCACGATGGGTATAATGCGCCGCTTTCATCCAGCGCCGCCGGGCCTGCACGCCCTCCTCGCGGCCTCCAGCATTCTCAATTTGTCAGGTGGTTTTCATGGATAGCATCAACAGCCGTATCGCCGAGGAACTGGGCGTTCGCCCGCAGCAGGTCGAGGCGGCCGTGGCCCTGTTGGACGAAGGCTCGACGGTGCCTTTCATCGCCCGTTACCGCAAGGAGGTGACCGGCAGCCTGGACGACACCCAGCTGCGTCACCTGGAGGAACGCCTGCGCTACCTGCGCGAGCTCGACGAGCGGCGTGCCAGCATCCTGGCCAGCATCGAGGAGCAGGGCAAGCTGACCCCGGAGCTGGCCCGCGAAATCAAGCTGGCCGACACCAAGACCCGCCTGGAAGACCTCTACCTCCCCTACAAGCAGAAGCGTCGCACCAAGGGCCAGATCGCCCTGGAGGCCGGCCTGGGCGAGCTGGCCGACGGCCTGCTCGGCGACCCGCAGCTGACCCCGGAGACCGAAGCGGCGCGTTTCGTCGATGCCGAAAAAGGCGTGGCCGACATCAAGGCCGCCCTCGAAGGCGCCAAGTACATCCTCATGGAGCGCTTCGCCGAGGACGCCGCCCTGCTCGACAAGCTGCGTGGCTTCCTCAAGCAGGAGTCGGTACTCAGCGCCCGCGTGGTGGCGGGCAAGGAAGAGGAAGGCGCCAAGTTCCGCGACTACTTCGCCCATGACGAATTGCTGCGCAACGTCCCCTCGCACCGCGCCCTGGCGATCTTCCGCGGCCGCAACGAAGGTGTGCTCAGCGCTTCTTTGAAGGTGGGCGAAGAGCTGCCAGGCACCCTGCACCCGTGCGAGCTGATGATCGCCAGCCATTTCGGCCTGGACAACCGCAACCGCCCGGCCGACAAATGGCTGGCCGAAGTGGTGCGCTGGACCTGGAAGGTCAAGCTGTACACCCACCTGGAAACCGACTTGTTCGGCGAACTGCGCGACAACGCCGAAGGCGAGGCGATCAACGTCTTCGCCCACAACCTGCACGACCTGCTGCTGGCCGCCCCGGCCGGCCCCCGCGCCACCCTGGGCTTCGACCCTGGCCTGCGCACCGGCTGCAAGGTCGCCGTGGTCGACGCCACCGGCAAGCTGCTGGATCACACCACGGTCTACCCACACGCTCCGAAGAACGACTGGGACCGCACCATTTCCATCCTCGCGGCCCTGTGCGCCAAGCACTCGGTCGAGCTGATCGCCATCGGCAACGGTACCGCCAGCCGTGAGAGCGACAAGCTGGTGACCGAGCTGGTCAAGAAATACCCGGCCCTGAAGATCACCAAGATCATGGTCTCCGAGGCCGGCGCATCGGTGTACTCGGCCTCGGAACTGGCCGCCCGTGAGTTCCCGGACCTGGACGTGTCGATCCGTGGCGCCGTGTCCATCGCCCGCCGCCTGCAGGACCCGCTGGCCGAGTTGGTGAAGATCGACCCCAAATCCATCGGTGTCGGCCAGTACCAGCACGACGTCTCCCAGGTGAAGCTGGCCCGAGGCCTGGACGCCGTGGTCGAGGACTGCGTGAACGCCGTGGGCGTGGACGTCAACACCGCCTCGGTGGCGCTGCTGACACGCATTTCTGGCCTCAATGCGACCCTGGCCCAGAACATCGTCGCCCACCGCGACGCCAACGGCCCGTTCACCACCCGCGCGGCGCTCAAGAAGGTCAGCCGCCTGGGCGAGAAGACCTTCGAACAAGCCGCCGGCTTCCTGCGCGTGATGAACGGCGACAACCCGCTGGATGCCTCGGCGGTGCACCCGGAGGCCTACCCGCTGGTGCAGCGCATCGCCGTCGACACCGGCCGCGACATCCGTTCGCTGATCGGCGACAGCGCCTTCCTCAAGCGCCTGGACCCGAAGCAGTTCACCGACGAAACCTTCGGCCTGCCGACCGTCACCGACATCCTCCAGGAGCTGGACAAGCCCGGTCGCGACCCACGCCCCGAGTTCAAGACCGCTACCTTCCAGGACGGCGTCGAGGACCTCAAGGACCTGGAACCGGGCATGATCCTCGAAGGCGTGGTGACCAACGTCACCAACTTCGGCGCCTTCGTCGACATCGGCGTGCACCAGGATGGCCTGGTGCATATCTCGGCGCTCTCGGAGAAGTTCGTCAAGGACCCGCGCGAAGCGGTCAAGGCGGGCGATGTGGTCAAGGTCAAGGTCATGGAAGTGGACATCCCGCGCAAGCGCGTCGGCCTGTCCATGCGCATGAGCGACACCCCCGGTGAAAAAGTCGATGGCAACCGTGGTGGCAACCGCGGCAATGGCGGCAACCGCCAGCAGCAGGCGCCGCGCCAGCGGGAAACCGCCGCGGCACCGGCCAACAACGCCATGGCAGCCCTGTTCGCCAATGCCAAGCAGTTGAAGAAGAAGTGATGGACGTTCCGGCCGAATACGTCGAAAGCGCCTTCAGCCAGCTCCTGGGCTGCCGCCTGCAACGCCTGGAAACAGGCGTGGCCGAGGTGGCCCTGAGGCTCGAGCCACACCTGCGCAACCGCGGCCAGAAGCTGCATGGCGGGGCGATCTTCAGCCTGGTGGACATCGCCATGGGGCTGGCCTGCTCGGCCAGTCATGGCTTCGACCAGCAGAGCGTGACGATCGAATGCAAGATCAACTACCTGCGTGCCGTGAGCGACGGCGAAGTCGTGTGCACGGCACGTGTGCTGCACGCCGGGCGCCGCACCCTCGTGGTCGACGCCGACGTACTTCAGGGCGACAAGCTCGTGGCCAAGGCGCAAGGAACCTTCGCCGTTCTCTAGCTCACCAAGGCTTATCTGCGGTATTTTCGGCAGCAATGAAAGCCTGGGGCCGTTGCGCGCTCCATCGCGGGACAAGCCGCTCCCACAGGATCACGCCGAACCCTGTGGGAGCGGGCTTGTCCCGCGATGGGGCACGCGGCGACAGCCAGACAAACAAGCGCTGGAACCGCGTAAACCAGGCGACAACGCCAGTTCCTTTGTCCCTACCCTTGTAGACCGTCATCTCTACCCCCATATTGGGGCGACTGACGCGTGAAGGAATCCATCTTGAGCGAACTCCTCAACCGCCGCCTGAGCCTGCTCGGCGCCAATCTCCCCCTGCTCAAGCAGTGCCTGCACGGCATTGAGCGCGAATGCCTGCGCGTGACCGACGAAGGTCGCCTGGCCCAGACCCCGCACCCCGAAGCCCTGGGTTCGGCGCTGACCAACGAGCAGATCACCACGGATTATTCCGAGTCGCTGCTGGAGTTCATCACCCCAGCCCTGGCGGACCCGGCCAAGGTGCTCGAAAGCCTCGACCAGATTCACCGCTTCGTCTACACCAAGCTTGGCGGCGAATACCTGTGGAGCCCCTCGATGCCCTGTGCGCTGCCGGCCGAGGAGGACATCCCGATCGCCGAGTACGGCACCTCCAACATCGGCAAGCTCAAGCACGTCTACCGCAAGGGCCTGGCCCTGCGCTACGGCCGTACCATGCAATGCATCGCCGGTATCCACTACAACTTCTCCCTGCCCGAAGCGCTGTGGCCATTGCTGCGCGAAGCCGAAGGCAGCGAGCAGAACGACCGCGACTTCCAGTCGGCGGCGTATATCGCCCTGATCCGCAATTTCCGCCGCTACAGCTGGCTGCTGATGTACCTGTTCGGCGCATCGCCGGCACTGGACAAAGGCTTCCTGCGCGGCCACCCGCACCAGCTCGAGGAGCTGGACGCCGAGACCCTGTACCTGCCCTACGCCACCAGCCTGCGCATGAGCGACCTGGGCTACCAGAGCAACGCCCAGGCGGGCCTGACGCCGTGCTACAACGACCTGGCCAGCTACACCGACAGCCTGCGCAAGGCGGTAGGCACGCCCTACCCGCCCTATGTGGAAATCGGCACCCACAAGGATGGCGAGTGGGTGCAACTGAACACCAACATCCTGCAGATCGAGAACGAGTACTACTCGAACATCCGGCCCAAGCGCGTCACCTACACCGGCGAACGTCCGATCCAGGCCCTGATGTCCCGGGGCGTGCAGTACGTCGAAGTGCGCTGCCTGGACATCAACCCATTCCTGCCGGTAGGCATCGACCTGCCCCAGGCGCGTTTCCTCGACGCCTTCCTGCTGTTCTGCGCACTCGATGACAGCCCGCAGTTGGGCAATGGCGAATGCGGCCAGTGCACCAGCAACTTCCTCACCGTGGTCAAGGAAGGCCGTCGCCCCGGCCTGGAACTGCGCCGCGATGGTCAACCGATCGGCCTGCGCGACTGGGCCAGCGAGCTGATCACCCGCATCGCGCCACTGGCCGAGCTGCTCGACCGCGCCCAGGGTGGCGACGAGCACGCCAAGGCGCTGGCCGCACAGCAGGCGAAGGTCGACGACGCCTCGCTGACTCCGTCGGCACAGGTACTGGCGCGCATGACCGAGCACGACGAGACCTTCGTCCAGTTCGCGCTACGCCAGAGCCGCCTGCACGCCGAGACCTTCCGTGAGCAGCCGCTGGATGTCGAACGCCAACAGGCCTTCGAGACCCTGGCGCGCGAATCGCTGGCCGAGCAATCGCGTCTGGAACAGCAAGAAGTCGGCGACTTCGACCTGTTCGTCGGCGCCTACCAGGCCAGCATCCTGGCGATCAGCAACTGATGAGCCGCACCGTCAGCCCGCGCAAGCCCCGCGCCAGCAGCCAGGCCAGGATCGCCTCGATCCTGGCGGCGGCGCGCGAGCTGCTGGCCGACCAGGGTGTGGCAGGCCTGTCGATCTACAGCGTGGCCGAGCGGGCGCAGATTCCCCCCTCGTCGGTGTATCACTTCTTCGCCAGCGTCCCGGCGCTGCTCGAGGCGCTGACCGCCGACGTCCACCTGGCGTTTCGCGAAACGCTCTGCGCACCGATCGACAGCGCGGCCTTGACCACCTGGCACGACCTGTCGCGGCTGGTCGAGCAACGTATGCTGGAGATCTACAACGAGGATGCCGCGGCGCGCCAGCTGATCCTGGCCCAGCATGGGCTGAGCGAAGTGGTCCAGGCCGACCGTCAACACGACATGGAGCTGGGCGAGCTGATGCACAAGCTGTTCGACCAGCATTTCCAATTGCCGGTGATGCCGGTCGATGTGGATGTGTTCGCCTTGGCCATGGAGCTGAGCGACCGGGTCTATGCCCGGTCGGTGCAGTTGCATGAGCAGATCACCCCGCGCATGGCCGAGGAGGGCAAACGGGTATTCGAGGCATATCTGGGGCTGTACCTACCGCCGTTCCTACCCAAACGCTGATCGATGCAACATGCCAGCAGTTCGGCGGTTTGGAGGCTTGCGCCCGACGCAGGCCTGAAGCGGTGACGCCCGGGCCGGCAATCGGCCCGGGCGTCACGCCTCACAACTTGGCAATCGACACCTCGGTGGATTTGACGAAGGCGATCACTTCGCTGCCCACCTGCAGTTCCAGCTCACGCACCGAACGGGTGGTGATCACCGAAGTGACGATGCCGGAGGCGGTTTGCACGTCGATTTCCGACAATACCGGCCCTTCGAGGATTTCCTTCACGGTGCCTTTGAACTGGTTGCGGACGTTGATAGCTTTGATGGTCATGGCTTGATTCCTTCTCGATGGCTATTGGGGTTCAATGCGCCCAACGCAGCTGCGTGGGCAAAGGGGCTACAGGTTCCGGCTCGGGCGGTGTGCCCGGGGCGGCAAGAACACGGTCGAGCACTTGGCTTTCAAGCGCCGCCAGGCGATGCGAACCACGGGCCCTTGGCCGGGGCAGGTCGACGGTCAGGTCCAGGCCCACGGCGCCGTCCTCGATCAGGATCACCCGGTCGGCCACGGCAACGGCCTCGTTGACGTCATGGGTGACCAGCAGCACGGTGAAGCCATGCTGGTGCCACAGGCGTTCGATCAATTGCTGCATCTCGATCCGGGTCAGGGCGTCGAGCGCGCCCAGCGGCTCGTCCAGCAACAACAGGCGCGGCTTGTGAATCAGCGCCCGGGCCAAGGCCACGCGCTGCTTCTGGCCGCCCGACAACGCAGCCGGCCAATCATTGGCCCGCTCTGCCAGGCCGACGGCCTCCAGGGCCTGCAGGGCATCGGTGCGCCAGTTGCCGGAAAGGCCCAGGCCGACGTTGTCGATCACCTTCTTCCAGGGCAGCAGACGCGCGTCCTGGAACATCAAGCGGGTTTCCTCACGGGCCTGGGCCAATGGCGCGGCGCCAGCGAGCAACTGACCGCCGCTGGGCTGGTCGAGGCCAGCGAGCAGGCGCAACAAGGTGCTCTTGCCGCAGCCGCTACGGCCGACGACGGCGACGAACTGGCCGGCCGGGATGTGCAGGTCGATGCCCCGCAGCACCTCGCGCTGGCCGAACGCCTTGCGCACGCCCTGTACCGCCAAGGGGATGCCGCGCAGCAGGCGCGGCGGCTGTTCCTTGAGCACGCTCATGCGCCCTCCTTCTTCGCTGCTTGATAGGCCGGGTGCCAACGCAGCCAGACACGCTCCAGGCCTCGGGCGGCCAGGTCGGCGAGCTTGCCGAGCACGGCGTACAGGACGATGGCCAGCACCACCACGTCGGTCTGCAGGAACTCCCGAGCGTTCATCGCCAGGTAGCCGATACCGGAATTGGCCGAGATGGTCTCGGCGACGATCAGCGTCAGCCACATGAAGCCCAGGGCGAAGCGCACGCCCACCAGGATCGAGGGCAACGCCCCCGGCAGGATCACCTGGCGGAACAGGCCCAGGCCCGACAGGCCATAGCTGCGCGCCATCTCCACCAGGGCCGGGTCGACGTTGCGGATGCCGTGGTAGGTGTTGAGGTAGATTGGGAACAAGGTCCCCAGCGCCACCAGGAAAATCTTCGCCGACTCATCGATGCCGAACCACAGGATCACCAGCGGGATCAGCGCCAGGTGCGGCACGTTGCGGATCATCTGTACCGAGCTGTCGAGCAGGCGTTCACCCCAGTTCGACAGGCCCGTGATGAAGCCCAGCACCAGGCCGATGCTGCCACCGATCAAAAAGCCCAAGGCAGCGCGCCAGCCGCTGATGGCCAGGTGCGTCCAGATCTCGCCGCTGCGCACCAGCTCGACGCCCGCGCTGACCACCGCGCTCGGCGCCGGCAGAATGCGGGTCGACAGCCAGCCGCTGGCGACCGCCAGTTGCCATACCACCAACAGCAGCAATGGCAAGGCCCAGGGCGCCAGGCGCTTCGACCAGGCAGAGGTTGCATGACTCATGACCAGGCCCTCAGCTCTGCGCCACGGACTTGGGCAGGATGTCGTTGGCCACCATTTCACCGAATGGGCTCACGTAGCCGCCGCTCTTCGGTTGCTCGGGGCGTTGCACATTCAGGTGCGGGAACAGCAGCTCAGCAACCCGGTACGACTCTTCCAGGTGCGGGTAGCCCGAGAATATGAAGGTGTCGATGCCCAGGTCGGCATATTCCTTGACCCGCGCTGCCACGGTCGGGCCATCGCCCACCAGCGCAGTACCGGCGCCGCCGCGTACCAGGCCGACACCGGCCCACAGGTTGGGACTGACTTCGAGCTTGTCGCGCTTGCCGCCGTGCAAGGCGGCCATGCGCTGCTGGCCCACCGAATCGAAGCGCGCCAGGGACGCCTGGGCACGGGCGATGGTGTCGTCGTCCAAGTGCGAGATGAGCGTGTCGGCCGCTGCCCAGGCCTCTGCGTTGGTTTCACGCACGATCACGTGCAGGCGAATGCCGAAGCGCACTGTGCGCCCCTGGGCGGCAGCTTTCTTGCGCACCTGGGCGATCTTCTCGGCCACCGCGGCGGGCGGCTCGCCCCAGGTCAGGTACAGCTCGACCTGTTCGGCGGCCAGGTCCTGGGCGGCATCGGACGAGCCTCCGAAATACAGCGGCGGACGCGGCTGCTGGATCGGTGGATAGAGCAGCTTCGCGCCCTTGACCTGAATGTGCTTGCCGTCATAGTCGACCACCTCGCCTTCGAGCACCTTGCGCCAAATGCGGGTGAATTCGACGCTGGCCTCGTAGCGCGCCTGGTGGTCCAGGTGCAAGCCGTCGCCGGCCAGCTCGTCCGGGTCACCGCCGGTCACCAGGTTGAACAGGGCCCGGCCGTTGGACAGGCGATCGAGGGTGGCGGCCTGGCGCGCCGCCACGGTGGGCGAAATGATGCCAGGGCGCAGGGCCACCAGGAACTTCAGGCGCTGGGTGACCGGGATCAGCGACGCCGCCACCAGCCAGGAGTCCTCGCAGGAGCGGCCGGTAGGGATCAGCACGCCGCCAAAGCCAAGGCGGTCGGCAGCCTGGGCGATCTGTTGCAGGTAGCCGTGATCGACCGCCCGGGCGCCGTCGGTGGTGCCCAGGTACTTGCCGTCACCATGGGTCGGGAGGAACCAGAAGATGTTCAGGCTCATTGGAGTTGTCTCCTCAAGGTTGGCTCGGGCCGGGGCCACGCCCCGGCGCAGGCGAATCGGTCAAGGCGCGCTGGCGACCTTGGCAGGGGGTGTCCAGATCACGTCCTTGATGGTCAAGGGCTTGGGGATCAGCTTCAGGGCCCGGAAGGTGTCGGCGATCTTCTGCTGCGCGGCGACCACCTCGGGCGTCAGCGGCGTGGCCCCGAAGCCCTGGCGCTTGACCGAGGTGAGGGTGATGTCGGCCGGCAGGCCGAGCAACGGCGCCACCTGGTCGGTGACCTCCTGCGGGTTGGCCTGGGACCATTCACCGATAGCACGCACTTCATCGACCAGAGTGTTGATCACTGCCGGGTGGGCCGTGGCATACGTACGGGTGGCCAGGTAGAACTGGTGATTGTCCACCAGGCCCTTGCCGTCACGCAGGGTACGGGCTTGCAGCTGCTGCTCGGCGGCAGCCTGGTACGGGTCCCAGATCACCCAGGCGTCGACGCTGCCCCGCTCGAAGGCAGCGCGGGCATCGGCAGGCGGCAGGTATACCGGCTGGATGTCGCTGTACTTCAGGCCTGCGTCCTCCAGGGCGCGGACCAGCAGGTAGTGCACGTTGGAACCTTTGTTGAAGGCGACCTTCTTGCCCTTGAGGTCCTTCACCGACTGAATGGGCGAGCCCTTGGGCACCAGGATCGCCTCGCTGTGCGGGGCTGGCGGCTCATAGGCCACGTAGAGCAGGTCGGCGCCGGCCGCCTGGGCGAACACGGGTGGCGTCTCGCCGGTGACCCCGAAGTCGATCGAGCCGACGTTCAGCCCTTCGAGCAGCTGCGGGCCGCCAGGGAACTCGGTCCACTGGACCTGGATGCCCTGCTCGGCCAGGCGCTTTTCCAGGGTGCCCTTGGCCTTGAGCAGCACCAGGGTGCCGTATTTCTGGTAACCGATACGCAGGCTTTCGGCCTGGGCCTGGGTGATGGCGCCGAAGGACACAGCCGCCGCGAACAGGGCGACCAGACCACGACGCAAGAAGACTGTGCGCATGGCGCTCTCCTGTGCGAGTTGGGTTCGGGTTGCACCTGCTTGCCTCGTTGGCGGGCGAGTAAGGTGGTAAAGCGGTGAAGCGATGGTGCCGGCTCAGATGCTCCAGCGAGCCGTGAGCAGGCGTTCGTTGAGCACGCCTGGGGCCACGGGCCTGGGCCGCCTGGCCAGGGCGCCGTGGAACTGCTCCAGCGCATCCAGCAGGCGCGTTTGCAGCGCCTCGTCCAGGTGCGCGGGTTTGCCGGGTTCGCCGTAGGCGATCTGCTTGTCGTCGGCGAAGATCCCTTGCAGGGTCTCTTGGGCCTTGAGCGCCGACAACACCGGCTTGAGTGCGTAGTCCACCGCCAGCATGTGGGCGATGCTGCCGCCGGTGGCGATGGGTAGCACGACCTTGTGTTCGAGCGCACGCTCGGGCAGCAGGTCGAGCAGGGTCTTCAGGGCGCCGGAGAACGACGCCTTGTACACCGGCGTGGCGACCACCAGGCCATCGGCCTGGGCCACCAGTTGCTGGAAGTGCTGCACCTGGGGGCTGTCGAAGCGCGCATGGAGCAAATCCTCGGCGGGGAATTCACGTACCTGGAAGGTCACCACCTCCACGCCACGGCCCTGCAGCCACTGGCGCGAACGCTCGAGCAGCACGCCGGAGCGTGAACGAAGACTGGGGCTACCACCGACAGAAACAACCAGCATTGAACGCTTCCTTCGATTCGATTGCGGGACCGCGAGGGGTTGGCCCCGCTGGAATGGAATCGACATTAACAGCCTGCCACATATATCTAGAAATCATATTTTTTCATTTGTTTATTTCATATTGAAATATAGATGCAGGGGCTGCTGGGCAGCCCAATCGCGGGACAAGCCCGCTCCTACAGGTGCAGCGCCACGCTCAAGCACAGCGCTGAGCCTGTAGGAGCGGGCTTGTCCCGCGATTAGGCCGGTACAGCCACCGCAAACCACACAGGCATAAAAAAGGGCCGTCGAAACGGCCCAAAATCCCTGCTATGGCAAGAGCATTGCAACGAAGGATCCTAACGATTCGGCTGCGGGGTCAGGCGCAGATAGGGTTTGACCGCCCGGTACCCTTTGGGGAAGCGCTGCTTGATTTCGTCCTCGTCCTTGAGCGACGGCACGATCACTACCTCATCGCCATCCTGCCAGTTCGCTGGCGTGGCCACCTTGTGGTTGTCGGTCAATTGCAGCGAGTCGATCACCCGCAGGATTTCGTTGAAGTTGCGCCCGGTGCTCGCCGGGTAGGTGATGGTCAGGCGCACCTTCTTGTTCGGGTCAATGACGAACAGCGAGCGCACCGTCAGGGTGTCGCTGGCGTTGGGGTGGATCAGGTCGTACAGGTCCGAGACCTTGCGGTCGGCGTCGGCGAGGATCGGGAAGTTGACCACGGTGTTCTGGGTCTCGTTGATGTCGTCGATCCAGCGGGTATGCGAGTCGACCGGGTCCACCGACAGGGCGATGGCCTTGACGCCACGCTTGGCGAATTCGTCCTTGAGCTTGGCGGTCAGGCCCAGCTCGGTGGTGCACACCGGGGTAAAGTCGGCCGGGTGGGAGAACAGCACGCCCCAGCTGTTGCCCAGCCACTCGTGGAAACGGATCTTGCCGGCGCTGGAATCCTGTTCGAAATCGGGGGCGATGTCGCCGAGTTTCAGGCTCATGGGTGGACTTCCTGTGCTGTGGGATCTATGGGTTCAATGTGCCTGCATTCGCATAAGAATAAAAAGAATAAACAATGATTTATTTATAACCCATAGCCATATCAAATGGCGGGCGAAAAAAACCTCGCGCTAGGCGCAATGCCCGATTGGGGCTGCTCTGCAGCCCATCGCGGGGCAAGCCCGCTCCTACAGGGGATGGCGTACACCGGCCTTGTAGGAGCGGGCTTGTCCCGCGATGGGGCGCGTAGCGACCCCAGCCGGACATCACGCCCGAGGCGAGGCTTCTTCGACTACGGCTTACAGGAAGTTGTAAGTGTAGTTCACGATGAAGCGAGTTTGATCCGTGTCCTTGGTGAACTCGTTGGTCGAACCGTTGGTGCCACGATAGACACCCTGGCGCAGGCTGAAGCCCAACCCCTTGAGGGCACCTTCCTGAATCACGTAGTCAACACGCGCATCACGTTCCCATTCGCTGTATGTGCCATGACCCGAAGCGTAACGAACATCAGTACCACGCAGGTACGAAACAGATGCTTTCAGACCAGGCACACCCAGACGCGCAAAGTCGTAGGAGTATTGTCCGAAGGTAGTGTTCTCACCAGCACGAGCGAACTGGTTGATCATGCTGTCAGTGAACAGGTAGAAGCTAGAGCCACCCGCCCCCTCCGCACGGCCATTACCATCGACAACGCTGCCTTGGTTAAGCCAGACGAACGCACCGTCATCGCTCACACGCTGGTGTCCGAGCAGGAATGCATGACCACCCAAGGTGTAGGTGAACATTGCCGACCAGGTCTTGTTGTCGACCTCGCCTGCATGCTTGGCATAGCCCTTGTTGTTGTCGAAGTTGTAACCACCACCATCACCGTTTTTTCCGTCGCTGCTGCTATCGAAGTAGCGCAGGTCGGTCTTGAACGACTGGTCATCAGAAATCTTGAAGACATGAGTTGCACCCAGGAAGTGCTGTTTGTAGAAGTCTTCCAGATTCGAGTAGTAGTACTGCAAGGTCAGGTCTGGCGTGAGCTTATAGTCCAGGCCACCGTAGCGGAACTTGTTGCTGTCCGCGGTAGCACCTGAAACCGACAGACCGGTACGGTTACTCGAAGCACGACCCATTGCATGGGTCAGCTGACCGGCATTGATGGTCAGGTTGTCGATTTCCTTCGAGGTGATGGTGCCACCTTCGAAGGTTTGCGGCAGCAGACGGCCATCGTTGGAAACCAGGATCGGCAGCATGGGCGCCAAAGCGCTACCGAAGTGGGCTTCGGTCTTGGAGAAGCGAGCCTTGGCATTGGCGCCGAAACGTGTCCATTGATCCACTGCCGAGCCGTTGGTCTCGCTCGGGAAGAAGGTGCTGCTGTTCGGATGCTTGCCGCGACCACCATCCAGGTGAATACCCCACAATGCCTGGGCATCTACACCGAACCCTACAGTACCGTCGGTGAACCCGGAGATGTAGTCGAGCTTGAAGCCCTGACCCGACTCACGGTTATCGGCGCCACCCGCACGGTTGTCATTGTTGAAGTACATGGTGCGCGAGCTCAGGGACAGCTTGCTGTCCTCGACGAACCCTGCTGCACCTGCTTGTTGGGCGAGAACCCCCAGTGCCACGGCCAGAGCCAGGCTGGACTTGTACATGTTTTGCTCCTCTACGTTCTAATTTTTATGCGTCTCAGGTGGCAGGGTCTGACGCCCTGCTCACCGGGATGGGCCGATTTAGCACCAACCCATGTCCGCCAAGTCAATCGTTACAAACCGTTTCGCGACTAAGGTCTAAGACGCCGTCTGCGCAAACAGGATAATGACAATCCTATAAATCCAAAATGACTGTTTTATGAATTTCTAAGACTTTTAGGGAATATCTTTGGAACCATTACAGCCAAAAGTTGTATCGGCAAGGTCATTTCATTCCTTTAGGTTATTTGCAAACGTTTGCTTATAGGCGCCTTCCACCTCCCGCAAAATCGAAAAAGCCTAGCAGGCGGTCAGGATTTCGCCATCGCGCTCAGCCGGCTGCACCTTGGCTGGCTTCATTTGGCTCCTAAGCTAATGCTTAAAAGTTATTTATTTTTGATTTCTTAGATCAATTAGCCTTCTCGTCATCGAGCCCATTTGCCTGACGAGGAGTTCACCCATGACCCCGCACACTCCGCTGCGCCTGTTCGCTGCCCTGACCCTCGCCGGCACCAGCTGGCTGGCCCAGGCCGCCGACCTGACGGTGGCCTACCAGACCACCGTCGACCCGGCCAAGGTCGCCCAGGTCGACGGCACCTACGAGAAAGCCAGCCAGGCCAGCATCGACTGGCGCAAGTTCGACAACGGTGCCGACGTGATCACCGCCGTCGCCTCCGGCGACGTGCAGATCGGCTATTTGGGCTCCAGCCCCCTGGCCGCCGCCGCCAGCCGCAAGCTGCCGGTGGAAACTTTCCTGATCGCCACCCAGATCGGCGCTGGCGAGGCCCTGGTGGCTCGCGACAGCATCAAGACCCCGCAAGACCTGGTCGGCAAGAAAGTCGCCGTACCGTTCGTGTCCACCGGGCACTACAGCCTGCTGGCGGCGCTCAAGCAGTGGAACATCGACCCGGCCAAGGTACAGATCCTCAACCTCGCGCCGCCGGCGATCATTGCGGCCTGGAAGCGTGGCGACATCGATGCCACCTACGTCTGGGACCCGGCCCTGGGCGTGGCCAAGGAAAACGGCAAGGTGCTGATCACTTCTGGCGAGCTGGCCGGCAAGGGTGCGCCGACTTTCGACGCCTGGATCGTGCGCAAGGACTTCGCCGCCAAGCACCCGGACATCGTCAAATCGTTCGCCAAAGTCACCCTCGACGCCTACGCCGACTACCGCAAGGACCCGAATGCCTGGCTGGCCAACCCGGACAACGTCAGCAAGCTGGCCAAGCTCTCCGGCGCCAAGCCTGCGGATATTCCGGTGCTGCTGCAGGGCAACGTGTACCCGCTGGCGGCCGACCAGGCCAATGCCTTGGGCGCGCCGACCACCCAGGCGCTGACCGACACCGCCACCTTCCTCAAGCAGCAGGGCAAGGTCGAAGCGGTGCTGCCGGACTACTCGCCGTACGTCAGCGCGCAATACCTGCCCAACTGAACACGGGGGCCGCTGCGCGGCCCATCGCGGGACAAGCCCGCTCCTACAACGATCACCGCAAAACCTGTGGGAGCGGGCTTGCCCCGCGATCAGGTGTGCAGCGGCCCTGATCAACAGCAGTATTCACGACGGAGCCTGCCATGGCCTTGCTCGAACTGGAGCGCATCAGCGCACAGTACCCCGGCACCGACGCCCCGGTGCTGGCCGACATCAACCTGAGCCTCGGGCCACGCCAGTTGCTGGTGGCCCTGGGGCCTTCCGGCAGCGGCAAGACCTCGCTGCTCAACCTCATCGCCGGCTTCGTCGTCCCCAGCGCAGGCCGCATCACCCTTGACGGCAAGCCGGTCGAAGGCCCCGGAGCCGAACGCGGTGTGGTGTTCCAGGACGATGCCCTGTTGCCCTGGCAGAACGTGCTGGGCAATGTCGCCTTCGGCCTGGAGCTAGCCGGCGTACCTCGCGCCCAGCGCGAAGCCAAGGCTCGTGAGCTGCTTACGCTGGTCGACCTCGCAGGCTTCGGCGACCGCCACATCTGGCAACTCTCCGGCGGCCAGAAGCAACGCGTAGGTCTGGCCCGGGCGCTGGCGGCAGACCCGCGGGTGCTGCTGATGGACGAACCCTTCGGCGCCCTCGACGCCTTCACCCGCGAGCAGATGCAGGAACTGCTGCTGCAGGTCTGGCAGCGCACTGCCAAGCCCGTGTTCCTGATCACCCATGACATCGAGGAAGCCGTATTCCTGGCCAGCGAACTGGTGTTGCTGGCCCCCAACCCGGGGCGGGTGGTCGAGCGCCTACAGCTGGATTTCGGCCAGCGCTACGCCGCCGGCGAACCGGCGCGGGCGATCAAGTCCGACCCACGTTTCATCGAAACCCGCGAGCACGTGCTGGCGCGGGTGTTTTCCCAACGCGAAGCCGCCCGTCGGCAGGAGCCCGCATGAGCAGCCTGGACCTGCCGGTCAGCGACAAGCCTGTCGCCCGGCCAACCGTCACACCCCCCACACACCGCCCGCTGCCCACCCGCTGGATCAGCGCCCTGACCCTCGCCACCCTGTTGCTGGCCTGGTGGCTGGTGACAGCGGCCGGCTGGATCGAGCCGCTGTTCCTGCCCTCGCCTGCCGACATCCTGGCCAAGGCCTGGACCCTGTTCACCCAGGGCTACATGGATGCGAGCCTCTGGCAACACCTGGGCGCCAGCCTAGGGCGCATCGGCCTGGCCCTGGCTGCCGCCATCCTCAGCGCCATTCCGATCGGCATCGCCATCGGCCACAACCGCGTGGCCCGAGGCATCCTCGACCCGCTGATCGAGTTCTACCGGCCGATCCCGCCGCTGGCCTACCTGCCGCTGATCGTGATCTGGTGCGGCATCGGCGAGCTGTCGAAGGTGTTGCTGATCTACTTGGCCATCTTCGCGCCGATCGCCATCGCCACCGCCACCGGCGTGCGCACGGTCGACCCGGCCAAGCTGCGCGCCGCGCAGTCCCTGGGCGCGACCCGGGCCCAGCTGGTTCGCCACGTGATCCTGCCCAGCGCACTGCCCGACATCCTGACCGGTATCCGTATCGGCCTGGGCGTCGGCTGGTCGACCCTGGTGGCCGCCGAGCTGATCGCCGCCACCAGCGGCCTGGGCTTCATGGTGCAGTCGGCGGCGCAGTTCCTGGTCACCGACGTGGTGGTGCTGGGCATCCTGCTGATCGCGCTGATCGCCTTCGCCCTGGAGATGGGCCTGCGCGCCCTGCAACGCAAGCTGGTGCCCTGGCATGGGCAGAGTCACTGACCACGCCGGCAGCCCGGCGCCTTGAATTCAAGAACGAGACCGACATGAGCCTGACCATCACTCCCCTGAGCCCTGCGCTCGGCGCCCAGATCAGCGGCGTGGACCTGAGCCGCGACATCACCCTCGAGCAACGCGACGCCATCGAGCAGGCGCTGCTCAAGCACCAGGTGCTGTTCTTCCGCGACCAGCCGATCACGCCTGCGCAGCAGGCCAGGTTCGCGGCCCAGTTCGGCGACCTGCACATCCACCCGATCTACCCCAACGTGCCGGAAACTCCACAAGTGTTGGTTCTCGACACGGCGGTCACCGATGTCCGCGACAATGCTGTCTGGCACACCGACGTCACCTTCCTGCCAACACCTGCCTTGGGCGCGGTGCTCAGCGCCAAGCAACTGCCGGCCTTCGGTGGCGACACCCTATGGGCCAGCGGCATCGCGGCCTTCGAGGCATTGTCGGCCCCACTGCGGGAGATGCTCGACGGCCTGACCGCGACCCATGACTTCACCAAGTCCTTCCCGCTGGAACGCTTCGGCACCACGCCCGAGGACCTGGCGCGCTGGGAGGCCACCCGACGCAACAACCCGCCACTGTCGCACCCGGTGGTGCGCACCCACCCGGTCAGCGGGCGCAAGGCGTTGTTCGTCAACGAAGGGTTCACCACGCGGATCAATGAATTGAACGAGCAGGAAAGCGAGGCGCTGCTCAAGCTGCTGTTCGCCCATGCCACGCGGCCGGAGTTCAGCATTCGCTGGAGATGGCAGGAAAATGACGTGGCGTTCTGGGACAACCGCGTGACCCAACATTTCGCGGTGGACGACTACCGGCCGAGCCGGCGGGTGATGCATCGGGCGACCATCCTGGGGGATGCGCCGTTTTGATGGGAGTGGGAGGCCTGCGGCCTCCTTTCGCGGCACGAGGCCGCTCCTACAGGCGATCGCGTTGCCTGTAGGAGCGGCCTTGTGCCGCGAAAAGACCGCAAGGTGGCCCCGGCGATCTAGCGGACCAGGTGCAGGAACTGCATGTGCCGCTCGTACTGGTCGAGGATGTCGTTGATGATCTGCTCCTTGCTGTAGCCCACCAGGTCGTAGTTCTGGCTACCTTCGGCCAGATGCACCTCGGCACGGTAGTAACGGCGGTTCTTCAACTCCTGCGTCCCCAGCCCGCCCAAGGCGAACGAGGGGGTGAAATACCCGCGCATCTGTACCTGGTAGATGAACGGCTGTTCCTCGCCCAGGCCGATCTTCAGGCTGACGTTGTCGTGGCTGGGGTCGTCCTGGGTGATCAGGTTCACCCCTTTTTGCATGAACACCTCGCTCACCTCGCCAATGGCCGGGCGCACCACGTCGTCCATGAAGCGGTACACCTCGTCGCGCGATGGGAAGTGCACCGCCTGGCTCAGGCGCTGGCGCCAGCCACCACGGCCACGGCGCGACACGGCGAACGGCGCCAGGGAATGCATCTGCGCGATCTGCCGCTGGGACTCCAGGTAGAACGCCTTGTGCAGCCCCCACATCATGCACAGCAGGATCAGCGAGAACGGCAGCGAGGTCAGCACCACCGCCGACTTGAGCGAGTCGATGCTGCCGGCGAACAACAGGCCGATGGTCACCAGCGCGGTCATCGCGCCCCAGAAGATGCGCAGCCAGTTCGGGCCGTCTTCGTCGGCCTCGCCACCCTTGGCCGACAAGGTCGAGAGCACCACGGTGCCGGAGTCGGCGGAGGTGACGAAGAACACGAAGCTGATGAACACCGTCACCGCGATCACCGTCTTGCTCCACGGGTAGGTTTCCAACAGCAGGTACAGGCTCATCGACGGGTTTTCCAGGGCCGACTGGCCGAGGGCAGTCAGGCCATGGTCGAGCACCTGTGTCAGGGCGCTGTTGCCGAAGATCGACATCCACGCCAGGGTGAAGCCCAGCGGGATGAGCAGCACGCCGAAGACGAATTCACGGATGGTGCGCCCACGGGAGATCCGCGCGATGAACAGGCCAACGAACGGCGCCCAGGCGATCCACCAGGCCCAGTAGAACACGGTCCAGCCACCCAGCCAGTCGCGGTTCTCGCCGTAGGCATACACGTCGAAGGTCTTGCGCGGCAAGGCACCGAGGTAGTCGCCCAGGTTCTGGATCAGGGTATTGAACAGGTGCTGGGTAGGGCCTGCGAACAACACGAACAAGAGCAGCGCACAGGCCAGGAACAGGTTGATGTCGCTCATCACCCGCACGCCCTTCTCCACCCCGGCCACCGCCACGGCCACTGCGGCGCCCATCATCAGGGTGATGAGGATCACCTGCACCCACTGGCTGTGGCTGATGCCGAACAGGTAGTCCAGGCCCGCGTTCAGGTGCAGTACGCCAAAGCCCATGTCGGCGCCCAGGCCGAACACCGTGGCGATGATGCCGAAGCCGTCCACCGCGTAGCCGATCGGGCCGTTGATACGCTTGCCGATCAGCGGGTACAGGGCCGACCGCAGCGCCAGCGGCAGGTTGTGCCGGTAGGCGAAATAGGCCAGGGCCATGCCGACGAAGGCGAACACGCCCCAGCCATGCAGCCCCCAGTGCAGGAACAGCAGTTCCATTGCCTGGCGCCCGGCTTCCACCGTGCCGCCTTCGCCCTGGGGCGGCTGCATCATGTGGGTCAGCGGTTCGGAGACGCAGAAGAAGAACAGGGTGATGCTGATGCCGGCGGCGAACAGCATGCCGGCCCAGGACAGGTAGCTGAACTCGGGCTCGTCGTGGTCGGCACCGAGCTTGATCTTGCCGTAGCCGGACAAGGCGGTGACCACCACGAAGACCAGGTACAGGGTCATGGCCAGCATGTAGTACCAGCCCACGGTATTGGCCGCCCAGTTCTGCGCCGCGAGCAGCCACTCGCCTGCCGCCGTAGGGTTGGCGATGACCACCAGGCCGAAGATGAGGATGAAACTTGCCGCGAAATAGAACACCGGGGGGTTCATGCGGATCTTGCCATTGGCAAGGGAGGGGGTCGGTGCACTCATGAGGCGTGCACCTCGTGGAGCGGTGAAAGGTTCGGATTGAACGGGTTCAGCAAAGGGGATCCTCCTGTTGAACACCGGCAATGGACCAGCGTTTTAATTTGAACAAGCGTTCAAGTTAAACATGGATCGGCGTTCAATGCGACCTTGCCCGACCGTTGAACCTCAAGCCGCAATCGCGGGACAAGCCCGCTCCCAGCCCTTCGGGCTGCGCTGTCGCGCAAAGAACGAGCGGCAAGCGCTGACCTCTGTAGGAGCGGGCTTGTCCCGCGATTGCGCCGGCACAGTCAACCCTTGAGGCCAGGTTTACTTCTGCCCTTCGCACTCCAACTGTAGGTTCGCCTGGGTGATGTTGCTCTCGGCCGGCACGCTGCGGGTCAACCAGACATTGCCGCCGATGGTCGAGCCCTTGCCGATGGTGATCCGCCCCAGGATGGTCGCGCCCGCATAGATCACCACATCGTCCTCGACGATCGGGTGGCGCGGCTCGCCCTTGTGCAGCATGCCGGTTTCGTCCGCCGGGAAGCGCTTGGCGCCCAGGGTCACGGCCTGGTAGATGCGCACCCGCTCGCCGATGATCGCCGTCTCGCCGATCACCACGCCGGTGCCATGGTCGATGAAGAAACTCGGGCCGATCTGCGCGCCAGGGTGGATATCGATGCCGGTGGCCGAGTGGGCCAGTTCTGAACTGATCCGCGCCAGCAGCGGCAGGCCAGCCTGGTACAGGTGGTGGGCCAGGCGGTGGTGGATGATGGCCAGGATACCGGGGTAGCACAGCAGCACCTCGTCGACGCTGCGCGCCGCCGGGTCGCCCTGGTAGGCCGCCAGTACGTCGGTGTCGAGCAGCACGCGCAACCCCGGCAAGGCGGCAGCGAAGCCCTGGATCAGGTGCAGGGCATGGGCGTCGACATCCGTCACCTCGGCCTTGCCCTGGCGCGCAGCGTAGCGCAACTCCAGGCGTGCCTGGGCCAACAGCGCCGTCAGCGCAGCGTCCAGCGTATGGCCGACATAGAAGTCCTCGCTTTCTTCACGCAGGTCCACCGGCCCCAGGCGCATGGGAAACAACGCCCCGCACAATTGCTCGAGGATGTGCCGCATGGCCTCGCGCGACGGTAGCTCGCGCCCGCCCTGCTCGCCGCTGCTGCGGCCATTGCGGGTTCGCCATTGTTCGCGGGCACTGCGCAAGTCACTGACGATACCCTGCAGTTGCCAACGGCCTGTGGATGAATGTTCGCTCACGGTGTTCTCCTGGCTCGGCGGCTTGTTGGAAAGCCTCTTTGGGGAATGACGCCGCCGGTGCGATCCACTCTACGGCAAATCCGTCTCTTGGAAAAAACAACGCTTTATTCCATCCTGCGCTAAGTCGGGTATAAGCAGACGACGAACTTACGTTCGTGGCCTACCCTCAAGGCTGCCGAACCCTCGACGAAACACAAAAAAGAAATAACAAAATAAGTTTTTATTATTTCCAGACCTAACAAGCCCACCCCTATAGTCGCCACCCACTACTTCCACAACAAGCGCGGGGCCCAGCCATGACCAGATTCACCAAGCCACTTCTCAACGCCAGCCTTGCCCTCCTGTTGGGCACCGGCCTGTTCAGCCAGGCCTTCGCCGGCGAGCAGCTGAAGAACATCCAGGAAAAAGGCAGCATCAGCATCGGCCTGGAAGGTACCTACCCGCCGTTCAGCTTCGTCGACGAAGACGGCAAGCTCGCCGGTTTCGAAGTGGAGCTTTCCGAGCTCCTGGCCAAGGAGCTGGGCGTCAAGGCCAAGATCCGGCCAACCAAGTGGGATGGCATCCTCGCCGCACTCGAGTCCAAGCGCCTGGACGTGGTGGTCAACCAGGTCACCATTTCCGATGAGCGCAAGAAGAAATACGACTTCTCCGAGCCCTACACCATCTCCGGCATCCAGGCCCTGGTTCTGAAGAAGAAGGCCGAGCAGCTGAACATCAAGACCGCGCAGGACCTGGCCGGCAAGAAAGTGGGCGTGGGCCTGGGCACCAACTACGAGCAGTGGGTGAAGAAAGACGTCCCGCAAGCGGACGTGCGCACCTACGAAGACGACCCGAGCAAGTTCGCCGACCTGCGCAATGGCCGCATCGATGCGATCCTGATCGACCGCCTGGCCGCGCTGGAGTACGCGCAGAAAGCCAAGGACACCCAGCTCGCCGGCGAGGCCTTCTCGCGCCTGGAGTCGGGCGTGGCCCTGCGCAAGGGCGAGCCTGAGCTGCTCGAGGCGATCAACAAGGCGCTGGACAAGCTCAAGGCTGATGGCTCCCTGGCCAAGCTGTCCGAGAAGTACTTCGGTGCCGATGTCACCCAATGATCGCTGAAAGCCTGCAACTCGTCATCGACTCCACGCCCTTCCTGTTGAAGGGCGCTGGCTACACGGTGCTGCTCAGCGTCGGCGGCATGTTCTTCGGGCTGGTCCTGGGCTTTGCCCTGGCCTTGATGCGCCTGTCGAAGATCCTGCCGCTGGACTGGCTGGCACGGGTCTATGTGTCGTTCTTCCGTGGTACGCCGCTGCTGGTGCAACTGTTCGTCATCTACTTCGGCATGCCGCAGATCGGTATCGAGCTCGACCCGATACCGGCGTCACTGATCGGCCTGTCGCTGAACATGGCGGCGTACATCTGTGAAATCCTGCGCGCGGCGATCGCCTCGATCGACCGTGGCCAGTGGGAGGCTGCCGCCAGCATCGGCATGACCCGCACCCAGGCCATGCGCCGGGCGATCCTGCCCCAGGCCATGCGCACGGCCTTGCCGCCACTGGGCAACAGCTTCATCTCGCTGGTCAAGGACACCGCCCTGGCGGCAACCATCCAGGTGCCGGAGCTGTTCCGCCAGGCCCAGCTGATCACCGCACGGACCTTCGAGGTCTTCACCATGTACCTGGCCGTTGCCGTGATCTACTGGGTGCTGTGCAGCATCCTCGCGCACTTCCAGAACCGCATGGAAGCGCGGGTCAACCAGCATGACCAGGAGCACTGAAGATGATCGCAGTACAAGGCCTGACCAAGCAGTTCAAAGGCCACACCGTGCTCGACGGTATCGACCTGACGGTCCAGCCCGGCGAGGTGGTGGCCATCATCGGCCCCAGCGGTTCGGGCAAGACCACCTTCCTGCGCTGCCTCAACCTGCTGGAGACGCCCGACGCCGGGCGGATCCAGATCGGTGACATCAGCATCGACGCCAACCGCCCGCTGGGCAGCCAGCAAGGGGCGATTCGCCGCCTGCGCCAGCAGGCCGGGTTCGTGTTCCAGAACTTCAACCTGTTCCCCCACCGCTCGGCGCTGGAGAACGTCATCGAAGGGCCGGTGATCGTCAAGAAGACGCCCCGCGCCCAAGCCATCGAACTGGGCCGACGGCTACTGGCCAAGGTCGGCCTGGCCGGCAAGGAAGACGCCTACCCACGGCGCCTGTCCGGCGGGCAGCAACAACGGGTGGCCATCGCCCGGGCCCTGGCCATGGAGCCGGAGGTGATCCTCTTCGACGAGCCGACCTCGGCGCTCGATCCCGAACTGGTCGGCGAGGTGTTGGAGACCATCCGCGGCCTTGCCGAGGAGAAACGCACCATGATCATCGTCACCCACGAGATGAGCTTCGCCCGGGACGTGGCCAACCGGGTGATCTTTTTCGACAAGGGTGTGATCGTGGAGCAGGGAGAAGCCAAGGCACTGTTCGCCAACCCCAGGGAAGAGCGCACGCGGCAGTTCCTGCGCAAGTTCCTCGGGACAGCAGCTGGCTGACCGATGCAATCGCGGGACAAGCCCGCAGGGCATGCATCATGCCTGCTAGCTTGCACTGCCTTTGTAGGAGCGGGCTTGTCCCGCGATTGCGTCCGTTCGGGCAATACGAATCCCAACTTCTATACATAGTCCAAAAAGTTAGTTCATAAAGTTTTTATAAGCGCATACGGTATATAGACCGGACCACCGGACCAGCAAATGTCTGTCGCCACCGGCGACGTTTTCAACTTTGTGAGGTAAGGAATGGTCAGGTCCACCCGCGATCTCGACAGCTCGCCCCTGTTGCTGCCGGCCACGGTATTGCAAAACGACGCCCAGGCCCTGCAAGCGGCCCGCGAACTGGCACATACCGCCCGCCAGCAGGCCGCGCGCCGCGACCAGCAGCGCAAGCTGCCATGGACGGAAATCGAACAGTTCACCCGCAGCGGCCTGGGCAGCATCAGCATCCCCAAGGCCCATGGCGGCCCCGAGGTCTCCTTCGAGACCATCGCCGAAGTCTTCCGCCTGATCAGCGCCGCCGACCCGGCCCTGGGGCAGATTCCGCAAAACCAGTTCGGCATCATCCAACTGCTGCGCCTGACCGCCACCGAGGCCCAGCAGGCGGTGCTCTTTCGCTCCATGCTCGATGGCTGGCGCATCGGCAACGCCGGGCCTGAGCGTGGCACCAAGGACACCCTGACCCTCAAGGCACGGATCACCCGCGATGGCGATCGCTATCGCATCAGCGGTGAGAAGTTCTACTCCACCGGCGCCCTGTTCGCCCATTGGGTGGCAGTCAAGGCTCTGGACGACGAAGGCCGCCAGCGCCTGGCGTTCGTGCGCCGAGGCAGCCCGGGGCTGCGGATTGTCGACGACTGGTCTGGCTTTGGCCAGCGCACCACGGCCAGCGGCACCGTGCTGCTCGACCAGGTGCCGGTCGAAGCCGACCTGGTGATCGACAGCTGGCGCCTGCGCGAGGTGCCCAGCACCCAGGGCGCCGCCTCGCAATTGATCCAGGCGGCCATCGATGCCGGCATCGCCGAAGCGGCCATCGAGGATGCAATCGGCTTCGTGCGGGAAAAATCCCGCCCCTGGATCGAAGCCAAGGTAGAGCGCGCCAGCGACGACCCCTACGTGATCGCCGACATCGGCCGCCTGAAGCTCGAACTGCATGCCGCCCAGGCCCTACTGCGCAAGGCTGCGCGCGTGCTCGACCAAGTCAACGCCGGCCCGGTGGACGAGGACGGCGCGGCACGGGCCTCGATCGCCGTGGCCGAGGCCAAGGTACTGACCACCGAGGTCGCGTTGCAGGCGAGCGAGAAGCTGTTCGAACTGGCCGGCAGCCGCGCCACCCTCGCCGAGTTCAACCTCGACCGGCACTGGCGCAACGCCCGCGTGCACACCTTGCATGACCCGGTGCGCTGGAAATACCACGCCGTCGGTGCCTGGCACCTGAACGGCACACGCCCTGCGCGGCATTCCTGGATCTGATTGGCGAGCCCTGAGGCTGCTACGCAGCCCTTTCGCGGCGCAAGGCCGCTCCTACAGGGGTATGCGTTCTTCTGTAGGAGCGGGCTTGCCCCGCGAAAGGGGCGCGAAGCGGCCCCGGCGCTCCCACTGGAGAAACACATGAACGCACTGACCACGCCCTTCCCCAAACCGGCGCTCATCACCTCCGACGCCCAGGCCCTGGCCGTCGCCGAGGACATCGCCCAATACCTGCACTGTGACAGCGCCCTGCGCGACCGCGAACGCCGCCTGCCTCACGCCGAACTCGACCTATTCACCCGTTCCGGCCTGTGGGCCATCAGCGTACCCAAGGCCTTCGGCGGTGCAGGCGTGTCCAACGTCACCCTGGCCAAGGTCGTGGCCCGTATCGCCCAGGCCGACGCCGCCCTGGGGCAGATCCCGCAGAATCATTTCTATGCCCTGGAAGTGCTCCGCGTGAACGGCACCCTGCACCAGCAGCAGCGCCTCTATGCCGAGGTACTGGCTGGCCAGCGCTTCGGCAATGCCCTGGCAGAACTGGGTACCCGCACCGCCCACGATCGCACCACCCGCCTGATACGCGAGGGCGACGGCCTGCGCATCGATGGCCGCAAGTTCTATGCGACCGGCGCGCTGTACGCCCAGCGCATCCCCACCTCGGTGGTGGATGAAGATGGCGTGCAACACCTGGTGTTCGTGCCCGCCGACAGCCCGGGCCTTAAGGTGATCGACGACTGGAGCGGTTTCGGCCAGCGCACCACCGGCAGTGGTTCGGTGGTGTTCGACAACGTGCCCGTGCGCAGCGAAGATGTCGTGCCCTTCCAGAGCGCCTTCGAGCGCCCCACCCCGGTCGGCCCTCTGGCGCAGATCCTTCATGCCGCCATCGACACCGGCATCGCCCGTGCCGCACTCGACGACGCCCTGCACTTCGTGCGTACACGCAGCCGACCGTGGATCGACGCCGGCCTGGACAAGGCCAGCGATGACCCGTTGACGTTGAAGAGCTTCGGCCACCTCGCCATCCGCCTGCACGCGGCCGAAGCGCTGCTGGAGCGGGCCGGCGAATACCTCGACCGGGCCCGCGACGACAGCAGTGCCGACAATGTCGCGGCCGCCTCCATCGCCGTGGCCGAGGCCCGGGCGATCAGTACGGAGATTTCCCTCGCCGCCGGCAGCACCCTGTTCGAGCTGGCCGGCAGCCAGGCCACCCTGGCCGAGCACAACCTCGACCGCCACTGGCGCAACGCCCGGGTACATACCCTGCATGACCCGGTGCGCTGGAAATACCACGCCATCGGCAACTACTACCTCAACGGGGAAAACCCGCCACGTCGGGGGACCATCTGATGGCCAGGCAGATCCTGCTCAATGCCTTCAACATGAACTGTGTCGGGCATATCAACCACGGCCTGTGGACCCACCCTCGGGACACCTCGACCCAATACAAGACCCTGGCCTACTGGACCGACCTGGCACGCCTGCTCGAGCGCGGGCTGTTCGACGGCCTGTTCATGGCCGACATCGTCGGTACCTACGATGTCTACGGGCAGTCCGTTGATGTGCCCTTGAAAGAGTCCGTCCAGCTGCCGGTCAACGACCCGTTGCTGCTGGTCTCGGCCATGGCGGCCGCCACCGAGCACCTGGGCTTCGGCCTCACCGCCAACCTCACCTACGAGGCGCCCTACCTGTTCGCCCGACGCCTCTCCACGCTCGATCACCTGAGCGGCGGTCGGGTCGGTTGGAACATCGTCACCGGTTACCTGGACAGTGCCGCCCGAGCCATGGGCCTGGCGCGACAACCCGAGCACGATCGGCGCTACGATCAGGCCGACGAATACCTGCAGGTGCTGTACAAGCTGCTCGAAGGCAGCTGGGAGGACGATGCGGTCGTCGTTGACCGCGAACGCCGGGTCTATGCCCGGCCGGACAAGGTGCACAAGGTCCGCCACCATGGCGAGTTCTACAAGGTCGAGGGCTACCACCTGTGCGAACCCTCGCCCCAGCGTACCCCGGTGCTGTTCCAGGCCGGCAGCTCGCCCCGTGGCCTGGCCTTCGCCGGCCACCACGCCGAATGCGTGTTCATCGGCGGCCAGAGCCAGGAAGCCACCCGCGCCCAGGTCGACAAGGTGCGCGCAGCAGCCAGAACCGCCGGCCGTGATCCACAGGCGATCAAGGTCTTCCTGGGCATCACGGTGATCGTCGCGCCCACCGAGGCACAGGCCCGCGCCAAGCATGCCGAGTACCTGCGCCATGCCAGCGCAGAAGCGGGCGTGGCGCATTTCGCCAGCTCCACCGGCATCGATTTCGCCGCCTACGGGCTCGACGAACCGATCGGTTTCGCCAAGGGCAACGCCATTCAATCCGCCACCCGCCAGTTGCAGGAAAGCGCCTGGACCCGTCGTCGCCTGCTGCAGCAACACGCCCTGGGCGGGCGCTACGTGACCTTGGTCGGCGCACCCGGGCAGGTCGCCGAGCAATTGATCGACTGGATCGACCAGACCGGCCTGGACGGTTTCAACCTGACCCGTACCGTCACTCCGGAGAGCTACGAGGATTTCATCGACCTGGTGATACCCGAGCTGCAACGTCGCGGCCGCTACAAGACTGCCTACGCACAGGGCACCTTGCGTCAGAAGCTGTTCCAGGCAAGCCACCCCCACCTGCCCGCCGACCACCCCGGCGCCAGCTACCGCACCCCCACCACCGCCCCGACTGGAGCCCTGCACCATGCTTGAGAAACTGTTCCGGCCCGTCGCGGCCGCTGTCCTGTCCCTGGGTATCGTCACCGGCGCACTGGGCGCCGAACCCCTGAAGATCGGCACCACCGCCGCCTTCGCCATTCCACTGGAAGCAGCCGTGGAGGAGGCGCACAAGCAAGGCCTGGAGGTGAAGCTGATCGAGTTCAGCGACTGGATCGCGCCCAATGTCAGCCTGCAGAGCGGTGACATCGACGTGAACTACTTCCAGCACATTCCCTTCCTCGAGAACGCCAAGGCCGCCGCCGGGTTCGACCTGGTGCCCTATGCCCCAGGCATCATCAACAACGTCGGGCTGTACTCGAAGCAGTACAAGCAGTTCAGCGAACTGCCCGAAGGCGCCAGCGTGGCCATCGCAAACGATCCGATCAACAGCGGGCGCGGGCTGCAACTGCTGGCCAAGGCCGGGTTGATCACGCTCAAGCCGGGCGTGGGTTACAAGGCGACCGAGGAAGACATCATCGCCAACCCGAAGAAACTGAAGATCCTCCAGGTGGAGGCGGTGCAGCTGGTGCGGGCCTATGACGACGCCGACCTGGTCCAGGGCTATCCGGCCTATATCCGCCTGGCCAACAGTTTCGACGCCACCTCGGCACTGCTGTTCGACGGCCTGGAGAACAAGGAGTACGTGATCCAGTTCGTCATTCGCCCGCAGAGCAAGGACGACCCGCGCCTGGCGAAGTTCGTCGATATCTACCAGCACTCGCCGGCGGTGCGCGCAGCCCTGGACAAGGCCCATGGCAGCCTCTACCAGGCCGGCTGGGAGGGTTGAGATGAGCAGCGCCAACGCCCTTGGGGCGCCCCTTTCGAACCTTTCGCCGCCCCTGGCCCGCCAGCAGGCTCTGCGCCCGGAAGTCAACGAAGCCCATGTGCGCTTCATCGGCCTGGGCAAGACCTACCCAGGCCAGGACCAGCCCGCGTTGCACGGCATCGACCTGAACATCCGCCGCGGCGAGATCTTCGGCATCATCGGCCGCAGTGGTGCCGGCAAGTCGTCCTTGCTGCGCACCATCAACCGCCTGGAACAGCCCAGCCAGGGCCGGGTGCTGATCGACCAGGTGGACATCGCCGCGTTCGACGAACAGCGCCTGGTCGCCCTGCGCCGGCGCATCGGCATGATCTTCCAGCACTTCAACCTGATGTCGGCCAAGACGGTCTGGCAGAACATCGAGCTGCCACTGAAGGTGGCCGGCGTGCCCCAGGCCGAGCGCCACCGCAAGGTGCGTGAACTGCTGGAGCTGGTGGGCCTGGGGCACAAGCACGACGTATACCCGGCGCAACTGTCCGGCGGGCAGAAACAGCGTGTCGGCATCGCCCGCGCGCTGGTGCACGACCCCGAGATCCTGTTGTGCGACGAAGCCACCTCGGCCCTGGATCCGGAAACCACCGCCTCGATCCTCGAGCTGTTGCGCGACATCAACCAGCGCCTGGGCCTGACCGTGGTGCTGATCACCCACGAAATGGCGGTGATCCGCGATATCTGCCACCGGGTCGTGGTACTCGAGCGCGGCGAGGTGGTCGAGCAGGGCGAGGTCTGGCGGGTATTCGGCACGCCCCGGCACGAGGTGACCCGAACCCTGCTGGCGCCCTTGCAAACCAAGCTGCCTGCCGCGCTGCAGGCCAGCCTGCGCTCGGAACCTGGGAAAGGCGCTGCCGTGGTGCTGCGCCTGGGCCTGCTGGGCGAGCCGGCACTGTCGGACCTGTTCGCCGACCTGGGCGGGCGGGTGCGCCTGCTCCAGGGCGGCATCGAGACCATCGGCGCCCATGCCCTGGGGCAATTGATCCTGTCGGTGCAGGGCTCGCCCCATGAGGTGTCGCATTTGCTGGAACGTGCCCGCAGCTGGGCCGAGGACGCGGAGGTACTGGGCTATGTGGTTTGATCGCCTGCTCGAAGGCTTGCTCGATACCTTGCTGATGGTGGGTGTGTCATCGCTGGTGGCCCTGCTGGTCGGCGTACCGATGGCGGTGTTCCTGGTGACCAGCGACAAGGGCGGAATCTTCGAGGCCCCGACGTTGAATCGCACGCTGGGCGCCATCGTCAATCTGTTCCGCTCGATCCCGTTCCTGATCCTGATGGTCGCGCTGATCCCCTTCACCCGCCTGGTGGTCGGCACCACCTACGGTGTGTGGGCCGCGGTGGTACCCCTGACCATCGCCGCCACGCCGTTCTTCGCCCGTATCGCCGAGGTGAGCCTGCGCGAGGTCGACCATGGCTTGGTGGAGGCCGCCCAGGCCATGGGCTGCCGGCGCTGGCACATCGTCTGGCATGTGCTGCTGCCCGAGGCGCTGCCGGGTATCGTCGGTGGCTTCACCATCACCCTGGTGACGCTGATCAACTCCTCGGCCATGGCCGGTGCCATTGGTGCCGGCGGGCTGGGCGATATCGCCTACCGGTATGGCTACCAGCGATTCGACAGCCAGATCATGCTGACCGTGATCGCCATGCTGGTGGCGTTGGTGGCGGTGATCCAGCTGGGCGGTGACCGGCTGGCCAAGGGGTTGAACAAGCGGTAGTTTTTTGCAGCCAGTGTGGGAGCGGGTTTACCCGCGAATGCCGCGCTCATCTGTTGGATGATGCAGGCCTCCTGTGTGCGGGCTTGTCCCGCGATTAGGCCTGGCCCGATATCACCGTCGCCTGGCAAGGGCTTCGCCCTTGATCGCGGGACAAGCCTGCTCCCACAACACCCCCGCCGGCACCGGTCGCCCGAACCAATACCCCTGCCCCACATCGCATTGCTGTTCCAACAGGAACCGTGCCTGCTCGGCCTGTTCGATCCCTTCGGCATGCACCTGCATACCCATGCTTCGGGCCAGGGCGATGATCACCCGCACGATGGCCATGTCGTCCTCGTCCTCAGGTAGCCCGGCGACGAAGCCCTGGTCGATCTTGAGCTTCTGCACCGGCAGGCGCTTGAGCCGCAGCAACGACGAGTAACCGGTTCCGAAGTCATCGATGGCCAGGTTCAGCCCCAGCTCGCGCAGCCGGTGCAGCTGTTCGAGCGCCACTTCCGGGTCCGCCATCACTGCGCTCTCGGTGACTTCCAACTCCAGCAGCGCCGGATCCAGCCCGGTGTCATGCAGCACCTCGGCCACCTGCCGGTACAGCTCACGCTGGCCAAACAGCCGGGCGGAGATGTTCACCGCAACGAACCGCAACTGGCGCCCTTCACGCTGCCACTGCACCATCTGCCGGCACGACTGGCGCAGCACCCAGGCATCGATCTCGGCGATCAGGCCGGTACGCTCGGCGATGGGAATGAACTCCCCTGGCGACACCAGCCCGCGGGTGGGGTGCTCCCAGCGTACCAGCGCCTCGACGCCGACCATCTGGCCGCTGAACAGGTCATGCACCGGCTGGTAGAACACGCGCAGTTCCTGTTGCTCCAGGGCCCTGCGCAGCTCACTGGCGGTCTCGACCCGGTGCTGGGCATGAGCGGTCAGCTCTTCGGTGTACAACGCATAGCAGGCGCGGCCGTTGTGCTTGGCCTTGCCCAGTGCCGCGTCCGCGTTGCGCAGCAGTTGCGCGGCGCTCTGCGCATCGCTGGGGAACAGGCTGATGCCGATACTGACACCAACGAACAAACGATGGTCGTCGAAGACGAACGGCTCGCGCATACGCTCCAACAGGGCCTGGGCCAAGGTCGCTGCCTGCCCCACCTGCTCGCAGCCCTCGGCCAGCACACCGAATTCATCACCGCCCAGGCGCGCCAGCGTCACGCCATTGCCCAGGGCCTCGCGCAGACGCTCGCCCACCAGCTTGAGCAACTGGTCACCGACGGTATGGCCAAGGCCATCGTTGATGCTCTGGAAATGGTCGAGGTCCAGCAACAGCAAGGCACAGCCGCGCTTGTTGGCCTGGGCATTGGCCAGCGCCTGCTCGGCACGGTCGCTGAACAGCAGGCGGTTGGGCAGGCCCGTCAGCGGGTCGTGGTGCGCCAGGTAGGCCAGCTCCTGTTCGGAGTGCTTGATCGCACTGATGTCGCTGAACACCGCCACATAGTGGCTGAGGGCACCGCTGTCGTCGCGGATGGCACAGATGGTCTGCCATTGCGGGTAGATTTCACCGCTCTTGCGCCGGTTCCAGATCTCCCCGCTCCACTCGCCCTTTTCCGCCAGCGCGGCATAGATCTGCTGATAGAACCCCGCGCCATGGCGGCCGGACTTGAACTTGCTCGGGCGCTGGCCGATCACTTCGTCCCGGCTGTAGCCGGTGATGCGCATGAAGGCACGGTTGACGTGCACGATCAGGCCACTGCTGTCGGTCACCAGCACGCCTTCGAGGGTACTGTCGAATACTGCAGCGGCCATGCGCAGGCGTTCGCGATCCTCGCTGCGCAGGCGGGCGCCGATGCCAATGAATTTGAGCAGGCGGGCCCGCGAGACGAAGATCAGCGCGGCGCTGACCAGCACCCACACGAATACGTTGGCCGAGCGCCCTGCCGCCAGCAACTGCGGGTCCAGGAACAAACCCTGCAACACGTGCTCGGACGCCACCAGCCAGAGCAACGAGAACACCAGGTACAACGCAGCCATGCGCAAGGCGTCGCGAACGGAAACAGACATGTCGGGTGGGTAAGCCCATGAAAAATAATGGGGCATTATAAAGGCTGAAACATGCCGTGACTTGCTAGCGGAAAGGTCGACTGGTTTTATTTCGCCACCTAGGGATAATGCCAGCGCTGTTCCCCTGTTTTTTCGAGGGTTTCTACACCTATGTGGTACTACGGTCTGCTCGACTTGTCGGCCTGGCAACTGGTCGGCGTCACCCTGCTGATGACCCACGTGACGATCATCAGCGTCACCCTCTACCTGCATCGCTATTCCGCCCACCGCGCGCTGGAGCTCAACGCCGGTCTCAAGCACTTCTTCCGCTTCTGGCTGTGGCTGACCACTGCGCAGAACACCCGTGAATGGACGGCCGTGCACCGCAAACACCACGCCAAGTGCGAAACCCCCGACGACCCGCACAGCCCCGTGCACAAGGGCCTGGGCACGGTGCTACGCAAAGGCGCCGAGCTGTACCGCGAGGAGGCGCGCAACCCCGAGACCCTGCGCATCTACGGCAAGAACTGCCCGGACGACTGGATCGAGCGCAACCTCTATTCACGCTACAAGTTCGGTGGCATCGCGCTGATGGCGGTCATCGACCTGCTGCTGTTCGGCACCATCGGCATCACCATCTGGGCGATCCAGATGATGTGGATTCCGTTCTGGGCTGCCGGCGTGGTCAACGGCCTGGGCCACGCGCTGGGCTACCGCAACTTCGAATGCCGCGACGCCGCCACCAACCTGGTGCCCTGGGGCATCGTGATCGGTGGCGAGGAGCTGCACAACAACCACCACACCTACCCCAACTCGGCCAAGCTCTCGGTCAAGCGCTGGGAATTCGACATGGGCTGGATGTGGATCCGCCTGCTGTGCCTGCTGCGCCTGGCCAAGGTGCAGCGTGTAGCCCCCATCGCCCACCGGGTCGCAGGCAAGGCGCACCTGGACATGGACACCGCCATGGCGATCCTCAACAACCGTTTCCAGATCATGGCCCAGTACCGCAAGCTGGTCATCGCGCCCCTGGTCAAGCAGGAGCTGGCGCGGGTCGACGCGTCGGTGCGCCATCGTCTGCGCCACGCCAAACGCCTGCTGTCGCGTGAAACCAGCCTGCTGCAAGACCGTCATCACGTACGCATCGAGTCCATGCTCGCCCATAGCCAGGCACTCAAGACCATCTATGAGAAGCGCCTGGCCCTGCAGCAGATCTGGGCCCGCACCAGCGCCAACGGCCACGACATGCTGGCCGCCATGAAGGATTGGGTACACGAGGCCGAGGCCAGCGGCATTCACGCCCTGCGCGACTTCGCCGGCCAACTCAAGACCTATTCCCTGCGCCCTACCGGGGCCTGATCGCCGTTGATCGGCACGCCCTGCGCCAGGGCGTGCCGCCCGGAACTTCGCCGCCTGTTCCCGACTCAAATCCGGCATATCGCCCGCGTGGCGGGCCGGATCGTGGCCGCACGCTTCAATGCCGAGAACCACTCCGTGCTCATGGCCAAAGACCTCACTCCAACCTTACCCGGCACTGCACCGCCGGAAACCGCCCAAACCCTGCTCGCCCTGCTCCACGCCCAGGGCGAAGTCGCCCGCCTGAGCGAACGCGAGCAGCTCTACAGTTCCCTGCTCGACAGCGTCAATGCCGTGCTCTGGGCGTTCGACTGGGAAACCCACCAGGTGCTCTATGTAAGCCCCGCCTACGAACGCATTTTCGGCCGCCCCGCCAGCCTGGTGCTGGCCGACTACAACGAGTGGCGCGACAGCATCTACCCCGATGACCTTGAATACGCCGAGCACAGCCTGGCCCAGGTGCTGCTCCATGGCGCGGTGGAAAACCGTGAGTACCGCATCATCAATGCGGCCGGCGAGATACGCTGGCTGAGCGACAAATGCTACGTCAACCAACAGCGCGAGGCGGACCAGCGGGTGATCATCGTCGGCATCGCCGAGGACATCACCGAAAAGAAGCAGCTCGAAGGCGAGCTGCAGCGCCTGGCCACCACCGATGTGCTGACCCAGAGCAGCAACCGCCGGCACTTCTTCGAGTGCGCCCGGCAGGCATTGGAAACCGCCCGCGAGGAAGGCACGCCCCTGGCCTTCCTGTTGTTGGATATCGACGACTTCAAGCGCATCAATGACAGCTACGGCCACCAGGAAGGCGACCAGGTGCTGCAGCGCATCGCCGACAGCGGCCGCGCCGTACTACGCCGGGGTGATTTGTTCGGGCGCATCGGTGGCGAGGAATTCGCCGCCGTGTTTCCCGGTTGCACCGCCGAAATCGCCGAACAGATCGCCGACCGCCTGCAACGGGAGATCCAGCGCCAGCGTTTCAACCATGGGCCGGAAACCTATGGCGTCACGGTCAGCCAGGGCGTGACCGGGCTGACCGATGAAGACGACAACATCGACACCCTGTTCGCCCGTGCCGATGCGGCCATGTACCAGGCCAAGCGCCAGGGCAAGAACCAGATCGTTCGGGCATAGATCCTGGCATTCAGCCTTCGACCTTGCGCAACCGGCTCAACTCCGCCAACCCCAGCTTGAGCAACCGCGCCGTCTTGTTGCTGGCCACCTTCTCCAGCCCCTGCCCGGCCGGCAGCCGCGACAACTGACCGGCCAGGTTCATGGCCAGGATCTCCCGTGAATACACCCCGCCGCCCAGCTGGTAGATCGCCGCGATCAGTTCGCGCAGCCCCAACGGCAAACGCCAGCGCGTGCGCAACGCCGAGCCGAAGGCGGCGCCATATTCGTCGAGCGCTCGTTGCACCTGGCCCTCGTCCAGTTCACCGCCGGCCAGGCGCCACTCCTGCAGGCAACGCAGCACCGCCAGGTCACCCAGGCAATGCAGCAACCCTGCGCAATAGCACCGCTCTTCTTCCAGCTCCAGCAGGCGCGCCAGGCTACGCGCATATTCGGCGGTGTGCAGCGAGAGGTCCCAGTAACGGGCCGCAGGGCCAGCCAGCATCGGGTCGCTCAGCCGCGCGCTGCGCTTGAGGGTCAGGCCCAGGATCAGGTTCATGCTCTGGGTACTGCCCAGCTTGCTCAAGGCCTGCAACAGGGTCTGCACCGGTACTTCACTGTGCAGGGCGGCGCTGTTGGCAGCGGCGATCAACACCGCAGTGATCTGCGGGTCGTTGCGCAGCTCCTGCTCGAGCAGTTTGAGGTCCAGCCCATGGGGATCGAGCGCACGCTTGATCGCCACCTGCACATCGGCGAACAGCGGGCCACCATCGGCACTGGCCCGGCGTTGCTCCAGGTAGGCCGCCAACGTGATCCCCGGCGGCAATGGCGCCACCGGGCAGGCGATCTGTTCGCCGACGTCCAGCAGCAGTTTCTCCAGGCGCTGGCGCAGGGTATCCAGGTCCAAGGGTTTGCTCAGGTAGGCCGTGGGGTGCAGCGGCAGCACTTCGTGCACGCTGGCGCTGTCGTTGCGCTCGCTCATCAGGATGAACGGCAACGCGGGCTTGTGCCCCTTGGCCCGCACGTTGCGCAGCAAGTCGAGGCCATCGACGCCGGCCAGCTCACGGGCGGCGATGATCAGGTCGGGCTTGCTCGCCAGCGCGGCCAGGGCCTCCGGGCCATCGGCGCAGACCTGCAGGCGTGCATCGCAACGCACGCTGAGCAGCATTTCGCGGAGCATGTCGCGCACCCAAGGATCGCCTTCGGCGATCAGGACACAAGGCGGGGTGGGGTTTGCAGCGCTCATCGGCGACTCCTGGCAATCCTTTACATGCGATCCGTCGCAGCATCCAAGCGGATCCATGGCACAACGATAGCGTTCCGCTCCGGCATTGGGCATAAAAAAAACCCGCCGAAGCGGGTTTTTTTCTGACGCCTGTCACATTCAGGCGAGCTCGGCGAAGCACTCTTCGATGATCGCCAGGCCCTTGTCCAGCAGCGCATCTTCCGCGGTCAGCGGAACCAGGATACGCAGGACGTTGCCGTAGGTGCCGCAAGACAGCAGGATCAGGCCCTTGTCACGCGCCTTGGCCACAACCTGGGCGACTGCGGCAGCGTTCGGGGTGTGGGTGCCTTTCTCGAAGACTTCCACAGCAATCATCGAGCCCAGGCCGCGGACATCACCGATGATCGGGTGCTTTTCCTGGATCTTGCGCAGGCCGGTGGTCAGGCGCTCGCCCACAGCCTTGCTGCGGTCCAGCAGCTTCTCTTCTTCGAACACCTGGATGACGGCCAGGGCCGCGGCGCAGGCGATCGGCGAACCGGCGTAGGTGCCGCCCAGGCCGCCCGGAGCGATGGCGTCCATGTACTCGGCCTTGCCGCACACACCGGCCAGCGGGAAGCCGCCGGCGATGGACTTGGCGAAGGTGGTCAGGTCAGGCGCGACGCCCATCTGCTCCATGGCGAAGAAGGTACCGGTACGGCCAGCGCCGGTCTGGACTTCGTCGGCGATCAGCAGGATGCCGTGCTGGTCGCACAGGGCGCGCAGGCGCTGCATCAGCTCTTTCGGCGCTGGCAGGAAGCCGCCTTCGCCTTGTACCGGCTCGAGGATGATGGCAGCGATGTCGCGTGGCTCGGCGTCGTTCTTGAAGATGCGCTCGACCGAGGCGATAGCGTCGTCAACGCTGATGCCGTGCAGTTCGCTCGGGAACAGGGCGCGGAAGATGCCGCCCGGCATCAGGCCCATGCCAGCGGAGTAAGGCACGACCTTGCCGGTCAGGCCCAGGGTCATCATGGTGCGGCCGTGGTAGCCGCCGGTGAAGGCGATCACGCCGGCACGGCCAGTGGCGGCACGAGCGATCTTCACGGCGTTCTCGACGGCTTCGGAACCGGTGGAGACCAGCAGGGTCTTCTTGGCGAAGTCGCCAGGGACCATGGCGTTGATCTTCTCGCACAGCTCTACGTAGGGCTCGTACGCCAGAACCTGGAAGCAGGTGTGGCTGACTTTGGTCAGCTGCTCTTGAACGGCGGCAACCACTTTCGGGTGCAGGTGGCCGGTGTTCAGTACTGCGATGCCGCCGGCGAAGTCGATCAGTTCGCGGCCTTCAACGTCGATCACGGTCGAGTTCTTCGCGGTGTCGACGAAGATCGGGTGGATCTGGCCAACGCCACGTGGGACGGCGTTGACACGGCGTTGCATCAAGGATTCGTTGGTCTTGCTCATAATGCCCTCATTCGCGCCGACTCAAGATGGCGCTGTTATTCGGGGGTGGCTGGATGCGACCACGCACAGTATTCGTTGATCGACTGTCGTGAACGCCCTGGCCACCAGGTACTACGGTGTCAAAAAGGCCAGCGAGACGTCGCTCTCGCGCCCCGCTGGCAGAGGGAAATTCAGTACGTGATCAGATGCTGATGCACAGGTACTTGATCTCGAGGTAGTCCTCGATGCCGTACTTGGAACCTTCGCGGCCCAGGCCCGAGGCCTTGATGCCACCGAACGGCGCCACTTCGTTGGAGATCAGGCCGGTGTTGATACCCACCATGCCGTACTCCAGGGCCTCGGCGACACGGAACACACGGCTCATGTCACGGGCATAGAAGTACGAAGCCAGGCCGAACTCGGTGTCGTTGGACATGGCGATGACTTCGGCTTCGTCTTTGAAGCGGAACAGCGGCGCCAGCGGGCCGAAGGTTTCTTCCTTGGCCACGGCAGCGCTCTTCGGCACGTCGACCAGGATGGTCGGCTCGAAGAAGTTGCCTTCGATCAGCTTGCCGCCGGACAGCACCTTGGCGCCCTTGGAGACTGCGTCTTCGATGTGCTCCTGGACCTTGGCGACAGCCTTGCCGTCAATCAGCGGACCGGTGGTGGTGCCTTCTTCCAGGCCGTTACCGATCTTCAGCTTGGCGACAGCGGCCTTGAGCTTCTCGGCGAACGCGTCGTAGACGCCGTCCTGCACGTAGATACGGTTGGCGCAGACGCAGGTCTGGCCGTTGTTGCGGTACTTGGAGATGATCGCGCCCTCGACCGCCTTGTCCAGGTCGGCGTCGTCGAACACGATGAACGGCGCGTTGCCGCCCAGCTCCAGGGAGACCTTCTTGATGTCCTTGGCGCATTCTTCCATCAGCTGGCGACCGATTTCGGTGGAGCCGGTGAAGGAAAGCTTGCGAACCAGGGCGTTGCTGGTCAGCTCGCCGCCGACCTCGCCAGCACTGCCGGTCACCACGCTCAGCACGCCAGCCGGGATGCCGGCACGGTTGGCCAGCTCGACCAGGGCCAGGGCGGAGTATGGGGTCTGGGAGGCAGGCTTGAGGACCATGGTGCAGCCAGCGGCCAGGGCCGGGCCGGCTTTACGGGTGATCATCGCGGCCGGGAAGTTCCACGGGGTGATGGCGGCGGTGACACCGATCGGCTGCTTGATGACGATCAGGCGCTTGTCCGGCTGGTGGCCAGGAATCACGTCACCGTAGACGCGCTTGCCTTCTTCGGCGAACCACTCGATGAACGAGGCGGCGTAGGCGATCTCGCCCTTGGCTTCGGCCAGTGGCTTGCCCTGCTCGGTGGTCATCAGGCGGGCCAGGTCGTCCTGGTGCTCGATCATCAGCTCGAACCAGCGACGCAGCTTGCCAGCACGCTCTTTGGCGGTCAGTGCGCGCCAAGCCGGCAGGGCCTTGTCGGCGGCTTCGATGGCGCGGCGGGTTTCGGCGGCGCCCATCTTCGGCACGGAACCAATGACTTCACCGGTGGCCGGGTTGGTCACCTTGATGGTCTGACCGTTGTCCGCGTCCAGCCACTCACCGTTGATGAAGGCTTGCTGGCGGAACAACTGAGCGTCTTTGAGCTGCATGTCGGATTCCCTTGAAAGCACCGTGCACGGACGGGCCTGATTATTGATTGTTGAGAGGCGCCCAGGGGCACCATCAGGAATTCTTGCACCAGGGGTGTTCAACGCCTGGGCATCGAGCGTTTGAAATCTCAAACGGAATGCTAAGCGGCTGCTGGGGTGTTGGACAATAGGCTGTTCGAAAAAAAGAACGAACGGTTGAACACCGGTGGCCACTCCCATCGCTGGCAAGCCGGTTCCCACAAACGCGGGTGTATCTCTGTGGGGGCCGGCTTGCGGCGATGAGGCCAGTACAGGTTAGCCCAGTGTCATGAAGGAAGAATGGCGTAGGGACCGACGGCCGGCGCAGCTCTACCCGAGGCTACGCAGATAGCTCCATGGGTAGATGCCCCGGTCATGCCCGTCGCTGAAGACCAGTTGCACCCCATACCCTTGCAACGCGATACGCTCCACCCGCACACCTTCGCGTACCAGGGCGATCCCACCCCGCAATGCCGCCGCCCGGCACTGCGAACAGGGGCAGGCACCGCGCAGCCGCGCATGGCTGACCACCTGCAAGGTCTCGCCCCATTGCACCGCCAGTTCGCCTTGCCCACGCACGTTGCGCACGGCGTTGGGCGCGTCCATCACACCGCTCCTTGCAACTGGGCCAAGGCAATGCGCACGGCCTTGCGCACCTCCGGGTCGGTATCGGCTTCGGCGGCCTGCAACGCAGGCAATGCCCGGGCCTGGCCCAGCTCGCCCAAGGCCAGGGCAGCCTCCTTGCGCAGGTTCGCGATGCCGTGGCCCAACAAGCTGGCCAGGGACTCCAGTGCCGCGTCGTGACGCAGCCGACCCAAGGCCCGGGCGGCGCGCAGGCGCACTTGCCAGTAAGCGTCCTCGAGCGCCTCGACCAAGGCCGGGCCCGCCTCGCCAAGGCCGACCTTGCCCAGCGTGGTGGCCGCCTCCTCGCGCACCTGCCAGGCCTCGTCGCGCAATGCCATGACCAGCGCCGGCAGCACACCCGCATCACGTGCCAGCCCCAGCGCACCGATCGCGGCGCGGCGCACCTCGGTGTCCATTTCCTCGGTCGCCAACCGGGCCAGGGCCGGCAAGGCAGGCGCATGTTTCAGCCAGCCGAGGATACCCACCGCCTCACGGCGTACGGCAGCCTCCGCGTCATCGAGCGCCCTCAAGGCAGGGGCCGCGGCCTCTTCCAGGCGCAGCTCGCGCAGCGCCCGCAGCGCGCTGGCGCGCACGAACCCATCGGCATGCTCGGCCCAGGGCAGGATGAGCAGGCCGGTCTCCAGGGACTTGAGCTCGCTCAGGCTCTGGGCCGCAGCCTGGCGCACCGGCTCGGCCGTGTCGGCCAGGGCCGCGCACAGCGCCTGTACCACCTCGGGCGCTTCCCAGGCTTCCAGCAAACGCGCGGCCTCGGCGCGCACCTCGGGGTCGCTGTCCACCAGCAGGGCATCGGTCAGCCAGGGCAGGCCGTCCGGGTCTTCCAGGTCGGCCAGTTCGATCAGGGCGATGCGCCGCACCCCTGCGTCGGTGTCAGCCAGGCGGGGCAGCAATTGATGGATGTCGGGGTTGTCGGTGGTTCGTTCGGTCATGGCGCGATCCGCAGCTGTGGGTGTTCGAATGGCAGGGTGCGTGGCGTCAGCGCAACAGGTAGGGAATGTCCACCTTCACTGCGCCTGTCGGGCAGTCTTTCTCGCACGGCATGCAGTACCAGCATTCGTCGAAGGCCATGTAGGCCTTCTGGGTGGCTGGGTTGATCGCCAGCAGGTCCATGGGGCAGACCTCGACGCAGACGGTGCAGCCTTTTTCGGCGATGCATTTGTCTTCGTCGATGGTGACCGGGGCATTGCTGCGAAAGAAGATTTCTTGGGGTTGGTAAGCCATTTCAGGGCTCCTTGAAGCCGATGGTTCGCATTGTGAGTTGTCGAAAGGCTACTGGCCCAATCGCGGGACAAGCCCGCTCCCACAGGTATCCGCCAGGTTCACTCGCAGCCGGTCGTATGCGCTCTGCTCCTGGGCGTCCAGGGGAATCAGGTACGGCTCCACCGGCTTCTTGAAGCTGGTCATCCGCCCGGCCTCGTCCTTCTTCAGATGGCAATGGCAGAACCACTCGCCATCGTTGCGCTCGGGGAAGTCGACCCGGTGGTGATACAACCCCCACCGGCTCTCTTCGCGGAACAGCGAGGCCCGCGCGGCCATTTCGGCGCAGTCGCGGATCACGCTCACCTCCATGGCACGCATCAGCTCATGGGGGTTATTGGCCTTCATCTGCGAAAGGTCCCGTTCGATCTCGGCGAAGCGTGCTAGGCCGATTTCCATCTTCTTGGTCACTTTCGGCGGCTGCAGGTAGTCGTTGACCATGCGCCGCAGCTTGTATTCCACCTGGGCCGGCGGCAGGCCGTACTCACGCTGCAGCGGGGCGTACACCCGCTCGCGCTCGCGCTCGACCTGGGCCGGGTCCACCTCGGCCAGCGCGCGCCCGGCCACATAGCGGGCAGCGTTGACCCCGGCGAACCAGCCATAGGTGAACGCGCCCAGCATGTAGTTGTGCGGTACCGCCGCCATGTCTCCGGCCGCGTACAGGCCTTGCACACTGGTCTCGGCCTTCTCGTTGACCCACACCCCCGAGGCCGAGTGCCCGGAACAGAAACCGATCTCGGAGATGTGCATCTCCACCATGTGCTGGCGATAGTCGGTTCCGCGCCCGGCATGGAACTGGCCACGGCTGGGGCGTTCATTGCTGTGCAGGATCTGTTCGATATCCTGGATGGTTTCCTCGGCCAGGTGGTCGAGCTTGAGGAACACCGGACCATTGCCGCCCTCCAGCTCCTGGTGGAACTCCCACATCATCTGCCCGCTCCAGTAGTCGCACTCGATGAAGCGCTCACCCTTGCCATTGGCCGTATAACCGCCCAGAGGGCCGGTGACATAGGCGCAGGCCGGGCCGTTGTAGTCCTTGATCAGTGGGTTGATCTGGAAGCACTCCAGGTTCGCCAGCTCCGCCCCGGCGTGGTAGGCCATGGCATAGCCGTCGCCAGCATTGGTCGGGTTCTCGTAGGTGCCCATCAGGTAACCCGACGACGGCAAGCCCAGGCGCCCGGCCGCGCCACAGGCGAGGATCACCGCCTTGGCGCGGATCACCTGGAATTCGCCGCTGCGGCAGTCGAAGCCCATCACCCCGGCCGCAGCGCCTTCAGCGTCCAGCAGCACGCGGGTGCAAACCACGCGGTTGCTGATCTCGACTCGCGCGCGCTTGAGCTGGCGATAGAGCACCTTCTTGATGTCGTGGCCCTCAGGCATGGGCAGCACGTAGGCGCCCATGTGGTGGACCTTCTTCACCGCGTAATCGCCGGTTTCGTCCTTCTCGAACTTCACACCCCAGCGGTCCAATTGCTCGAGGGTCTCGAAGCTGTGGGTGGCGTAGGCATGCACGGCGGCCTGGTTGACGATGCCGTCGTTGGCCACGGTGATTTCCTTGGTGTACTGCTCCGGCGTGGCATGGCCAGGGACGATCGCGTTGTTCAGGCCATCCATGCCCATGCTGATGGCACCGCTGCGCTTGACGTTGGCTTTTTCCAGCAGCAGCACGCGCAGGGTCTTGTCCTGCTCCTTGGCCTTGATCGCCGCCATGGGCCCTGCAGTACCGCCGCCGATGACGATGATGTCGTAGTCGCGTGTGTCGAGGGTCATGCCTTGGCTCCTTTCTGGCGGTCGATACGCAGGCGGTACTGGAAGGCATCGCCGCGGTAGTAGAGGTGTTCGAAGTCCAGCGGCGTGCCGTCGGCGGCGTGAGTCAGGCGCTCGATACGCATGATCGGCGAGCCCTCCTCGACCTCCAGCGCCTGGGTCAGGTCACGGTCGGCGAGCACCGCGTCGATGGCCAGGTCCGCATGGCCCAGCGGGATGCCGCAATCGTTCTCCAGCAGCAGGAAGATGTCGCACGTGGCCAGGTCGGCTTTCTCCAGCTTCTCGCCTACGGCCTTGGGCAGCCAGGTCAGCTCCAGCGACACCGGTTCGCGGTTGATCAAGCGCACCCGGCGGATCTCGGTGACCAGGCTGCCCTCCTCCACCTGCAGCCGCGCCGCCACCAGCGCACTGGCCGGCACATGACGGAAGCTGCGCAGCCGGTTGAGCACCTCGTAGCCCATCTGCGTCATGGACTCGGCCAGCCCTTGCAGGTGGGTCACGTTCTGGAATGCCTTGGGCTTGGCCACGAAGGTGCCCTTGCCGTGGATCTTGAAGATCAGCCCCTCCTTCTGCAGGTCGCCCAGGGCCTGGCGTACGGTGATACGGCTGACGTCGAACGCCTTGCCCAGCTCGCTTTCCGACGGCATACGGCTGTGGGGTGGGTAGGTGCCATCGAGGATGCGCTCGCGCAACACTTCCTTGAGCTGGGTGTAGAGCGGTACCGGGGACAAGGGGAGCAGTTCGGCCATGGTTCTCTTCGCTATAGGCTGACTTGTTATAACAAGTTGTGACGAGACAATAGCAGGCATAAGAACGGCATGGGAAATACCGATATCGCATAACATTATGGCAGGCGCTCATCGCGGGCTCGCTGAGTCGCCCTTGTGGGAACGGGCTCGCCCCACATCACCGTCTTGTGGCAAAAACAGCTACAGATCAAGGCGATGGACGCAACCCACGGAGATGGGTATCATGCGCCCCGTTGCACTCGTAGCTCAGCTGGATAGAGTACTGCCCTCCGAAGGCAGGGGTCGTGGGTTCGAATCCCGCCGAGTGCGCCATACCTGAAGCCCTGGGAGATTTCCCGGGGCTTTTTCGTTTGTGCTGAAGCCTTGCAAGATGCGTTTACATCTCCACCGGTCAGCGCAGCGTCAAGCTTCTTGCAAAACTGGGCGCAGCTCCATAACCTTGGCCACAACACACCCGCCATGCCTCTGGCTGCCTCGGCAACCATGCACAAATTGAGCGGGTTTTTTTTGCCTGGCCAATCCCTTATGAAGCGCTTTCTCAAGCCCGCGATTAGTGTTCCCGAGCAATTGGCATTGCTAAGAGGGCGCGGGCTTGTTATTCAAAACGAAGCCAAAGCGCTTTGTTTTCTGGAGGCAGTCAGCTTCTTTCGCCTTACGCCCTATATGCGCCCCTTTCAGGTTTCCGATGATCCGGACCACGGCTTCAAACCAGGAACCAGGCTGCGCTCACTTACCCGCTTATACGATTTTGATCGTCGCTTACGATTGCTGGTCATCGACGCGGTCGAGCGAATTGAAGTAGCGACACGCACCGCAATCAGCAACCACATGGGACCTGCGCATGGGGCGCATTGGTATTTAGAGCGCGAGCTGTTCCAACGCGGCTATCGTCACCAAGAGCTTCTGGACGCGATACGAGACAAACAAGAAAAGGCTCGCCGCGACTATCTACGAGAATGCCAACGCATCAATACATCCAGCATGCCCATGCTTCGCAAACAGCAGCTTAAAAGCTTGAGAAGCAAGGAAAGCTATGCACGCCACTACACCCTGAGCTATGACACGCCGGCGCTGATGCCCGCTTGGGCTGCGATGGAAGAAATCACTCTAGGTGACCTTTCCCACTTGTTCAAAGGCTTAGCCAAGGATGCTGATCGTAAAGCTATTGCTCGTCGGTTGGCGTTACCCGGCCCTCTCCTGCAATCCTGGCTGCATACCCTCACCACCATTCGGAATATTTGTGCCCATCATGCACGCTTGTGGAATCGAGAGTTGGGGATTCGTCCTGAGTTGCCTAGATCCGTCACTTTCCTCTGGCCCAAGCACCTCCAACATCCTGGTCAACATGCTCGTGTATTCACCGTTTTGTGCATCCTCAACTTATTGATGCGCCAAGTGAGCCCTCATACCAGCTGGGATCGTCGTCTTCATGATTTACTGGCCGAGTTTCCAGAAGTCCCATTGCATGCCATGGGCTTTCCGCGTGATTGGCAAGAAGACCCGTTCTGGCAGATAAGGATTTAGAGCAACCCTTCGAAGAGTTTCCGGCTCTTTCGTTTGTGCTCCAGTGCCATTGTGCCTCTCCCCTGAGGCAGGTCATTGGTGTTAGCGTGGGTGCCTTCCCGTTCCTACGGAGCGGGCTCTTCTTTCCATGATCTGCGAAGGACTGCGCTGACCCATGACCCTGAAAAAATTCACCACCGCCACGCTACTGCTCGCCAGCCTTGGGCTGTTCGCCGGCCAGGCCCAGGCCAACCTCACGCCACAGCAATCGGCCGCTATCCTCAAGGCCTACGACGGCAGCGACCCGGCTGGTTTCCGTCAGTTCCTCGGCAAGCTGGCAGACAGCGACCTGGCCAAGGCGGACAACCTCGCTGCCACGGTAAAGGCCTACCTGGCCAGCAAACCGCTGTCCGCCGACCAGCAGGATGAAATCAACCGCCTGCTCGGCCTCTACACCCGCATCAAGTACGGCAAGGCCGCCACCGAGACCCTGCGTGAACTGGTGGCCATCCCGACCTTCCAGGTCGAGGGCGTGCCGCAGCACGAGAACCCCGAATTCCTCAAGATCGCCGACAAGATCAAGGCGCTGGCCGAGGGTTTCGGCCTGAGTTTCCGCAACGTCGACAACCGGGTCTACGAGATCTCCCTGGGTGACAACGACAAGGAAGTCGTCGGTATCCACGCCCATGCTGACGTGGTGCCGGTGAACCCGGCCAACTGGAAGCTCGAGGATGGCACGCGCCTGGACCCGTTCAAGGTCACCTTGGTCGGCGACCGCATGTATGGCCGTGGCACCGAAGACGACAAGAACGGTATCGTCGTGGCGCTGTACGCCTTGAAAGTGGCCAAGGACGAAAAGCTGCCGCTGGCCCGCCAGTTCAAGCTGCTGGTGGACACCACCGAGGAAACCACCGGCGAGGCCATCCCCTACTATTTCGCCCGCAACCCCAAGCCCAACTACAACCTGGCCCTGGATGGCGGCTACCCCGTGGTGATCGCGGAAAAAGGCTACGGCACCGTGATGGCCAGCTTCCGTCGACGCCCGGCCACCGGCAAGGGCGCGGAAGTCACCCAGTTGACAGGCGGGCTGGCCACCAACCAGATCCCCTCCACCTCGGTGGCGACCTTGCTCGGCGACAACCCGGCCGCACTGGCCGAGGGTCTGAAGAAAGCGGGCGACGCGTACGTCAAGCGCAACGGTGGGGACTTCACCATCGATGCCAAGGTAGCCGGCAAGGAGGTGATCCTGACCGTCACCGGCGTCTCGGCCCACTCCTCGGAGCCGGAGTCGGGGGTCAACCCGGTAGCGCGCATGCTCGACTTCCTCAATGGCCTCGGTGACCGGGTGCCGCTCAAGCACAACCACATCACTGACGCTGCCCGCTACGCGGCCGACAACTGGGGCCTGGACTACCTGGGCAAGAAGCTGGGCGTGGGCTTCGAGGATGCGTTCATGGGCCCGTTGACCGCTTCGCTGACCTACGTCGGCCTCGACCAGAAGGCCTTGAAACTCGCAGTCAACCTGCGCATCCCGAAAGGCAAGCCGATCGCCGCGATCAAGGACGACCTGGCTGACAAACTGGGCGCCTGGGCACGTGGCAGCCACACCTCGGTGGCCTTCGACTACAGCCTCGACGAGCCGATGTACCGCAACCCGGAAGGCGAGTGGGTCAAGGCGCTGCTCGACGTGGCCACCGAAAACCTCGGCTTGCCCCACGAGTTCGGCACCTCCGCCGGCGCGACTTCGGTGCATGACCTGCCCAACGGGGTGCAGTTCGGCCTGGCCATGCCCAACGTGAAGTACACCGGGCACAACGACAACGAGTTCAAGACCGTGGAGCAGTTCATGCTCGATTTGCAGATCGTCAGCGAGATGGTCGCGCGGATCGGGCAGATGCCCAAGCTCTGAAGTGTTCCCTCCTGTAGGAGCGGGCTTGTCCCGCGATTGAGCCGGCCCGACCACGCGATTGCATGGCAAGGGCTTCGCCCTTGATCGCGGGACAAGCCCGCTCCTACAGAACCAGCGCAGCCCCAACAGACGATGTCGGGGTGACTGCCATGACGTTTTTCAATCGCGTCGATGCCGTTTCCTGCATTGCCGTGCAGGTCGGCATGCCGGATGCTTTAGTTAAATCGACCCATCGATTTTTCCACCTGCAGAGGCCCGTATGAAGAACGTCGAACAATTGCTCAAGACCAAGTCACAGCATCAGACCGTCTACACCATCGGCCCTGACGACTCGGTGCTCGACGCCCTCAAACTGCTGGCGGAAAAAAACATCGGCGCGTTGCCGGTGGTGGAAGACAACCAGGTGGTGGGGATCGTCAGCGAACGCGACTACGCCCGCAAGCTGGTGCTCAAGGGCCGCTCCTCGGCCGCCACCCCCGTGCGCGAGATCATGAGCGCGCCGGTGGTCACGGTCGAGCCCAAGCAGAACCTTGAATACTGCATGAACCTGATGACCAACCGCCACCTGCGCCACCTGCCGGTAGTGAGCAATGGCGAGCTGCTCGGCCTGCTGTCGATCGGTGACCTGGTCAAGGAAACCATTGCCGAACAGGCCAACCTGATCCTGCAGCTGGAGCAGTACATTCGCGGTGAATGAGCGAAAGGGCTGCAAAGCAGCCCCTGCCCTTCAATGGTAGTCACGCTCCAACTCGTCCAGCTGATGATCGAAGCTGCGCAGGCGCGCTGACCAGGTGTACACCAGCACTTCCAGGTCGCGGTTGAGCACGGCCGTGTTGCCGCCCTCGCGCCCTTGCGAGTCGCACAGGTCCAGCTGGTAACGCTCGCGGGCCATGGCCGTGGCCACGCTGGAAAGGTCGCGGGCATTGGCCAGCCAGCGGTGCTGATGGTCGTGGACTTCCCGGTCCAGCTCCCGGCATTGGCGCTTGAGCGCATCCAGGCTCTGTTCCAGCGGCGTGCCCTTGAGCTCGCCCATGACCTCCTCGAAAGTCCGCCCGGAATGCCAGTAGCTGCCCCAGAAATAACGGTCGAACACGGTCTCGACGCGCCGCAGCGCGACCTTGGTGTTCCAGATGGCCAACAGCGTATGGCCCTGGCTCACCTCACGCTTGTTCAAGCGCAACTGCTGCCAGGCGATCCATGCCAGCACGCAGAGCACCGCTGCCGCCGTGATCGCGGCAGCGGCATACATGAACTGCAGCGCGTGGTCCATGGAGTGGACATGGCGGATACCGTAGAAGTAACCGGCCGTCAGGATGCCCAGGATCGTCACGGAGCACCAGAAACCTGATGCGTAGGGATCTTTCATCACGCTATCCCCTGTTGTTTTACCTGAGCATAGCAACGGCCCCATCACCCATCAGGTGCCACTCGGCGCTTTATTGCCTGGGTCGGCGCAACGCCTCGTTGAGTTGATCGAACGGCACGGCCCAATCGGCGTCGTCTATCACGCTCTCCTTGAGAAAGGCGCGCTGGGCCTCGGTCCAGAACGGCGCATCCACCAGCTTGATCTCGTTCTTGAGCGGTGAATGGGTGGTGATGAACTTGTCGATGCTCTCGGCATCGTCAGCCAACCCCAGTTGCTTGAACAGTTCGGCGAACGGATGGATCGGTGCTTCCATGATTCCTCCTGCGGCCGGGCGGGTCGTCCACGACGCCAGCCCGGCAATGGGTTGAGGGACATCAGCACAGTTCGCGCACTTCGGCATGCGGAACCAGCTTCAGGTACTGCTCCATGCTCATGTGGATCAAGTGATCGTGGTCACCCGCCTCCAGGTAGACATCGCCCTGGCGGGTAAGGCTCGGGTCGAGCAGCATTTTTATGTCATAGGCATCGCCAAGCGCTGGCACGGCGCCACGCTCGCAGTCGCCGAACAGGGTCGGCAAGCCGCTTTCGCGGGTCAGCTGCCAGGCGCCGGACATGCGGATCTTGCTCATGTCCAGATGCCGGTTGGCCGGTAGCACGGCCATGATGTAGTTGCCATGGCGGTCGTCGAGCATCACCGACTTGGCGACCCGCTCTGCGGGAACGCCGGCCGTGCGTGCCGACTCCAGGCTCGTGGCCGAGTGAGGATGGGGAATGATGTCGTAATCGCAGTTGGCCTTGTCCAGGCGCTGCTGCAGGGTCTTGGCCATACGCATGATGCACCTCCGGTTTACCCCCCATCTGCAAGTTTAGGCCGTGCCCCGGCAGGCACGACTAAACTTCGGTGACAGGACTTGACGAGGTGACGACAGGTGATCGCTCGCTGCTGGCGTTGGCTGCTGCTCGTGCTGTTGCTCGGCACCGTACCGGGCGGCCAGGCGGTGCCCGGCGCCAGCGTCTGGGTGCTGAGCGTGGACGACGCCATCGGCCCGGCCAGTGCCGACTACCTGGTGCGTGGCCTGGAACAGGCCCAGGAACAAGGCGCGCAGTTGGTGGTGATCCGCCTGGATACGCCCGGCGGGCTGGATACCTCCATGCGTCAGATCATCAAGGCTATCCTCGCCAGCCCCGTGCCGGTGGCCAGCTTCGTCGCCCCCGGCGGCGCCCGCGCAGCCAGCGCCGGAACGTACATCCTGTACGCCAGCCACGTGGCGGCCATGGCCCCGGGCACCAACCTGGGCGCGGCCACGCCGGTGCAGGTTGGTGCGCCGTCGCCTGGCAAACCGGCGCCAGACGGGCCCCGCGAGGACGATGCCCTGGCCCGCAAGCAGGTCAACGACGCCGCGGCCTATATCCGCGGCCTCGCTCAGTTGCGCGGGCGCAACGCCGACTGGGCGGAACAGGCGGTACGCGAGGCGGTGAGCCTGTCGGCCAGCGAGGCGCTGCGCATCAAGGTCATCGACCAAGTGGCGCACGACCTGCCCGAGCTGCTCGCACAACTGGACGGCAAGACCCTGGTCGCCGCCGACCAGCCCCGCCAGTTGCACACCGCAGGGGCGGCCGTCGTCGAACACCTGCCCGACTGGCGCACTCGCCTGCTGGCGGTGATCACCAACCCCAGCGTGGCGCTGATCCTGATCATGATCGGCATCTACGGCCTGCTGTTCGAATTCATCAACCCAGGCTCCGGTGTCGGCGGCGTGGTGGGCGGTATCTGCCTGCTGCTGGCGCTGTACGCCCTGCAGCTGTTGCCGGTGAGCTACGCCGGGGTGGCCCTGGTATTGCTCGGCGTAGCGTTCATGATCGCCGAGGCGTTCCTGCCGAGCTTCGGCGTGGTCGGTTTCGGCGGCATCGTCGCCTTCGTGGTGGGCGCGGTGATCCTGATCGATACCGACGCCCCTGGCTTCGGCATCCCGCTGGCGCTGGTCGTCGCCCTGGCGGTGGTCTCGGCCCTGCTGCTCGGCGGTGTGCTGGGCATGGCCATCAAGGCGCGCCAACGCGCCCTGGTCAGCGGCGACGCCGGCCCGGTCGGCAGCTTGGTCACGGTGACCCAGGTGATGGCGGACAACCCGTTCTGCGGCTCGGTGCAGGCCCAGGGCGAACAATGGCAAGTCCAGTGCGCGACCCCGTTGCAAGCTGGGCAACATGTGCGCGTGACAGCCCGCCGTGGTGTGATGCTGGAGGTCAGCGCCACCGCGCCCGACGCGCAAGGAGAGTGACGATGTTCGTTCAATTCGGTTTCGGTGCGGTGCTGGCGGTCCTCGGCCTACTGCTGCTTTCGGCCCTGCGCATCCTGCGCGAATACGAGCGTGGCGTGGTGTTCCAGTTGGGGCGCTTCTGGCAGGTCAAGGGGCCTGGGCTGATCCTCCTGATCCCGGGCATCCAGCAGATGGTGCGGGTCGACCTGCGCACGGTGGTACTCGATGTGCCGACCCAGGATGTGATCACCCGCGACAACGTCTCGGTCAAGGTCAATGCCGTGGTGTACTTTCGCGTACTCGACCCGCAGAAGGCGATCATCCAGGTGGAGGACTTCTTCAGTGCCACCAGCCAGCTGGCCCAGACCACCCTGCGCGCGGTACTGGGCAAGCATGAGCTCGACGAATTGCTGGCCGAGCGCGAGCAACTGAATTCGGACATCCGCCAGGTGCTCGACGCCCAGACCGATGCCTGGGGTATCAAGGTGGCCAACGTCGAAATCAAGCACGTCGACCTCAACGAATCGATGGTGCGCGCCATCGCCCGCCAGGCCGAGGCCGAACGTGAACGGCGGGCCAAGGTGATCCACGCCGAAGGGGAATTGCAGGCCTCGGAAAAATTGATGCAGGCCGCGCAGATGCTCGGCAAGGAGCCGGGAGCGATGCAGTTGCGCTACATGCAGACCCTGGGAACGATTGCCGGGGACAAGAGCTCGACCATCGTCTTTCCGCTGCCGGTGGACCTGCTCAAGGGATTGGTCGATAAACAGCCGTGAAGGCCCTGCCCCTGCAGGGCCGTCTGCGGCTGGTCAGACCGGCGCGCGGCGCAAGGTGGCCAGGAAGGTCGCCGCACCGATGAACAGCCCGGCGAAGGTGCGGTTCAGGCGCTTCTGCTGCTTGGGTGTGCGCAGCAACCGCAGCACGCGGGCTGCGAGCCCTGTGTAGCCAGCCATCACCAGCATGTCGACGGTGATCATGGTCGCGGTAATGGCCAGGTACTGCGGCAGCAACGGCTCATGGGGGTTGATGAACTGCGGCAGCACCGCGAGCATGAATACCAGGGCCTTGGGGTTGCTGACGTTGACCAGGAAGCCACGGAACACCAGGCTCAACGGCTTGCCGATCGGCCGCACGGCAGAAGAGTCGCTCATGTCCATGGGCAAGGCGCGCCATTGCTTGTAGGCCAGGTACACCAGGTAGCCGACGCCGAACCACTTGATGAGCTGGAAGGCGGTGGCCGACGCCGCGAGGATGGCACCGACACCGGCGGCGATGACAGCGATCTGCACGATCAGGCCCAGTTGCAGGCCCAGGGCGTTCCAATAGCCACGCCAAAAACCGTACTGCAGCCCGCTGGACATCGAGGCAATGGCCCCGGCACCCGGCGACAGGCTGATCACCCAGCATGCGGCAAAAAAGGCCAACCAGGTTTCCATCGACATCGCACACCTCGCTCGAACAAATGTTGCAAATCGTTAAGCTACGGTCTTGGCGAAAAAATAACCAGCGATTTTTATGGCGCCGGTGCAGGCTTTTTCGCGGGTAAATCCACTCCCACAATGCAACTCTGGCTTCGGCGGTATGCCTGTGGGAGCGGGTTTACCCGCGAACAGCCGATACGGTTCCAGCGATCAATCAGCCTCGACCGCCTCACCCTTGGTCACGACCGGCACCTCGGTCCCTCGCCAGCGGCGCACAGCCTTCTGGAAGAACTGGCTGTTCGGCACCTGCACCAGCGCCCCGCCCGCCTCGGGCGTTTCCATCAGCGTGGTGTACAACAGGTTGATGGCGATCACCCGGCCCTTGACCCCGGGTTTGTCCAAGGTGTCGACCAGCTCGACCACATCGCCGATGCGAAACGGCCCGACCGTGAAGATCAGCACCGCGCAGAGCAGGTTGGACAACACGCTCCAGATGGCGAAGAACGCCACCGCTGCCACAGCCACGAAGCCCGACAGGGCCGTCCACAGCACCGTGGCCGAGACGCCCATGCGCTCCAGCACGAACAACAGTGCGCTGCCCATGATCAGCCAGCGCAGACCACCACGTACCGGCACCAGCAGCTCCGGCGGCAGCGGGTAGCGCTCGCCCAGGCTCTTCAGGCCCCGCGCGACCACCCGCTGCAGGATGAACGCGGCGATCAGGATCAGCAGGATCTGCAACCCCAGCCAGAACGCATCCATCCATTGCCCCGGCAGCAGCGAACGCAGCTCCTCCATCAGGACAGCGCCTCGAGTTCGGCCTGCATGCTCTCGAGGGTCTCAAGCGCTTCCATCCAGGCTTCCTCAAGCTCACCTTCACGCTGCTTGAGCTTGGTCTGGCGGGCCAGCAGGTCACGCAGTTCATCCTTGCGGGCCGCTTCGTAGAGGCTGGCATCGCCCAGGGCGGCTTCGATCTCGGCCAATTGCCCGTGCACCTGGTTCAGCTCGGCTTCCAGCTTCTCGGCTGCGCGCTTGTGTGGCGCCAGTTGCTGGCGCAAGGCGGCGGCAGCCTGGCGCTGGGCCTTCTTGTCGGTCTTGTCCGGGTTGGCCGGAGCATTGCTGGCAGGGGCGCTGCGCTGGCGATAGTCGATCAACCAGCGGCTGTAGTCGTCCAGGTCGCCATCGAAGGCCTCGACCTTGCCGTCGGCCACCAGCAGGAAATCGTCGGTGGTGCTCTTGAGCAGATGGCGGTCGTGGGAAACCACCACCACTGCGCCGCTGAATTCCTGCAGGGCCATGGTCAGGGCCAGACGCATCTCCAGGTCCAGGTGGTTGGTCGGTTCGTCGAGCAGCAGCAGGTTGGGCCGCTCCCAGGCGATCAACGCCAGGGCCAGGCGCGCCTTCTCGCCACCGGAGAAATTCACCACAGGCTCGTCGACGCGGTCGCCATGGAAGTCGAAGCCGCCGAGGAAGTCACGCAGGGTCTGCTCGCGCTCGGCAGGTGCGATGCGTTGCAGGTGCAGCAACGGGCTTGCCTTGTCGTCCAGCGAGTCGAGCTGGTGCTGGGCGAAGTAGCCTACAGCCAGGTTCTCGCCACGGACCAGGCGCCCGGCGAGCGGTTGCAGTTCACCGGCCAGGTTCTTGATCAGGGTCGACTTGCCGGCGCCGTTGGGGCCGAGCAGGCCGATGCGGGCACCGGGCGCCAGCTGCAGCTTGACCTTCTCCAGAACGGCCTTGTCGCCATAACCGAGCCGACCTTCGGAAAGGTCGAGCAAGGGGTTGGAGATCTTCTCCGACTCACGGAAGACGAAGTCGAACGGCGAATCCACATGGGCCGCCGACAGCTCTTCCATCCGCTCCAGTGCCTTGATCCGGCTCTGCGCCTGGCGAGCCTTGGTGGCCTGGGCGCGGAAGCGGGCGATGTACTTCTCCATGTGCGCACGGCGGGCCTGCTGCTTCTCGTAGGCCTGCTGCTGCTGCGCCAGGCGCTCGGCCCGGGTGCGCTCGAAGGCGGTATAGCCGCCCTTGTAGAGGTTGAGCTTGCGCTGCTCGACATGCACCACATGGTCGACCACCGCATCGAGAAAGTCGCGGTCGTGGGAAATCAGCAGCAGCGTGCCGGGATAGCCCTTGAGCCAGTCTTCCAACCAGAGGATGGCGTCCAGGTCCAGGTGGTTGGTGGGTTCGTCGAGCAGCAGCAGGTCCGACGGGCACATCAATGCTTGTGCCAGGTTCAGGCGCATCCGCCAGCCACCGGAGAAGTCGCCGACGCGGCGATCCATCTGCTCGGCGGTGAACCCGAGCCCGGCCAACAGCTTGCGTGCGCGGGCATCGGCGGTATAGCCGTCGGCACTGTCCAGCTCACTGTGCAGGCGTGCCAGGGCGGTGCCGTCGTGGGCGGCCTCGGCGACGGCCAGTTCGGCCTGGACCTTGCGCAGGCGCACGTCACCGTCGAGCACATAGTCCACGGCCAGGCGGTCGAGGGTATCGACTTCCTGGCGCATGTGGGCGATGCGCCAGTCGGCCGGCAGTTGGCAATCGCCGCCATCGGGTGACAGCTCGCCACGCAGCAAGGCGAACAGGCTGGATTTTCCGGCGCCGTTGGCGCCGATCAGGCCGGCTTTGTGACCGGCGTGCAGGGTCATCTCGGCGCCTTCTAGCAAGCGCTGCGGACCACGCTGTAAAGTGAGGTTGGATAGTCTGATCATGATGGTCGCGGAGTCTATCAGCTTCCCACTGGAGCACACAGGCCACCTTGACCACTGGCGAGCCCGAACATGCACGACGATTTGTGGAACTACGCCCTGGCCCTGTACACCCGGCCGGGGGTTGAAAGCGCCTGCCTGACCTTGCAGGCACTGGGCGGTGATGTCTGCCTGCTGCTGTGCGGCACCTGGCTGCGAGCGCGTGGCGTGGCGCCGGATGCCGAGCGGGTGCGTGCACTGCAGGAGCTTGCCGCGCCCTGGCAACGCCAGGTCGTGACGCCGTTGCGAACGCTACGCCAACAGTGGCGTGCTGGCGCGCAGGACGACCCGCAGCTGGCGGCATTGCGCGAGCGAGTGAAAGGGTTGGAATTGGAGGCCGAGCGCACCTTGCTGGCACGCCTGGAGCAGCGGGCACAGGCATGGCCCACTACGCAGGGCCACCTTGTGGAAGACTGGCTGCCCTGGCTGGCGCCAGAGCAGGCCCGCGGCCACGACGCGCTGCGTCAACTGCGCGTCGTGGCCGAAGGGCTTCAGGACGCCGACGAAGGCGACTGAGCCGGGCTGCTGGCCGGTGCTGGCGAAGCGGCAGCCGGTGCCGCCGAGTTGGTCGCTGGCGCCGAGCTGCTGCTTACCGCCGGTGTGGAAGGCTTGGTTTCGGCAGGCTTGCTGGCGGCAGGCTTGGCTGCAGCTGGCTTGGCCGGGGCTTTTGCCGCAGCGGGTCTGGCTGCGGGCTTGCTCGCGGTGGCCTTGGCAGCAGCGGGTTTGGTAGCCGGCTTGGCGGCGGCGCTCTTGACCGCGGTAGGTTTGGCTGCGGGCTTGGCAGCAGCCTTGGTGGCGGCAGGTTTGGCTGCAGGCTTCGCGGCAGCGGCCTTGGCGGCAGCTGGCTTGGCAGCGGTGGCTTTGGCAGCAGGCTTGGCAGCAGCGGTACGCACGGCTGGTTTGGCAGCAGCAGTCTTCGTGGCTGCGGGCTTGGCGGCGCTGCGGGTAGCCGGCTTGGCAGCAGCGGCTTTGGCGGCGGCCGGTTTTGCAGCAGGTTTGGCAGCGGCAGTGCGAGCGGTAGCCGGTTTAGCGGAAGCCTTGGCTGGGGCCGCTTTGGCGGCCGGCTTGGTAGCCGGTTTGGCCGCGGCTTTTACCGGCGCCTTGGCCGCAGGCTTGGCCACTACCCGCGCCGGAGCCTTGGCGGCGGCGGCACGTTGGTCAAGCGCCTTGCCGGCGGCTTCGCGTACCTTGCCGACACCCTGCGCCAGCTTCAGGCTTTCCTGGGCATCGCGCTTGAGCTGTTGAATATAAGTACGAGTCTGTGCCTGACGCTCTTTGAGCGAATCGAGCAATTCTTCAAGTTCGCCGGCTGCTTTCTGGGCCTTGCCCTGGGCCTTGGCTTTACCGGCCTTGGCGGCGTCCTGCAACTTCAGGCGCGCATTGTGGAGTTTCTCCTGCGCCTTGCCACGTTGCTTTTCCAACTTGGTCAGCAGTTTCTCGGCATCCGCCAGCGCTTGCGAGCAGGCATCTTCCAAATGTTCGAGCAGGCTGCCCGAAAGTTGCTGGAGCAGGTGCAACGGCGTACTGACTGGCTTCTTCTTGGCCGACATGGCTTACCTCCTGGCTGACGAGAGTGCGGCTCATACTATGCTTCTGCTGCTTACGCCGCTAGGGCATGTTGACCGTAATATTGATGCCGCGTTGCATGCCTGGGCAAAGTTGTCATCTTGCAGCTCGGTGCAAGTGTAGTTGGTCAATAAAGTGTTGCTGATATTTACATATCTTTCATCAACAAGGCTGGCATACTTTCCGTTCCTCCCAACCGGAGTTGAACGTGCCTCGTTATCTTGTCCTGAGCCTGTGCCTGGCAGCCCCCTTTGCCCTGGCCGATCCTGCTACCCCTGCCAATGACCATGACCTGGCCTACAGCCTGGGCGCGAGCCTCGGTGAACGCCTGCGCGCCGAAGTCCCCGGCCTGCAGCTCGATGCACTGCTCGAAGGGTTGCGCCAGGCCTACCAAGGCCAGCCACTGAAACTGGAAAAGCCGCGCATGCAGGCCATCCTCCAGCAGCACGAGGAACAGGCCAACGCAGCGGCAGAGAAGGCCGAGATCGAGCGGTTACAGGCGGACGAAAAACGCTTCATGGCCAGCGAGCGGGCGCGCGCCGGCATGCATGAGCTGGACGGGGGCATCCTCTACACTGAACTGGCGCGTGGCAATGGCAACGCCCCCAGGGCCGGCGGCAAGGTGCAGGTACGCTACGTGGGGAAACTGCCGGACGGCTCGGTCTTCGACCAGAGCCTGCAACCGCAGTGGTTCAGCCTGGATTCGGTAATCGAAGGGTGGCAGGCAGCCTTGCCGCGCATGAAGGCAGGGGCGAAGTGGCGCCTGGTGATCCCCTCGGCGCGGGCCTATGGCGCCGAAGGCGCGGGCGACCTGATCGCCCCTTACACGCCCCTGGTGTTTGAAATCGAACTGCTGGCGGTCGCCAACTGACACAGGCCGTCAGGCCTGCACCGCGCTCTCTTCCTTGTGCGCGTTGTGCAGCACTTCGATCAGGCAGTCTTCCAGCTCGAAACGCTCATGCAGCAAGCTGCCGAGCTTGCCCAGTTTTTCGGCGAAGCGCTCTGTGTCCTTGCATTCCCCTTTCTCGCAATGGTCATTGAAGGCCAGGGCGATCTGGGTAATGTCGTTGATTCGCGGATTGATATCCTCGGCCAGCTTCAGGGCCTCGTTGTCACCGAACGCCTTGGCCTCCGTGACCAATTGTTCGCAGACTTCGAAATGCCACGCCGACACATAATCGACCAGCACCGCACAGAAATCGCGGTTCTTGTCCTTGTCGGCAAAGGCTGGCTTGGCATCGCGCAAGGTGCGAAAAGCCTTGACCAGCTCCTCCCGCTCCTTGAGCCAACGATCGATCAGCTTGTGAACCCCACCCCAGCGTTCCTGAGCGTTCTGACAACTATCGAGCATGGCTATCTCATCCCTTCTGGGTTGATGCCGCTGCACCTCGCGCATAAGCACCGCAGCACAAAGGTGACATCAGCAGGACGGCATCGAGCAGTTGTGTTTTCGGTATGCGTGCTGGGAGATTATTCCCGCGCGTGCTGGCCTTCAAGGTACGCAGCGGACAAAGTTCATACAAGCGTTTAATACCCTTCCGGGGCACCGCTGGTCGAACAATCCCATCGCGCTTGCCATGGGTCAACCTTTGTCGATCCTGTGCAAGCGATACGCAACCAACCACCCCAGGGGTAGCGTCGATAACAGCAAGAAGGCCAGCAGGCTCCATTCGGGCAGGGTCAGGTCGATGAAGCTCCAAGTCAACGAGGTGCAGTCGGGGCCACCGAACAGAAGTTGCCTCAAGGCCTCGCGCCAGGATTGCTCCACGACCCGCCCGAACGGCATCTGGCAGGTCTCGGCCACCGCCCCAGCTCCCTGCAGCCAGACATGCCGCGCCGCCAACAACGCGCCCCCCACCGAACTGGCCAGCGCCAGCCCGGCATAGTTGCGACTGCCACGCAGCTGCGGCCTGTGGACAATGGCGCATAGGCAGATCAGCGAATACATCCCCAACAGCAGCCGCTGGCTGAAACACAGCGGACATGGCACCAGGTTCAACACATGCTCGAGGTGGAAAGAGGCGATCAGGACCGCCATCGAGGCGAGCCAGCCTGGTAGGAAGAAGACGCGCAAACGGGCCGGCAGCATGGGCAAGGAAAGTCCCGGGTTGGATGAAGTAGTCCGGAACGGTAGAGGAAAGACACGCTTTGTTTCAAGGCACTACCGGGAAGACAAGTCCCTGATTGAAAAAGGAAAGTGTTCAATTTCCCGTAGGAAGTTTCCGAAGCAGGCCAGCATAAACACTGGCGATGCTACCGGAGAAGTTACTGACACAAGTGCCCACGGGGTGACATGGACACTTGTGTCGGGTCAGGCACGCACGCCTTCGGGTAGAGGCAGGGCTAGCAGGCGCTCGTCCAGCAGGCCCAGGCCCTCCTGGAACAACTGGTTGCTGCGCTCGGTTTCCCCAAGCCCGGCAAGCAGGCGGGCCAATTCGGCACAGGCTTCCGGGTTGCGCTCCATGCGCAAGCTGCTCTCCAGGTAGTCGCGGGCCTTGCCCCACAGGCGGTTCTGCAGGCTCAGCCGCCCCAAGGTCAGCAACAGGCTCGGGTCTTGCGGATGCTCCTTCAGCCAACCCTCGGCAGTTTGCAATTGGCGGGCGGTATCGTCACCGCGCACCAGGCCATACAGCCGGGCCAGGTGGCTTTCATACTGCCGCTTGAGGGCTGCGCGCAGCACCTGCTCGGCCTCGCCCTGGGCCCCGACTTGGCGCAATTGCTCGGCATACGCCGAAACCAACTGCGGCTCCTGGCGCTGGGCGGCGGTCAGCTGTTGCCAGGCTCGTTCCAGTGCCTGCCGGGCCGCCTGCGGGTCTTCGCCGCGGGTCGCGGCCAAGCCCAGGTTCTGGCCCCAGGCACGTTGCTCCAGTTCGGCCAGTTCCTTGGCTGGCAGCACCTTGCCCTTGCGCAACTCGGGCAGCAGCCGGATGAGGGCCGACCAGTCACCGGTCTCCAGGTGCAGGCGATGCAGCAGGCGCAGCACCTGCGGGTTGTGCGGGTGGCGCTCCTGCATGGCCAGCAGGGTTTCATGGGCGCCGCCGATATCACCACGGTCCATCTGCAACTGCGCATGAGTCAAGGCGATGGCCAGTTCAGCCTGTGGCTGGCGCTCGAGGGCACGTTCGAGCAGGTTGTCGCTCTCTTCGGCCCGGCCCAACTCGTTGGCGGCACGTGCGGCACCGAGGTAGTACAACAGTGGCTGGCGCTCGGCCTCGGCCGCGCGGTGCAGGTGACGCTGGGCACTGGCCCAGCGGCCTTCGGCCAGGTCCAGCTGGCCTTGCTCGATGGCGATGCGGGTGCGCCGGCTGCGGTTGCGACGCGACCAAGGGTTGACCACGCCGGTGGAGGTCAGCACCAGGCCCACCAGGTAACGCAACAACCAGAGCACCACGACGACGGCAACCAGCGCCGCCAAGGCCGCCCACAGCCCGGATTGGTAACGGAACCCACCATAGGCGATCAATACGTAGCCGCTGTGCTTGGCAACCGCGATGCCCAATGCCGCGGCCACCACGATCGCCAGCACCGCCAGCAGGTAGACTCGCTTCATGGCTTGCCCCCTTCGGCTTCGGCCGGCAGGTGCCTGCGCTGGATATAGGCCTGCACCGCCGCCAGGCTCTCGCTCAGGTCAGGGGTGACCACCGAGACCGGCTGCTCGGCCAGTTCGTTGAGGCTGGCAAGCATGGCCTTGCTCTGCGGGTTGTCGGCGTTGAAGTTGGCCAGCAGTACGCTGCGCGCATCGTCCAGGGCCTGGGTATAGACCTTGGCGTCGCCATTGAGCGCGGCCCATTGGGCCTGTTCGATGGTCAGGCTCAAGGCCAGGCGCAACTGGTTCAGCGACTGCCCAGACAGCAGCGGCCGCACATTCTCATCGGCATTGAACTCGATCTGGAAGTACTTGGAGATCTCGGCCCACCACTGGGACAGGCGGCTGGCACCGTCGCCGTCGGCGGTCAGTGCCCCCAGGGCATCAGCCTTGGTTTCGAACTCCGGCGCCTGGGCGCTGAGTTGCTGGACCAGCTCACGCTGGGCGGCGAGCTTGAGGAACAGGCCGGTGCGATCCGGCTGTTCGGTGCTGTTGAGGGTCGCAAGGCTGCGGGCCAGTTGCTCGCGGGCGGCGAAGGCGCCCGGGTCGCTCTGCTCGCGCAGGATCTCATCGGCGCCTTCGACCAGCGCCTTGGCGCTGGTGATGTCCTGCAGGGCCGACAGGCGCAGGGTCGCCAGGCGCAGCAGGTGCTCGGCCTCGGCCAGGCGCCATTCCTTGCGGCTTTCGCCGAGCACCGTCTCCAGGCGCTGGCTCAGGCGTTGCTGGTCGCCCTGCAGTTGGGCCACCAGGCGCCGGCGATCTTCCAGCTCACTGGCCGCCGGCAGGCTGGCCAGCTGGGCGCTGATCTGCTGTTCGCGCTGCTGCAAGGTGGCCGTGCGCTCGTTGAGGGTTTGCAGGTGCTGGCCCTGGCCCTGCTCGGTGCCTTGCAGCTGGCGAACCTGCCAGACGCCCCAACCACCGACTGCGACCCCAGCCGCACCCAGCAGCAGAGCCAACAGCGCCAAGCCATTGCCAGAGCGCTTGGCAGGCGTGGCGGAGGTGGGTTCCGGCGTCTCGGACGCCGTAGGTTGTTCGTTGTTGGACAAGACAGTTTCGCTCACGTATCCATCCTTTGCATGGGGGCGCGTCGCATACAGCTTAGCGCCTTAGTCGGCAGGTGCAGCACTTCGCTGCACCGCAGCAATCAAGGCCGTGGCACTGGCGCCACGGCAATCCACAATCTGTTGGGCGCCTGCCGCCCTGGCCTGTTCGGCGACCCTGGGGCTCGGCACGAACAATGGCAGGTGCGAGAGGCGCGGCCAATCGGTGCCTGCCAGCTGCAGCAGGTGCTCGAGGCCCTGCCCACTGCTGACCACCAGACCGTTGAGGCGTTCCGCCTCGACGCGGCGCAGCAGGGTACCGGCCGGATACTCCGGCAGGGTGCGGCGATACAGTTCCAGATAATCGACACTAGCACCTTGCTCTCCAAGACGCCCGGCCAACAGTTCGCGACCTCCCACACCACGGACGATCAAAACCCGCGGCCTGGCGACCTCGGCGATAGCCTCGCGCAGCTGGGGCAGCGCGAGCAAGGCCTCGCTGTCATCGCCCTGGGCTGGGAAGCTGGCGTGCAGGCCGTGGCGCTCGAGCACCTGGGCCGTGGCCGCGCCCACCGTGAACCAGCCCCGGCATGGCGGCTTCAGGCCAGCCTGGGCCAGGTGTTCGAGCAACAGGCGTGCAGCCGGCTTGCTGACCACGATGATCGCCTGGTACGCCTGCAGTTGCGCAAGCACCCCGGCCTGAGGCGTCTCGAGCACTACAGGCGCAATGGCCAGCAACGGCAGGCTGCTGCTGGCGATACCTACCTGCGCGAGGCTTTGCGCCAGTGCCTGGCACTCCTCTTCGGGGCGGGTCAGCAGCAGGCGCCAGGGGCTCACGGGTGGCCGGCCTCGCCGTAGACGTCCTTGAGGATCGCCTCGGCGCCCTGTGCCAGCAGGGCCTCGGCAACCTGCACACCCAGCGCCTCGGCCTCGCCGCGCGGCGCCCGGGCATCGGCCACCAGCAAGGTGCCACCGGTGGGTTGGCCGACCAGGCCACGCAACCACAGCTGCTCGCCTTCGAGCACCGCATAGCAGGCGATCGGCACCTGGCAGCCGCCGTTCAGACGTTTGTTCAAGGCCCGCTCGGCCACCACCCGGTCGGCGGTGTCGGCGTGGTGCAAGGGCGCCAGCAAGGCATGGATCGCCTGGTCGGCGCTGCGGCACTCGATACCCACCGCGCCCTGCCCGCCCGCCGGCAGGCTGTCTTCGACACTGATGCTGGAGCGGATACGGTCTTCGAAGCCCAGGCGGATCAGGCCGGCCGCGGCAAGAATGATGGCGTCGTATTCACCGGCATCGAGCTTGGCCAGACGGGTGTTGACGTTGCCACGCAGGAAGCGGATCTGCAGGTCTGGGCGGCGAGCCAGCAGCTGTGCCTGGCGGCGCAGGCTGGAGGTGCCGACGATGCTGCCGGCCGGCAGCTCCTCGAGGCTGGCGAAACGGTTGGAAACGAAGGCATCACGGGGGTCTTCACGCTCGCAGATGCAATACAGGCCCAGGCCCTCGGGGAAGTCCATGGGCACATCCTTCATCGAGTGCACGGCGATGTCGGCTTCGTTGTCCAGCAGGGCCGTTTCCAGTTCCTTGACGAACAGCCCCTTGCCGCCGATCTTCGCCAGCGGAGCGTCGAGCAGCTTGTCGCCGCGGCTGACCATGGGCACCAAGGTCACGACCAGGCCAGGATGGGCCTGTTCCAGGCGGGCCTTGACGTATTCGGCCTGCCACAGGGCTAAGGCACTTTTACGGGTGGCAATGCGGATTTCGCGAGTGGACATGGAACGCCCCGATCCAGAGAAATGCTGTCGATGATAACAGCATCGTCGGGGTCGCTTGCAGATATGGGGCAGGATCCTTTGTTGCCTGCTGCGCCCCAATCGCCGGCAAGCCGGCTCCCACAAGGGTGGTGCAATGCGCGAGCCTGGCGGTATTCCTGTGGGAGCCGTCTTGCCGCCGATTGGGCCGCAGCAGGCTCAGAGGCTCTGCATCATCTTGCGCACGCCGGCCACATGGCGGCGGCTGACGGTCAGGGCGTCACCGTCCAGGCCCTTGAGGTACAGCTGGAAATGCCCCAGCGGCGTACGCTGCAGGCGTTCGATACGTTCACGGGCGACCAGCGCGTTGCGGTGGATGCGCACGAAGCGCTCACCGAATTCGTCTTCCAAGGCCTTGAGCGGCTCGTCCAGCAGGACCTCGCCGGCTTCGTGGCGCAAGGTCACGTACTTGTGGTCGGCGATGAAATAGATGACCTGGGGCAACGGGATCAACTCGATGCCTTTACGCGTCCTTGCACTGATATGGCTGCGCGGTCCGCCGCCTTCATTGGCAGGCCGGGTAAGGGCGGCGAGCTGGGCACGGTTGGGTTTGTCGGCCTTGCGCAAGGCATCGCGCAGGGCCTGGGGTTGGATGGGCTTGGTGACGTGGCTGAGGGTACTGTCCTTGAAGGCCTGGCTTCCATATTCATCGTCACCGGTGCAGAACACCACCGCCGGCGGTGCCTCGCGTTCGCACAGGCGGGCGGCGACCTGCAGGCCATCAACGCCGGGCATGCCGATGTCCAACAGGACCACATCGGGCTTGAGGCTTTCGATCAAGGCCAGGGCCTCCTCGCCGTTGGTGGCGCTGGGCTCCAGCACGGTGTAGCCCTCCAGCTCGCCAAGCAGCCTGCCAAGGCGTTCGCGGGCCAGGGGTTCGTCATCAACGATCAGGACATTCATGATTACGCTGGATTCCTGAGTGAGTCTCGCATGGGTATAGCGTAGACAGATGTAGGGTGACCGACAGCGCGGTCACGCTCTAGACCGATGCGATGGCCAAAGATTCACTGACCTGACAGATTCGCTGCCAGTCCTTTGTCCAACTGTAGACGCTTCGTGGAACACTGCCGTTCAATCGTTGAATATCCCCACATCCAACCCGGGCACGCATTTTCGGCGGATTCTCTCGACCAGCGCCCTGCGGCGCGTGCCCCAACCCTGCTATGATCGGCGCCACTTTTTTCGTTCACGCCTTCAACGAGTGAATCCATGAGCACCGACAAGACCAATCAGTCCTGGGGCGGCCGCTTCAGTGAGCCCGTCGACGCCTTCGTCGCCCGTTTCACCGCCTCGGTCGATTTCGACAAGCGCCTGTACCGTCACGACATCATGGGTTCGATCGCCCACGCCACCATGCTGGCGCAGGTCGGCGTGCTCACCGATGCCGAGCGCGATGCCATCATCGATGGCCTGAAGACCATCCAGGGCGAGATCGAGGCTGGCAGCTTCGACTGGCGTGTGGACCTCGAAGACGTGCACATGAACATCGAAGCACGCCTGACCGACCGCATCGGCATCACCGGCAAGAAGCTGCACACCGGTCGCAGCCGCAACGACCAGGTGGCCACCGACATCCGCTTGTGGCTGCGCGACGAGATCGACCTGATCCTGGCCGAGATCACCCGCCTGCAGCAGGGCCTGCTGGAGCAGGCCGAGCGCGAAGCCGAGACCATCATGCCGGGCTTCACCCACCTACAGACGGCCCAGCCGGTCACCTTCGGCCACCATCTGCTGGCCTGGTTCGAAATGCTCAGCCGTGACTACGAGCGCCTGGTCGACTGCCGCAAGCGCACCAACCGCATGCCCCTGGGCAGCGCCGCGCTGGCAGGCACCACCTACCCGATCGACCGCGAGCTGACCTGCAAGCTGCTGGGCTTCGAGGCCGTGGCCGGCAACTCGCTGGACGGCGTCTCGGACCGCGACTTCGCCATCGAATTCTGCGCCGCGGCGAGCCTGGCGATGATGCACCTGTCGCGCTTCTCCGAAGAGCTGGTGCTGTGGACCAGCGCCCAGTTCCAGTTCATCGACCTGCCCGACCGCTTCTGCACCGGCAGCTCGATCATGCCGCAGAAGAAGAACCCGGACGTCCCGGAGCTGGTGCGCGGCAAGAGCGGCCGCGTGTTCGGCGCCCTGACCGGCCTGCTGACCCTGATGAAAGGCCAGCCGCTGGCCTACAACAAGGACAACCAGGAAGACAAGGAGCCGCTGTTCGACGCCGCCGACACCCTGCGCGACTCGCTGCGGGCCTTCGCCGACATGATCCCGGCGATCAAGCCCAAGCACGCCATCATGCGTGAAGCGGCCCTGCGCGGCTTCTCCACCGCCACGGACCTGGCCGATTACCTGGTGCGCCGTGGCCTGCCGTTCCGTGACTGCCACGAGATCGTGGGCCATGCGGTGAAGTACGGGGTGGATACCGGCAAGGACCTGGCCGAGATGAGCCTGGACGAGCTGCGCCAGTTCAGCGACCAGATCGAGCAGGATGTGTTTGCCGTGCTGACCCTGGAAGGGTCGGTCAATGCACGCAACCACATCGGCGGCACCGCACCGGCCCAGGTGCGTGCAGCCGTGGCACGCGGCAAGGCGCTGCTGGCTTCGCGCTGAGCCGCTTGGCGAGGGCGGCGCCCTCGTTCGCGGGTGAACCCGCTCCCACAAGGTTGGCGTGATCCTTGTGGGAGCGTGGGGTCTCTTCTTCTCAACGCTTGCCGCGAACCATCTCCAGGAACGCCGGCATCGCCGCGTCCTTGTCTGCCGCGATCTGCGCCATGTGCGGATTGTCCGCGAATTTCTTCATCAACGCCTCGGCCTGCGGGAAATCCGCCAGGAAATCGATGTTCAGCACCTTTTTGCCCACGACACAGGCCAGGTCCACCGAGAAGCAGAACATCAGGTCGGCCAAGGTCATCTGTTCGCCCGCCACATAGGGAGCGAAACGGCCATTGCGCTTGAGCGTGGCGAACCCTGCCAGCAAGTCGGCGCGGGCACGCTCCTTGACCACCGGCTCAACCGCCATGCCGAAGAAGGCTTCCGGGTAGCAGGTGCGCGCCGGCAGCTCGATGTACAGCTCGATTTCCTTGAGCAGCTCACGCACCTTGGCCTGGGCGAAGGCATCGGCCGGCAGCAGCGGCTTGCCACCCTGGGTCTGCTCGATGTAGTCGAGAATCACGCTGGTCTCGCTGAGAAAGCCGTGTTCGGTCTCCAGCACCGGCACCTTGCCACGCGGGCTGATGGCCAGGGACTGCGGCGTCTGGCTGGGGAAGAGCAGCACTTCTTCGAAGGGCAAGCCTTTTTCCAGCAGGGCCAGCTTGACCATGTTGTAGTAATTGCTGACGGCAAATCCATGTAGCTTGAGCATTGGTTACAGCCTCCAGGCCGTAGTGGGATGAGCCGGCTGTTTATAGCCCCATCGCCTGCGGCTGGCCAGCATCATCCGCCAGGTCGATGGCCAGGCATCGCCGACGCGGGCATGGCACACTGTGCATCTCATTCCAGGAGCACAGCCATGAGCGAGCCCAGCGACATCGACAACAATGAAGAGGAAGCCTTCGTCGAGGCGACCCTGACCCAGGCCATCGAGAACCAGATCGAAAGTGGCGAGCCACCGGCGGCCAAGGCCACCTTCAACAAGCTGACCCTGGTCGGCTACGAGCGTGAAGATATCCTCAACCTCATGGCCCACGTGCTGGCCATCGAAATCGATGCCATGCTCGATGAAGACCGTCCGTTCAATGGCGAGTGGTACGAGAACGCCCTGCGTGCCCTGCCCGAGCTTCCACCTGAAGCAGATCAAGGCGACAACGACGAAGCCTGACTACACTCCAGGATCAGGCGCCGGCCACGGTGCCTCCGTCCTCGTCTGGAAGTCAGGAGTCGCCATGTCCTTCACCCCCGAACTGATCGCCGAACTGGAAGTCCTCGCCCTGTTCAACCTGGATTCCCACCAGGAAGGCATCAAGGTCCACAGCAATGCCTCCCCTGCCCTGGTGGCTGCCGCCCGGCGCCTGTACGAAAAGCAACTCACCGACCAACCCGACGGCGGCTACCTGACCAGCCTGGGGCTCGATGCTGCCCAGAGTGTCCAGCAGGTGCTGACCATCCTCAAGGCGGCACAACCGGCCTGAGCCAAACCCGCGCCTCAGGAATACCTGCATCGCCGCCCCCACAGAGGGGGCGGCAGCAGGAAAATGACGTCAAAAAGCCACTTATCGCTTATCCGACTGCAATACTCAGGCTAAACTCGGCGCAGCGCCTGGAAGCCCTGAGTACGCAATGAACCGCCCCCACGAAATCCGCCCCGATCTCGACCAAGGCATCGACCGCAAGGAACTGGCGAAACTGCGTGCGCGCTTCCTGCAGGTCAACCAGGGGCGGCTGGAGCGGGCACGGGAAGGCCTTTCGGCACGCCAGCAACACGTGCTGACCTTGTTGCCGCTGCTGTTCCACGTCAATCACCCGCTATTGCCAGGCTACGTCTCGGGCAATACCCCCGCCGGCCTGTCCGGCTTCGAGCCCGGCCCGCAGTTGCTGGCCGAGGCCCAGCGCCTGGCGCGCTCCTTCACCCACAAGGCCCGCCGGGGCAATGTGCCGCAGCCCATCCACGGCCTGTTCCTGATGGGCAGCCTGGGCACGCTGGCCCAGGCCGAGCAAAGCGACATGGATGTATGGGTGTGCCATGCCCCGGGGCTTGGCGAACATGAACTGGCCGAACTGCGGCGCAAATGCCAGCTGCTCGAGGCCTGGGCGGCCAGCCAGGGCGCGGAGGCCCACTTCTTTCTCATAGAGCCCCAGGGGTTCGTCGACGGCGAGCGCAATGGCCAGCTGAGCTCCGACGACTGCGGCACCACTCAACACTACCTACTGCTGGACGAGTTCTACCGCACCGCCATCTGGCTGGGCGGGCGTACGCCCTTATGGTGGTTGGTGCCGGTGTACGAAGAGCCCAACTACCGGGCCTACACCCAGACGCTGCTGTCCAAGCGTTTCATCCGTGCCGAGGACGACCTCGACCTCGGCCACTTGGCGCACATTCCACCCGGCGAGTTCGTCGGTGCCGGGCTGTGGCAGCTGTTCAAGGGCATCGACTCACCTTACAAATCCTTGCTCAAGCTCCTGCTGACCGAGGCCTATGCCAGCGAGCACCCTGGCGTGCGCTGCCTGAGCCTGGACTACAAGCAGGCGGTATTCGCCAACCAACTGGACCTGGACGCCCTGGACCCGTACGTGATGGTCTACCGGCGTATCGAACATTACCTGCAAGGCCGTGGCGAAACCGCACGCCTCGAACGGGTACGGCGCAGCCTGTACCTGAAGGTCAACAAGAAGCTCAGCGAGCTCGGCCGCGCCCGTGCCGGTGACTGGCAACGCCAGTTGCTGCAACGCCTGGCCGGGGAATGGGGCTGGGACGAACGCCAACTGGCGATGCTCGACAGCCGTGCCCAGTGGAAAGTGCGCCAAGTCGCCGTCGAACGCCGTGAGCTGGTAGCCGAGCTCAACCACAGCTACCGATTCCTCACCCAGTTCGCCCGCGGCCAGAACGCCAGCACCCGCGCCGACCAACGCGACCTCAACGTCCTGGGCCGCCGCTTGTATGCAGCCTTCGAGCGCCGCGCCGGCAAGATCGAGGTGATCAACCCGGGCATCGCACCGGACCTGGCCGAGGACACCCTGACCCTGGTGCAATCGCCCAACCGAAAGGAGCCCGGCACCTGCCACTGGGGCTTGTACAACGGCAATCTGGGCGTGCACGAATGGGAGCATTTCAGCCCCATCAAACGCTGCCGCGAGCTGCTCGAGCTGCTCACCTGGGCCCATCGCAATGGCGTGATCGACAGCAGCACACGCCTGGCGCTGCACCCTGGAAGCAGCGACCTGACTGAGTTCGAGCTGTTCAACCTGCTGGGTGCCCTGCAACAGACGATCGCACTGCCATTGGAAACCGTCAGCGAGATCCGCCTGCTGCAACCGAGCGTGGCCGACGAGATCCTGCTGCTGGTCAATGTCGGCATCGACCCGTTGCGCCAGCATCGCGACCTGAACATCCTGATGACCACCGAACGCACCGACTCGCTGAGCTACGCGGGCGTGCGCGAGAACCTGGTGCTGACCCTGGACCAGGTCACCCTCAACAGCTGGAACGAAGTGCTGGTGCACCGCTACGACGGCGAACACGCCCTGGTGCGCTGTCTGCGCGACTACCTCAACAGCCTCGGCCAGCGCCGTCATCGCCCGCGCCTGCGGGTGCGCTGCTTCTGCCACAACCGCGCCCAGGCCATCACCCAGCGGGTCGAGGGCATCTTCGCCACCGTACAACAGTTGCTCGACCAGGGCCTGAACCACCGTTACCTGTTGCAGGTTGCGCAGCATACCCATGTGCTGGAGCTCGAGCCCGGCCAGGTCACCCTCGCCACGCTCCCTGATCACGAGGCAGTGCTGGCGTGCCTGGGCGAGGAGCGTGGCGCCTACAGCCCCCTGCACCTGGATGCCAATGCCTTGCAGGACCATGACCTGCCACTGCTGCTGGAACAGGGACGCCCCCATTGCATCCAGGTGTTCTACCGCCTGTTCGAGGGCTGGGCTGACCTCTATGTACTCGATGAATACAACGCCCTGTGGCAACAGCGCCTGCCTTTGCAGGACGAGGCGCACCTGCTGCTACCGTTGCAACGTTTCTTGCGCTCGGTGGTGGTTCGCCGCGACGCCCAACTGCCGCTGGACAGCCTGCAACAGGCATCGCTGGAAATCCTGTATTACCAGCTGCTGCCGTCGGGCAACGGCAAGGCGCGTAGCCTGGAGCCGCGACCGGTGCCGAACGAAGAGGGTGGCCGGGGTGGCTATGAAGTCCAGGCGATCCTGCAGGCCGGTGCGGATGACGAGGTGCATGTGACGCTCTACTGCGACCAGCTGGAGTTTTCCGAACTCGAGCATGGCGACCAGCTCTATGCCGTGGTCGCCCGCCAGATTCTTGGCCAGCGCCGCAGTGCAGGCAGCTACCGGTGCTACATCACCGACCTGGACCTGTCCGAGTTGTTGGAGGATGAGCCGGGTTCGACTGCGCTGTACCTGCGCTACAAGACCGAGCTGGAGAGGGCGTTGAATGAAGGGCTGGAGCAGTTGCAGGCGGTGCGGGAGCCTTGAGGTCGGGGGCTGCGTTGCAGCCCGATCGCGGGACAAGCCCGCTCCTACAGGGGCGCTGTGCACATGCGGCGCCTCTGTAGGAGCGGGCTTGCCCCGCGATCGGGCCGCAAAGCGGCCCCTTTCGTACCTTTCAAAGGTCGAAATCACCCGCCGCTTCCGGCTGGTACTCGACCTCCAGCAACGTCAGCTTGAGGGTCTTGCCGCCAGGGGCCGGCCAGTCGATCTGCTCGCCCACCGACAACCCCAGCAGCGCGCAGCCGATCGGTGCGAGGATCGACACCTTGCCTTCGCCGCCGGCATCCTTCGGGTACACCAGGGTCAGGTGATAGTCCTTGCCGCTGGCTTCCTCGCGGCAGTGCACGCGCGAGTTCATGGTCACCACCCCGGCCGGGACCTCCTCGTGACCCACCACCTGCTCGGCGCGGTCCAGCTCGTCCTGCAGGGCGAGCACACCCGGCGTACTTTCGTCGAGGCTGTCGATCAGACGCTCCAGACGCTGTACGTCCAATCGGGTGAGGATGAGGGAAGGCTTGGTGCTCATGATCCAGTCAGACTCCTTTTTAACAGGCAGATAAAGCAAAACCCCGCCCAAGGGCGGGGTTTGTGAATGCTTTTGGCGTCAACGACGCAAACCCGACACTACCACAGCCGGGCAAATACTCAAGCCCATGGCGTCATTGGGCGCTGTGCTGCGCCCGCAACACCTGGGCTTCGCGGCAGATCTGGCGGCGCCGTTCGTCGTCTGCCGAGCGCCATTCACGGATGTGTTCCACATGACGGAAACAACCGGTGCAGACCCTGCGCTCGTCGAGCCGACAAACGCTGACACACGGCGAAGGCACCGCCGGGCTTACGTTGCTGTACAGCGGCTTGGGCGGCCGGGGTTGCTCGCTCATCTCAGATCTCGTCGAAGTCCAGCTTCTCGCCGGCGCGCTCCCAGACAATGCGCTCGAGCATCTCGCCCAGCAACTCCTCGCTCTTCTCGCAGACCCATTTGCCGCTCTCTTCGTCATAGTCGAAGTGGAAGCCCCCCGAGCGGTCGGCCAGCCACAGCTGGCGCAGCGGCTCCTGACGGCTGAAGATCAGCTGGCTGCCACTGTCGAACTTGATGGTGAGCACCCCGGCGGAGTTCTCCATGTCCACATCCAGCCCGCTTTCATCGAACAGGTCTTCCAGGGCCTGTTGGGTCGCGTCGACCAGGTCGTGGAAACGCGCTTCGCTCAAACTCATTGCAGGAACCTCGAAATTGGCTGCTTACGGCAAGCCGGGCAAGATACGGGCGCTTGCCGGCGAATGCAAAGGTTAGCATCTGTGCCAGCGGCGCTCCGTTCGTAGGTAGAACCGCTCCCGCAGCCCAGCGTTCGGCCCAGTCGGAGCGGGTCCACCCGCCAACAGCATGCAGGCAGTACGTCCGCCAGGCGGACCGGTCCTTGCATAGGCAAGCCCGCAGGCGCTCGGTATACTCGGGCGTAATACTGCATATTTCAAAGGATTCGCCAATGAAGCGCCTGATTTCCTCCCTCGCGGCGCTGGTCGCGGTTGCCTGCCTCGTTTCGGCCTGCGGTCAGAAGGGCCCTCTGTACCTGCCTGAAGAAGGCAAGGACGGCAAGGACAGCCACAAGTCGCACCAGCATCAAGCTGCCGAGCCGGCTGCACCGGTCGATGCCGCCGAACCCGCCCAGCAAGAGCCGCAGCCCGAGCAGTAAGGAAATCCAATGGACGCTTTCAACTACCGCGACGGTGAGCTGTTCGCGGAAGGCGTGGCCTTGTCGGCCATCGCCGAACGTTTCGGCACCCCCACCTACGTCTACTCGCGTGCCCACATCGAGGCCCAGTACCGCAGCTACGCCGACGCCCTGCAAGGTGTCGAGCACCTGGTGTGCTTCGCGGTCAAGGCCAACTCCAACCTGGGCGTGCTGAACGTCCTGGCGCGCCTGGGCGCGGGCTTCGACATCGTCTCCGGCGGTGAGCTGGAGCGTGTGCTGGCCGCCGGCGGGCGTGCCGACCGCGTGGTGTTCTCCGGCGTCGGCAAGACCCGCGAGGACATGCGCCGCGCCCTGGAAGTGGGCGTGCACTGCTTCAACGTCGAGTCCACCGACGAACTCGAGCGCCTGCAGGTCGTGGCGGCCGAGATGGGCAAGGTCGCACCGGTGTCGCTGCGAGTGAACCCGGACGTCGACGCCGGTACCCACCCGTACATTTCCACCGGCCTGAAAGAGAACAAGTTCGGCATCGCCATTGCCGACGCCGAGGCCATCTACGTGCGCGCCGCGCAGTTGCCCAACCTGGAGGTGGTCGGTGTCGACTGCCATATCGGTTCGCAGCTGACCACCGTCGAGCCGTTCCTCGATGCCCTCGACCGCCTGCTGGTGCTGGTCGACCGCCTGGCCGAGTGCGGCATCCACCTGCGTCACCTGGACCTGGGCGGCGGCGTCGGCGTGCGCTACCGCGACGAACAGCCGCCGCGGGTGGCCGACTACATCAAGGCGATCCGCGAACGCGTAGGCGAGCGCGACCTGGCCCTGGTGTTCGAGCCTGGCCGCTACATCGTCGCCAATGCCGGCGTGCTGCTGACCCAGGTCGAATACCTCAAGCACACCGAGCACAAAGACTTCGCCATCATCGATGCGGCGATGAACGACCTGATCCGCCCAGCCCTTTACCAGGCCTGGATGGGCGTCAGCGCGGTCAAGCCACGCCAGGGCGAAGGCCGCAGCTACGACCTGGTCGGCCCGATCTGCGAGACCGGTGACTTCCTGGCCAAGGACCGCATATTGAACCTGGCCGAAGGCGATCTGCTGGCCGTGCAGTCCGCGGGCGCCTATGGTTTTGTCATGAGCTCGAACTACAACACCCGTGGCCGCTGTGCCGAAGTGCTGGTCGACGGCGACCAGGCCTTCGAGGTCCGTCGCCGGGAAACCATCGCCGAACTGTTCGCCGGCGAAAGCCTGCTCCCGGAGTGACCCCATGCTGCTGCGTTTCACCAAGATGCATGGGCTGGGCAACGACTTCATGGTCCTGGACCTGGTCAGCCAGCACGCGCACATCCAGCCCAAGCACGCCAAGCAGTGGGGCGACCGCCACACTGGCGTGGGCTTCGACCAGCTGCTGATCGTCGAGGCCCCCAGCAACCCGGACGTGGATTTCCGCTACCGGATCTTCAACGCTGATGGCTCCGAAGTCGAACAGTGCGGCAACGGCGCGCGCTGCTTCGCCCGCTTCGTGCTGGACAAGCGCCTGACCGCCAAGAAGCGTATCCGCGTGGAAACCAAGGGCGGCATCATCGAGCTGGACGTGCGCAACGATGGCCAGGTGTGCGTCGACATGGGCCCACCGCGCTTCGTCCCGGCCGAAATACCCTTCGTCGCCGATAAACAGGCCCTGAACTACCCGTTGGAAGTCGACGGCCAGGTCCATTCGATCGCCGCCGTTTCCATGGGCAACCCCCATTCGGTGCTGCGTGTCGACGACGTGCGCACTGCGCCGGTGCATGAACTGGGGCCGAAGATCGAACACCACCCGCGCTTCCCGCAGCGGGTCAACGCCGGCTTCATCCAGGTCATCGACCGCCATCGCGCCAACCTGCGCGTGTGGGAACGTGGCGCCGGCGAGACCCAGGCCTGCGGCACCGGCGCCTGCGCCGCTGCCGTGGCGGCCATCAGCCAAGGCTGGATGGATTCGCCGGTGACCATCGACCTGCCGGGCGGGCGCCTGAACATCGAATGGGCCGGCCCCGGCAAGCCCGTACTGATGACCGGCCCCGCCGTGCGCGTCTACGAAGGACAGGTTCGTCTTTAAGCGAGTAACCGCCATGACCGATCAGCCCCAGGCTGCACCCAAGCAGGCCCAGGACCTCGATGCCGAGGCCGTGGTCGCCTACCTGCGCGCCCACCCGACCTTCTTCGCCGAACACGACGAGTTGCTGGTCGAACAGCGCATCCCGCACCAGCGCGGTGACAGCGTGTCGCTGGTGGAGCGCCAGCTCAAGCTGCTGCGCGACCGCAACATCGAGATGCGCCATCGCCTGTCGCAGCTGATGGACGTGGCTCGGGACAACGACCGGCTGTTCGACAAGACCCGACGGCTGATCCTCGACCTGCTCGACGCGGGCAGCCTGGAGGAAGTGGTGATGGCGGTCGAGGACAGCCTGCGCCAGGAATTCCAGGTGCCCTTCGTCAGCCTGATCCTGTTCGGCGAAACGGCCGCCCCGGTCGGTCGCTGGGCCAGCAATGGCGAGGCCCAGCAGGCCATCGGCGCGCTCCTGGGCAGTGGCAAGACGGTCAGCGGCAACCTGCGCGAGCACGAGCTGGCCTTCCTGTTCGGCGAGGAGCAACGCAAGGAAGTCGGCTCCAGCGCCGTGGCCGCCTTAGAATATCAGGGGCTGCATGGCGTGCTCGCAATCGGCAGCCGCGACCCGCAGCACTACAAGAGCAGCGTCGGCACCCTGTTCCTCGGCTACATCGCCGAAGTGCTCGGCCGCGTCGTCCCACGCTTCACCCAAACCCTGCGACCGGTGCGCTGATGGAACGCCAGCTGGAGGCTTATTGCGCACACCTGCGCAACGAGCGCCAGGTGTCCGACCACACCCTGCTGGCCTACCGTCGCGACCTGCAGAAAGTCATCGAATACTGCAACAGCCAAGGCATCGGCGGCTGGGAGGCGCTGCAGGTACAGCAACTGCGCCAGCTGGTCGCACGCCAGCACCACCACGGCCAGTCGTCGCGCAGCCTGGCACGCCTGCTCTCGGCAGTGCGGGGCCTGTACCGCTACCTCAACCGTGAAGGCCTGTGCCAGCACGATCCCGCCAACGGCCTATCGCCCCCCAAAGGTGAACGGCGCCTGCCCAAGACCCTGGATACCGACCGCGCGCTGCAACTGCTCGATGGCGGCGTCGATGACGACTTCATCGCCCGACGCGACCAGGCCATCCTCGAGCTGTTCTATTCGTCCGGGCTGCGCTTGTCGGAGCTGACCAACCTCGACATGGACCACCTGGACCTGGCCGGCGGGTTGGTCCAGGTCCTGGGCAAGGGCGGCAAGGCCCGCGTCCTGCCGGTCGGCCGCAAGGCCCGCGAGGCCCTGCAGGAGTGGTTCAGGCTGCGCGGTATCAGCGCCCCCCGGGACAACGCCGTGTTCGTCACCCGCCAGGGCAAACGCCTCGGCCCCCGCGCCATTCAAATACGGGTCAAGACTGCCGGCGAGCGCGAGCTCGGCCAGCACCTGCATCCGCACATGCTTCGCCATTCCTTCGCCAGCCACCTGCTGGAATCGTCCCAGGACCTGCGCGCCGTGCAGGAGATGCTCGGCCACGCCGACATCAGCACCACGCAGATCTACACCCACCTGGACTTCCAGCACCTGGCCGCGGTGTACGACAGCGCCCACCCTCGGGCCAAACGCAGCAAAGGCACAGACTCATGAGCATCAAGCTGATCACCTTCGACCTGGACGACACCCTGTGGGACACCGCACCCGTGATCGCCAGCGCCGAGATCGTCCTGCGCGACTGGCTCGAGGCCAACGCCCCGAGCCTGGGGCCGATCCCGGTCGAACATCTGTTCGCCATCCGTGAGCGCCTGGTACAAGCCGAGCCTGGCCTCAAGCACCGGATCAGCGCCCTGCGCCGCCGGGTGCTGTTCCATGCCCTGGAAGAAGTCGGCTACAGCGCAAAACAGGCCCAGGAACTGGCCAACGAAGGGTTCGAGGTATTCCTCCATGCCCGTCACCAGGTCGAGGTGTTCCCCGAAGTGCAACCGGTGCTGGAGATTCTGCGTCACCAGTACATCCTCGGCGTGGTCACCAATGGCAACGCCGATGTGCGTCGCCTGGGGCTGGCGGACTATTTCCGATTCGCCTTGTGCGCCGAGGACCTGGGCATCGGCAAGCCGGACCCGGCGCCTTTCCTGGAGGCACTGCGCCGTGGCGAGGTCGAGGCCAGCGCGGCCGTGCACATCGGCGACCACCCCGGCGACGACATCGCCGGCGCCCAGCGCGCCGGGCTGCGGGCGGTGTGGTTCAACCCCCAGGGTAAGGCCTGGGCGGGCGAGCAGGCGCCGAATGCCGAGATCCAGCGGCTTTCCCAGCTGCCGGACGTCCTGACCCGCTGGCGTTGACTGGGGGCGCGTTGCGCCCCTTTCGCGGGGCAAGCCCGCTCCTACAAGGATCGGCGCCGCTGTTGTAGGAGTGGGCTTGTCCCGCGATCAGGCCGGCAAGGCCATACACAAAAAAAGCCCGCAGCGACGGCGGGCTTTCTTGTGTTCAGCCACTCAGATAGGGCGGCTGCCGTACTTGTTGTCCGGCTTCTTGGGCGGGTCGGCGACCACGTTGGCTTCGACCTCTTGAACCTTGCCACCCCGTGCAAGAAACTCTTCCATGGCCTTGGCCAGCGCATCGCGCTCCTTCTGCTTGGCCTCCATGCTCGGCATCTCGTCTACCGAGACCGCTGCCTTGGATTTGCCCTTGGCGGCAGGTGCGGGGCTGTCGTCTTCGCCGGCATCTTCCGCGCCGTCGTCGGCTGCAGCTTCAAGGCCCTCATCGGCCTCGTCTTCGTCGCCTACTTCGAGGTCGTCATTTTCCAGATCGTCGTCGCTCATGTTCTACCTCATGACTTGCGAAAAGCAGGTTAGTTATAGACCAGTGGAGCCGTAGACCGGCGTCCACCAGTGAAAATTCAACTGGCCGTGGGTTGGCCACTGCCCGGGCATCCATCTCCTGATGGGAGACTGCCGCCCTGCAGGCCCTGCTCCTGGCAGTGCCTGAAAAATCATCGAGCCATCGGCCGGAAAAAAGCGCCGGCAATTACCTGCTGGCCATGCGCTATTGCAAGCCTAGCAAAGGGTTGAGAAGAGTGTGGACAGCTCATCGAACACCCTTCGGCGCGCATTCTAGCGCGCTCGTGAAAAAAGCAAAGCTCCCTGAACGCTTGGCAACCTGTAAGTTTTTTACGAATGTCACGAACGTGCCGGGTAAACCGTTTGCCCTACGCCAAACCACGAATTTCAGGCAGAAAAAAGCCCGGCGAACCGGGCAGTTTTCATCGCGTCGCGGTTACAGGTTGTAGCCGCGCTCGTTGTGCTGAGCCAGGTCGAGGCCGACCGACTCTTCTTCGTCATTGACCCGCAGCCCCATCAGGCCATCGAGCACCTTGAGGATCACGTAGGTAACGATGGCGGTATAGACGACAGTGAACAGCACGCCCTTGGTCTGCACCCAGACTTGCGCGCCAATGTCTTCGACCGCACCAAAGCCGCCCAGGGCAGGCGCTGCGAACACGCCGGTGAGGATGGCACCGACGATACCGCCGACTCCATGCACGCCGAAGGCATCCAGGGAGTCGTCGTAGCCGAGCTTGCGCTTGAGGCTGGTGGCGCAGAAATAGCAGATCACGCCCGAAGCCAGGCCGATCACCAGCGCGCCCATCGGGCCAACGGTACCGGCAGCCGGTGTGATGGCCACAAGGCCGGCGACCACACCCGAGGCGATGCCCAGGGCACTCGGTTTACCGTGGCCGATCCATTCGGCGAACATCCAGCCCAGTGCCGCGGCGGCGGTGGCGATCTGGGTGACCAGCATGGCCATGCCGGCGGTGCCGTTGGCGGCGGCGGCGGAACCTGCGTTGAAACCGAACCAGCCGATCCACAGCATGGCCGCGCCCATCAGGGTGTAGCCCAGGTTGTGCGGGGCCATCGGCGTGGTCGGGTAGCCCTTGCGCTTGCCCAGCACCAGGCAGCAGACCAGACCTGCGATACCCGCGTTGATGTGCACCACGGTGCCACCGGCGAAGTCCAGTACACCCCAGTCCCACATCAGCGCGCCGTCACCGCTCCATACCATGTGGGCGATCGGGGCGTAGACCAGGGTGAACCACACACCCATGAACACCAGCATGGCGGAGAACTTCATGCGCTCGGCGAAGGCACCGACGATCAGCGCCGGGGTGATGATGGCGAAGGTCATCTGGAAGGTGATGAACACCGCTTCGGGGAACAGCGCGGCAGCCGAGGTCAGGCTCTCAGGCGTCACACCGCTGAGGAAGGCCTTGGAAAAGCCGCCGACGAAGGAATTGAGGTTGACCACGCCCTTTTCCATACCGGAGGTATCGAACGCCAGGCTATAGCCGTAGACGACCCAGAGAATGCTCATCAGGCCGGTGATGGCGAAGCATTGCATCATCACCGACAGCACGTTCTTCGAGCGCACCATACCGCCGTAGAACAGTGCCAGGCCTGGAATGGTCATGAACAGCACCAGCGCCGTGGCGGTGAGCATCCAGGCGGTGTCGCCGGAGTTCAGCGCCGGGGCAGCTTCCTCTGCCAGGGCCAGGCCGGGCATTACGAGGGACAATAGGGCTCCTAGCCCTGCGATCTTGCGCAGAGTCATGTTGTTTTCTCCTGGGGCGTTGGGTTTGGTGAGGCTGTGGTGCTTAGATCGCGTCGGTATCGGTTTCGCCGGTACGGATGCGGATGGCCTGCTCCAGATTGACCACGAAGATCTTGCCGTCACCGATTTTGCCGGTGTTGGCCGCCTTGGTGATGGCTTCGATGACCCGGTCAAGATCCTTGTCGTCGATGGCGACGTCGATCTTCACCTTGGGCAGGAAATCGACCACGTACTCGGCACCGCGGTACAGCTCGGTATGGCCTTTCTGCCGACCGAAGCCTTTGACTTCGGTCACGGTGATGCCCTGCACGCCGATTTCCGACAGCGACTCGCGCACGTCGTCCAGCTTGAACGGCTTGATGATGGCAGTGACTAGCTTCATGAAACTTCTCCCGATTTGGTGGACTTGCCCCAGGAAAACAAACCCGTCTCAAGTCTAAGCGCAGCGCCTGGCTTTGTAACGCGCCGTCGGCGGCATCTGGCATCGCGTGCGCGCTGCCTGGTTCAAGGAACTGCATCAGTGCATGGCTCGCAGAGGTCTAAGCAGAAACCTTGCCAGTTCAAATAAAACTATGAAAAACAAAGAGTTACTGTGAATACGCTTGCTTGGCCAATCGCCATCAGGCAAAACGCGCACAATTAAGGTGCATGCGAGCCAGGCGCATTGCGCAAAAAATGTGCAGCGCGAGCCCCGCCAGGGCGCGTGTTACACTGCCCGCCTTTTCATTGATTCAGCGGACAGCCCAACATGCTCGCGCCAAAAGCCTTCCTCGATGCCCTGAGCGACCAGGCCTCCCGCCTGTTCAGCGGCGACACCGCCCAACCCCGCGCCGAACTGGAAAGCCAGTTCAAGGTCCTGATGCAAGGTGCCTTCAGCAAGCTGGACCTGGTCAGCCGGGACGAATTCGACAGCCAGATGGTCGTTCTGGCGCGCACCCGCGCCCGCCTGGAGGCGCTGGAGAAGCAACTGGCCGAGCTGGAGGCCCGGGTCGCGCCGCCTGCCCAGGAATGACAGCCGGTACCCCTGTGGGAGCGGGTTCACCGCCGAAGGACCGCACAGCGGCCCCAACCTGGCCTTGACCCGCTTCGCTGCAAAACCCCGACGCACTCTTTCGCGATTACCCTTCCCCAGGCGCTCTATGCTTGCCAAACCGCAGGAAGCGGTTCCCCACAAGCGACCACGGAGTGTCCATGTCCCTCGCCCTCGTCCACAGCCGCGCCCAGGTCGGAGTACTGGCGCCCGCTGTCAGCGTCGAAACCCACCTGGCCAACGGCCTCCCAACCCTGACCCTGGTCGGGCTGCCCGAAGCCACGGTCAAGGAAAGCAAGGACCGGGTGCGCAGCGCCATCGTCAACTCCGGGTTGGACTACCCCAACCGACGCATCACCCAGAATCTCGCGCCCGCCGACCTGCCCAAGGATGGTGGCCGTTACGACCTGGCCATTGCCCTGGGCATCCTCGCCGCCAATGGCCAGGTACCGGTGGCGGCCTTGAGCGAGATCGAGTGCATTGGTGAGCTGGCCTTGTCGGGTGGGTTGCGCCCGGTGCAGGGCGTCTTGCCGGCGGCGCTGGCGGCACGGGAGGCCGGGCGGGCGTTGGTCGTGCCGAAGGAGAATGCGGAAGAGGCAAGCCTGGCAAGCGGCCTGGTGGTCTATGCGGTGGGCCATCTACTGGAGCTGGTCGCCCACCTCAACGGCCAGGTGCCCCTGCCACCCTATGCGGCCAACGGCTTGCTGCTGCGCAGCCGGCCCTACCCCGACCTCAGCGAAGTACAAGGCCAGGCCGCCGCCAAGCGTGCGCTGCTGGTGGCGGCGGCAGGGGCCCATAACCTCTTGTTCACAGGCCCACCCGGCACGGGCAAGACACTGCTCGCCAGCCGTTTGCCCGGTTTGCTTCCCCCGCTGGATGAACGCGAAGCCCTGGAAGTGGCGGCGATCCAATCCGTCAGCGGTCAAAAGCCGCTGGATTGCTGGCCGCAGCGCCCGTTTCGCCACCCACACCATTCGGCGTCCGGGCCAGCACTGGTCGGCGGGGGCAGCAGGCCGCAACCGGGGGAGATCACCCTGGCGCACCACGGCGTGTTGTTCCTGGACGAGTTGCCGGAGTTCGAACGGCGCGTGCTGGAGGTCCTTCGCGAACCCTTGGAGTCCGGCGAGATCGTGGTGGCGCGGGCCAAGGACCGGGTCCGCTTCCCGGCGCGCTTCCAGTTGGTGGCAGCGATGAATCCCTGCCCGTGCGGCTACCTGGGCGACCCCACCGGGCGCTGCCGCTGCAGCACCGAACAAATCCAGCGCTACCGCAACAAGCTTTCCGGCCCCCTGCTCGACCGCATCGACCTGCACCTGACCGTGGCACGGGAAAGCACGGTGCTGACCAACGAACCCAGCGGCGATTCCAGCGCCAGCGTCGCCCGCCTGGTAGCCGAGGCCCGCGAGCTGCAGCAGCGCCGCCAAGGGTGCGCCAATGCCTTTCTCGACCTCAATGGCCTGCGCCGCCACTGCGTGCTGGAGCCTGCTGACCAGGCCTGGCTGGAAGGTGCCTGCGAGCGTTTGACCTTGTCGCTGCGCGCAGCCCATCGCCTGCTCAAGGTGGCCCGCACGCTGGCTGATCTCGAGCAAGTGGAGCGCATTGGCCGTGCGCACCTGGCCGAAGCGCTGCAGTATCGGCCTGGTTCCTGATCACCGCAGTGCAGGCGACCCCATCGCGGGGCAAGGCGTTCCACAGGTTTGGACTGTCCCCAAAAAGTTGGACAGTTCTAAGCTGCGGCCTGAGCCCTGTACTCAACAGGGCTCAGGCCATTAAGCCTCAGCTTGATGCGGTTCTGGTTGTAATACTCATCCAGACCCGCTTTCAACTCGTCGATAGTCTCGAAACGCTTCAGATAAAAAACTCGGATTTGAGCGTGCCGAAGAAACTTTCCATCTCAAGCCGGAAACCTCACAGACGCGGACCGCTTGAAGGAAAGCGAACGCGTGGGAGCAGGAAGAAACTGTTGCGCCGGCCCACCAGCCTCCGCCCAGGAAGACGGCCCTCTCTAGCCCCTACCGTTGGTCAATTCACTGCTTTAGGGAGCAAGGGCGACCACTGCGCTTGAGGACGAAAATAAACCCATGTGCTATAATCTAGGCCACTTAGCCTCTCACTAAAAAACCTTTAAAATCAGCATATTGTCATGACAATGGAAGACTCCAGCAAAGTAAAATCTGATTTAGTCCAGGTCGCTAGGCTAGCTTTAAGCGAAAAAACTGAGGACGTCAGGCTTTTCGTGGCACGCCTCGTTCGTCAGTACCGAGCGAGTGAGCCGGGCCTGGCTGAGCAGCTAGAGAATTTCCTCCGCACTCTCGCCCCTAGCGGGTCTTCGGCCTATATGCGCCGTGAGCCTCAGACTGGAAAGACCTCCAGAAGGGAGGACAGCTCATCTCTACCGGTCGATGAGGAATCTCGAATGTCGTTGTTGAAAATTTTTAACGACGGCCCCAATTATCCTTCCCCACTACTCAGCGAAAGCGTCCAGCGATCCCTGGCACAGCTCATTCGCGAGCGAAAGCAGATCAAGAAACTGTCATCGCTGGGCTTGAGCCCAACGAGATCATCCGTATTTGTCGGAGCACCCGGCGTCGGGAAAACAATTACCGCTCGCTGGATCGCTGCGCAGTTGGGTGTCCCGCTTCTAGTTCTCGATTTAACCGCGGTCATGAGCAGCCTGCTCGGGAAAAGCGGTGCCAATATCCGAGCGGCCCTCGACTACGCGAAGCGCACGCCATCTGTGCTTTTCCTAGACGAGATTGACGCAATCGCTAAGCGGCGCAGCGATGAAAGTGACATCGGTGAGCTCAAGCGACTGGTGACAGTGATCCTGCAAGAGGTTGATGAATGGCCTTCGAGCGGGCTGTTACTGGCAGCAACCAACCACCCCGAACTGATCGATCCGGCTCTGTGGCGCAGGTTCGATATGGTTATTGAGTTTAAATCGCCAGATGCAGATGCGATCAAAGCAGCGGTTGAACGTTTCCTAGGCCCTGACGCTTCAAAATTCGGAAACTGGCTTGACATACTCTCATACACCTTCCAAAACCAGTCTTTCAGTGATATTGAGCGAGATATACAGCGCCTGAGACGTACTCTCGCCCTCAGCGGTGGTAGCGTCCAGAAGTTGATCGAGGACTTCATTTCGCATAGAGCCTCCGATCTAGAACGGGCGCAGCAGCTTGAGTTCGCTTTACTGTTGGACAGAGAGACCTCTTTATCCCAACGCTCGATACACGAGCTAACCGGGGTAAGCAGAGACACCATTCGAAAACATCGGAAAGTAGAAGATGCATCTACTAGCCGATCAAGGACGAGAACCACTGCATGAGCCAAACGAACTTTCTCATAGGTCGCGGGGAGCTGCTGACGCGGGATATCAAAGGGCCGAAAAGGAAAATGAAAAAGGCTGTTGCGTACACGCTTGAGCGTGCACGTGAGCGGCTGTCCGGCCAAGCGGACAATGCATCGCTCGCCCTTAGCGAGCTTCCGGTAAAGGCTTGTCCTCGTGACTTCGGTGTAGCGCGCATTGTGCTGAACCCAAGCTACATTGCACGCTCTTATTTCCCGTCCGACCTACTCCGCGCCACCGGCCTTGAGTCGATCGGTAGCCGGCGCATAAAGGTTACGCCCGAGAGCTGGACTCGGACGATTGAACCTCATGAGTGCGCGACCACTGAGATTTTCGTTGCCGGGAAGCGTAATGCCTTTCGAGCGTTGAGCGGCTGGATGGCTGAGGTAGAAGAAAAAACCGAAGAAGCCGACGACCTAACTCACATCGAAAAAATTCTCGCTTTCGAGCCCAGCGACCGCATCGTCAACTCGGGTACTTTAAACGACAAACATTTCGAGTTCGGCATCCATCTGCTGCCTGATAAGGACAGCACGTTTATACAGAAGGCATTCGTAGACTATGCCTCGGAGCTGAATCTGACTGTGCACACCGACTTGAGCTTTGAAGTCGGAAACCTATGGTTCGTACCGGTTGAAGGCAAGCAAAGCCAGGCACTCAAGCTTTCGAAGTTCGTCTTTGTTCGAGTCATCCGCCCCGTGCCTAAAATGCGAGGATTGCTGCCCTCAACCAAGCGCAGCGGCCCTTCGGTTGGATGCACCCTCCCCACACAGGACCCGCTCTCGTCCGAGCCAAGGGTAGCGATTCTCGACGCGGGACTTCCTGACACCCATACGATCGGAAAGTGGTTGCGCAATTATCGGATTCTGGATGAAGACGCCAGTGACGATCCAGAAGGCCCCGAGCACGGGCTGGCAGCTACGTCCGCGTTTTTGTTTGGCCCCATTGAGCCTGAGGGCGCAGCGGCTCGCCCGTATTCCTACGTAGATCATCTTCGCGTATTGGATGAGGGCGCCAGTCTAGAGAACCCATTGGAGCTGTATCGGACGCTAGGTCACATCGAAGAAGTTCTGCTCTCCAGGCAATACGAATTCATCAACCTTAGCGTTGGTCCGGACGTAGCCATTGAAGACAACGATGTGCATGCCTGGACATCGGTGATCGATGATTTGCTGAGTGATGGCAACACCTTCATGACTATCGCGGCTGGCAACAACGGTGATCGCGATGAACTCTTGCAGTTTGACCGCGTGCAAGTCCCATCGGACTGCGTCAATGCAATCACCGTTGGAGCGGCCAACTGCACAAGCTCCACTTGGGCACGCGCGCCATACAGCGCACGAGGACCAGGGCGCAGCCCTGGGGTAATCAAACCAGATTTGATGGCCTTCGGCGGTGGCAAGCAATACTTCCATGCGTTAGTACCAGGCAAGAAGCCAGCGCTAGTTCCGTTGTTAGGCACCAGTTTTGCTGCCCCCTATATCCTCCGCAGCGCCGTGGGCGTACGTGCTGTCCTCGGCCAGGAGTTGTCAGTACTCGCAATCAAAGCTCTCCTGGTTCATGCGGCAGATAAGAACGGGCATGAGACGATCGATGTGGGATGGGGCAAGGTTCCGGAAGATCTGCTGGACGTAATCACCTGCCCTCCGGGAGTGGCGAGGATCGTCTATCAAGGCGAGCTCAAGCCGGGCAAGTACATTCGGGCCCCCCTCCCTCTCCCAGAGGGCTCGCTGACAGGCATGGTGAATTTGAAGGCTACCTTCTCATTTGCCTGCGCCACCGATCCGCAAGACCCAGCATCCTACACGCGCGCGGGACTGGAAGTCACCTTCCGGCCGAACAAGGATAAAGTCAACACGGGTAAGGCCGATGCCAAAACCAAGCCGTTCTTCGAGAAGAAAAAGTTCGCAACGGAGGAAGAGCGGCGTTCTGATTCAGGCAAGTGGGAGACAGTGCTGCATGACTCAAAGAATATGCGGGGCAGCACTCTCAACGGAGCCACCTTTGACATCCATTACAATGCTCGCGAGCAAGGCGGTACAGCCGAAAAAGCCGATAAGATCAAATATGCGCTGATAATCACCGTCGAAGCGCCAAAGCACCCAGAACTCTACGCAGAGATACTAAAAGCCTATGCAGACACGCTAGTTCCGATCCAACCGCAGATTAGCCTGCCTGTACGGACTTGATGAATGGGCGCTGAGTACAATCGGCGCCACCAGAGTTGTTGCCTCGAATACAGTCGATAAGGACCAGGGATGGAAACGTACCTCGTTTTAAGAAAACCTCCAGAGCAGCGTATCGGGTTCACTCGATCTGCAATCCGCGGAGGCAGTGCCACGATTGCTGTTGAGCGCATTCCTGGACATGCGCTATCTGACTTAAAAAAGGATCCTGACGTGCTAGTCGTGACTCCCCCGATGGCTACCGCACTGATCAGTCCGAGACAGAGCACCCAAGAACACCCGCCAACAGGAAGCGCTTGGGGTATAGCCTCCGTAGAAGCGGACCAGTCCCCTTACACGGGTGAGGGTGTGGTCGTTGCCGTGCTGGATACTGGCATCGAAAAAACTCATCCGGCTTTTGCGGGAATGGACATTCTGGAAGAGGATTTCACTGGCGAGGGCATTGGTGATCACGATGGGCATGGAACCCACTGCGCCGGTACGATTTTCGGCCGAGACGTTAATGGACAGCGAATCGGAATAGCCAGAGGTATCAACCGAGCACTCGTAGGAAAGGTCATTGGACAGAGAGGGGGTGACTCTCAGATGATTTTCGACGGGTTGCAATGGGCAATGAGAGAAAGGGCAAACATCATCTCAATGTCTCTTGGCTTCGACTTCCCCGGCGAGGTACAGAAGAAGGTAGATGCCGGATGGCCAGCGGACTTGGCTACCTCAGAGGCACTCGAAGCCTATCGCGGCAATATTCGGCTGCTTGACGCCCTGATGGGCTTTTTCAAAGCACAATCCGCATTTGATGCCGCGCCGCTAGTTATTGCGGCAGCAGGAAACGAAAGCCGTAGAGCGGTGAACTCTCGCTACAAAATAGCTGCCTCCATTCCCGCAGCCGCTGACGGGGTCATTTCGGTTGCCGCATTGCAATCAAGCGGTTCTCTTTACGAGGTGGCAGATTTTTCTAACAGTCATGCACAGGTCAGCGCTCCCGGCGTAAATGTGCTTTCCGCCTGGCTTGGAGGGCAGCTTAAAGCCATCGACGGCACAAGTATGGCGTGTCCTCATGTAGCGGGAGTTGCAGCCCTTTGGTGGCAGCATTTACGCGAAAAACGCTCCCCAAACCTAGCCAGCGCTGTCACCTCGCACCTAACCACTCATGCCCGTAGTGACTGCTTTGTTTCAGGTTTTGATTCGAGCGATTACGGACACGGCCTGGTCACTTGCCCCCGATAAAAGGTGGGTGAGGGAAGCCACCGAGACCCGGCAGCTTGTCTAGCTAGCTTATTCTCTCGTGCATGCGCTAATAGAGAGCCATAGGAGAAGGTCGGCGCAATCGAAATGCTCACACCGTTGCCGAGCAAAATGGCCTCACGACGGTAGCTCGCAGACATCTCTGCTTACAGCAGGATAGGAAGTGGCATACCGGCTCCGTTTTGGCTATTATCGCGGATGATTGTCCTAGGCGGTGGAAATTTAGCAGAGCTAGGATTAGTGCAATATCTAAGCGCTCTTAGAGTCGATAGATTGTAGCAAGTCCTGGGTCAATAATTCAAAAACACAGAAATCCTCCGGGTCTCGGAAGCCGGCCGATTTGATCTTCTTCAAAAGCCTCGAAATGTTCCTTGCCTGTAATCGCCCCACTCCAAGCTTATTCACGAGATAATCCTCAAAGACCGTCTCCCCGTCGCACCGTAAAACAAGATTGACACCAAACTCGAATTGCGTCATTGACACCACATCTAAGTCCTCTTCAGAGACCACCTCTACTGGCCAATCGTCAAGTGATTTGATGAGCGCGCTATAGATCTCGGTTAATTCCCCTAGCAATGCGATCGCTTGTGGATAGGACTGGTTATACCACGCCTTGTTGGTCTGCAGAGCATACGTGACGCCATTACAAGTAACTTCGCGAGGCTTGCCTCGATAAACCCCAGAGTTGTGCACAGTATTCCTACAGGCGCCTAAGAAATCTATGACCTCTTTATCATGATTTATATCTCTCACATAAGCCTTCTTATCAACCATCTTAAAAAGTGCATTAACTTTATCTGGAAATGATCGATAGCCACTTCGAACGGAGAGGATTTTTTCTAGACACTTAGTTTTGGCATCCTCAGAGTCCGCCTCTCCATGCCTCGCGAGCAGCTCAACAATCTTTGCTCTACGACTTTCTTCATATTCAGCCTCAAGCTTTTTCGCGTAACCAGAATATAGCTTAGAGATCCAATTTTCGAAGCAGGAAAACGCTGAGACAGTAAAGTCCAGCATCAGACTCGAGACCATCCCGTTAATTCTTTCGCTTAATAGTTTCCTAACGTCAGACACCGATGATAAGAAATCATCATCCGAAAGCCTAGCGGGCTTGCCGTTGATCTGCACGAATGGAGTCAAGTGCTTTTCATCATGAATCTCAAGCAGCAAGTCGGGACAGTAATGTCTAGCGGCCATATTAGAAAGTTCTTCATTAATCATGAAAACAATGGGTAAGTCACAGACATCCTTGAGATTGGTATAATAATTACGCACCCTTATGAACGGAAGATCATTTTTGTTAATAGTATAATCCCCACGCAGCGTGCATTTTTCCAAAAGAACAGCCTTATTCTTTAAGGCCATAAATGCAGAAATTATTTTTTTATGATTCTCGTCAAAAAATCCCATTAAAACCCTACCTCCTATATTGGCACTCACCTGTTTATACGGGTACTGGACTGACTTGCAGCCAAGTAAATCCTGATGGTAATCCTCCAACTAATTAATAGCAACATGTCATCAAACTCCAAAAATAGACATCGCGAATTATTCCTTATGAACGCGGTGAAGGACAGCCGAGCGCGCGGGGATTTTCTTTGGAGAATGGAGCAAAATGATCTATTTCCGAACAATAAAGCGAATTAGATTATTGAGGCTGCGTAGCGCACATAACCTCATAGACCAAAGAATTGAAAGAGCGCTCATGAAATAGCTTGAACACAATAACCGTAGAAGAAAGCAGCATCGCAATAGAGTTAGCAACCATCGCCGGCGTATCAGCTGTCTTAAAGCTCTATGATGCCCCACAAGACAACCCAAATAGCAGTGCTAACCACATAGCAAGCGATAGACCGCTTACATCTTGGTTCTTGGTGAGGTGAAGAACTCGCAGAAGAAACGACCCGGTTGTAACCTATGCAGCCAGTGCCACCGGTCAATGCTGCAAGATTGCGACACTCAAAACAGCCAACACCAATATGCTAACGACAATGACTTTATTACTCGTCCCTTTACCTCACCTCGACCCACTTTTTTGCAGCGGCCCGTGTGACGTTACTACGCGGTGAACCTCAACGCAGATGTCTTGTATCTTCTAATCAACGCACCCTCATTTGCAACCACCACCAATGGCAATCCATGCAATACAAGTGCTGCAATATCCAGGAGGCTCACCACGGTGCTGGCACTTGCCGACCAGGCCTGGCTGGAAAGTGCCTGCGAGCGTTTGACCATGTCGCTGCGGGCGGCCCATCGATTCTCAAGGTGGCCCGCACGCTGGCCGATATTGAACAGGTGGCGGACATTGGCCGGGCGCACCTGGCTGAAGCGCTGCAGTCGGCCTGGCTCTTGATCGGCACGGTTCTGCGGTCAAGGACAAGCCACACCGCCCCACCAAGCCCGCTCCCAGAAGATCAGTTTGTTCTTTGCGCTACAGCGCGGCCCAAAAGGGCTGGGTGATCTCCCACAGGGATCCCATGGCAACAAGCGTACACGGGGCCTGTAGCAGCTGGCGGAGCCTGCGATGGGCCGCATAGCGGCCCCTTGAGTCTGGAGGGGCTCCAGCGTTTGAGGGCTTGGGGCTGCTTTGCAGCCCATCGCAGGCTGTCGCCAGCTCCCACCGAATTGCGCCGCTCTCAAGACTTGCGAAATTCCTGTGGGCTTGTCCCGCGATGGGGTCTGCAAAGGTGCCAATGACAGAACGCTGCTTCTCGGGAAACCTGGATTGTCCTGTTTCGATCCCCGAACGAAAATGCGCCCCTCGCTTACCCTGGCGTAAGCTGATACCGCTGCGCCAATCCCCCACAAGCCGCTCAAGGAGCCCGAGCAATGCCCCACGAAGGCAGCCTTCTACAAACCGCGGTGATCTTCCTGCTGGCCGCCGTCCTTGCCGTCCCCCTGGCCAAGCGTCTGCAACTGGGCGCGGTCATCGGCTACCTGCTCGCTGGCGTGGCCATCGGCCCGCAGGCCCTGGGCCTGATTCGCGATACCGAAAGCGTCGCGCATATTTCCGAGTTGGGCGTGGTATTGCTGCTGTTCATCATCGGCTTGGAGCTGTCGCCGAAACGCCTGTGGCTGATGCGCAAGTCGGTGTTCGGTGTCGGCACCACCCAAGTGTTGTTGACCGGTGCGGTCATCGGGGCCATCGCTCTGTTCGGCTTCGGCCAGTCGCTGCCGGCAGCGGTCGTGCTCGGCCTGGGCTTGGCGTTGTCGTCCACCGCCCTGGGCTTGCAGAGCCTGGCCGAAACCAAGCAGCTCAATGCCCCGCACGGGCGCCTGGCATTCGCCATCCTGCTGATGCAGGACATCGCGGCGATCCCACTCATCGCCCTCGTCCCTCTGCTGGCCGCCAGCGGCCCGGACACCAGCCAGGGCGACAGCCTGGAGCATGGCCTGAAGGTGTTCGCCAGCATCGCCATCGTCATCGTCGGCGGCCGTTACCTGCTGCGCCCGGTGTTCCGCACCGTAGCCCGTACAGGCATCCCCGAGGTCTCGACCGCCACTGCACTGCTGGTGGTAATCGGCACCGCCTGGCTGATGGAGGAAGCCGGCATTTCCATGGCCCTGGGCGCCTTCCTCGCCGGCCTGCTGCTGGCGGACTCCGAATACCGCCACGAGCTGGAGTCGCAGATCGAGCCGTTCAAAGGGCTGCTGCTGGGGCTGTTCTTCATCAGCGTAGGCATGGGCGCCAACCTGGGCTTGCTGCTGGAGATGCCCTTCGTGCTGCTGGGCCTGACCCTGCTCCTGGTCGCAGTGAAGCTGGCGCTGTTGATCGGCGTCGGCCGCGTCGCAGGCCTGAGCAGCACCAGTGCCTTGCGCCTGGGCATGGTGCTGGCGGCGGGCGGTGAATTCGCCTTCGTGGTGTTCAAGCTGGGCAAGGACCAGGGCCTGTTCGACACCCAGACCTACGACCTGCTGCTGATGACCATCACCCTGTCGATGGCCATCACGCCCCTGCTGATGCTCGGTTGCGCCCGCGCCCTCAAGCGCCCGCAAGCCACGCGTGAGGTGCCCGAGCAGTACAAGCAGATCCAGACCGACACGCCACGGGTGGTGATCGTCGGCATGGGCCGCATGGGGCAGATCGTTTCGCGCATCCTGCGCGCCCAGAAAATCCCCTTCATCGCCCTGGAAACGTCGGTGGACGCCATCGAGATGACCCGCATGTTCGAGCAGGCCCCGGTGTTCTACGGCGACCCGCTGCGCCCGGAAGTGCTGCATGCGGCCAAGGTCGGCGAGGCGGAGTACTTCGTCATCACCACCGACGACCCCGACGTCACCACCCGCACGGCGGAGCGGGTCAAGCGCCTGTACCCCCACCTGAAGGTGCTGGCCCGCGCGCGCAACCGCCAGCATGTGCACAAATTGGTGGATGTAGGCGCCGAACCGATCCGCGAGACGTTCTACTCCAGCCTGGAGATGAGCCGCCGGGCATTGGTGGGGTTGGGCTTGAGCGACGAACAGGCAACCGACCGGATCGAACGCTTCGCCCAGCATGACGAAGAGGTGCTGGTGGCCCAGGGGCAGGTACGCGATGACCGGGCCAAGGTGATGCAGACGGCCAAGGAGGCGCGGTTGGAGTTGGAGCGGTTGTTTGAGTCGGATACTGATTGAGGCCTTGTGGCGTAGGTCTTGGGAGTTGTAGCGCCTTCAAAATCGAGCGCCGCGCGGGCGGCGCTCGATCTCATAAGCGCTCCCCCCCTCAAAGGCGGTCACCCGATAGCCCGTGCACAGCTTCAAAACACAAACCTCTCAGCAACGCCCTACTTCATCGCGAGCCATTTCCTACGTAGGCGCACAGCGTGGGGATTTATCGTACACACCGTGTCGATGCCCGTCTGATTGTCCGGGGAAAGCCTGCTCTCTAGGCTTGCCGGGTCGCTGTCGGTTCAGCGATCGGGCGTGGAAACCCGGCAGGTAATCGGAATAGCTGTCGTCATGGCAGCTGCATGCGGGAGGCCGAATGGCCTGCCGGGGTTCCGATAGCCTGGCTTTCCACCCCGCGTGCAGCCGCCACCCTTCGCGTGGAAACGGATGGTGCCGGCCAACTTCTATCGGAGCTTGGCTATGAAAAAGATCGTCCCCGACCCACCCCTCCCCAACACCACACAACGTGCCTTCAGCCGCTGCGACGCCGGCCACCCACCACTGTTCACGGTAAATCCGGACATATCCGCCCATGACGCCCTTGTACACGTCGCACAGTACCTGCGAGGTGCCTACGACTGTGGCTACAAAGCTCTGGAACACCTGGACGAAACCGGCAAGAGCTTGTTCTGGAGCACTCTGAGTGCAGTCGAAATGGCAGAGGGATTGATTGAGGCGCTGCTGGATGGGATCGAGTCGCAGCCCATGAATTGAAGTGTATTGCACCAGCCCAAGGCAGGCTGTGGTGAACAGCCTGCTCAACTTCAAATACAAGAAATGCCCTACGGAACGCGTCCCTCTCCTTCTGATTGTTCGAGGATGCCCTTCTCCATAGGCTCACCTGGCCGCCGTCGCACCGTGACATGATCGCAGCCAGGTAATTTTATTGAGTCAAAACAGCTCGACCGCGAAAATCGCCGAGAAGAAAAGCCAGCACTCCTGGCTAGACGAACACCTACCCGATCTCCGAACGCTTGCACGTGAACTGCGTGCCCAACCTATCGAAGCGTTAGCTTCTGCCGACTCGCATGACGCCGCAATCGAACTTACTGCGCAACATCTGGGTTTGAACGATGACCCCGACGGCGTAGTAACCATTAGAACGCCAATAGGCGACATCTGGGTTCGGCGTAGCTGTATTTATCATATCGTTGAGAAGCGACAAGATGCTCGGGAACGCTACGTGAAATTAGCGCTGGACACATTGACCGGTCCATTTGAGGTGTGGCAGGTCGCCTATACGAACGAGATCTATAGGCTGGCTTTCATTGGCGCCTACGAAACCAAGCGGCAGATGCTGGTGGTCGTGGCGCTCGATAACGGCAAAACTCTGTGGAATTTCATGCAATGCGATGCCAAGGCGCTGAACAAGCATCGCCATGGGACTCTGCTCTACAAGCGGTACGCTTTTCTAGCGAGCAAAGAAAAGGGCCACTGTTACCAGTAGCCCTATGTTCGTGCTTGATATTCATATGCACACCCTCAAGCCGGGGTGTGGAGGTCTCACCCGACGCTGATGATTCAGCCATCGACGGGGTTCCTACGCCAGCTGATGCCGCTGAATGGCAGCTGGTTTCGCGCTCAGGTGGAACGCTAGCAACACTCGAGAACCAAGTCAATGAAGGTGCGCCTGCGAAAACCATCCATCGAGTTACGTGATATCACCCACTCGCAGCCGGCGCGATTCAGCTGGCGTTCTCTTTCATGGACGATTGTTTTGTACTATCTACGCCAGCCCTTTCGCATCTGGAGCCGCCCCACAACGATTGCACTGGATCTGGTCCTGTACAGTCCCGGTGGCGGCTTTAGCCGCGAAGAGGCCAGTACAAGCAGCCACGCATCCGGAGACGATCATTGGAAGACCTCAATTCCCTCTACTACTTCACCCAGGTAGTCGAGCATGGCGGCTTCGCCCCGGCTGGCCGGGCGCTGGACATTCCCAAGTCCAAGCTCAGCCGGCGCATCGCCGACCTGGAAGAGCGCCTGGGCGTGCGCCTGCTTCAGCGCACCAGCCGCCACTGTTCGCTGACCGAAATCGGCCAGGCCTACTACCAGCGCTGCCTGGCCATGCGCGTGGAGGCCGAAGGAGCTGCAGAAATCATCGAGCGCAACCGCAGCGAACCTCGCGGGCTGGTACGCATCAGCTGCCCGACCACCCTGCTCAACTCCTGGGTCGGGCCGATGCTGACCCGCTACATGATCAAGTACCCGCAGGTGGAACTGTTCATCGAGAGCACCAACCGCCGGGTCGACCTGCTGCACGAGGGCTTCGACCTGGCCTTGCGAGTGCGCTTCCCACCCTTGGAGAACACCGACATGGTGATGAAGGTGCTGAGCAACAGCACTCAGTGCCTGGTCGGCCAGCCAGCGTTTCTCGAACAACTGCCCAAGGGCTTCGACCCGCAGATGCTAGGGCAATTGCCCAGCCTGCACTGGGGTGGCTCGCAGCGCGAATACCAGTGGGAGCTGTACGAGAACGAGCACATGAAGGACAAGCTGGTGATCACGCATACGCCGAAGGTGGTCACCGACGACCTGCCCACCTTGCGTAATTTCGTCGTGGCAGGTGTCGGTATCGCACACTTGCCTCGAGTGGCAGTCCGTGAAGACCTGGCGGCAGGCAGGCTGGTGGAGATGCTGCCGGGCTGGCAGCCACGTTGCGGGATTGTCCATGCGATCTTCCCGTCGCGGCGAGGGCTGCTACCGTCGGTACGGGCGTTGATCGATCACCTGGCAGAAGAATTCGCGATCAGCGATATGGCGTGAAGCGATCACTGGCAAGCCAGCCTGCACCCGCTCAAGAGGCGCAGATGCAGAAAAGCCAGGCGCCGTATGCGACGCCTGGCTGTTTCGGGGCTTACTTGGCGGCCAGCGTGCTGTAGCTGGTCATCAGGTTGCGGTAGTCCGGGATGTGGTTGGAGAACAGGGTACCCAGGCCTTCGATGTCGTTGCGCCAGTCGCGATGCAGCTCACAGGCCACGCCGAACCAGGTCATCAGTTGCGCACCTGCGCGGCTCATACGGTCGTGGGCGGCGTCGCGGGTCATCTCGTTGAAGGTGCCGGAGGCATCGGTGACCACGAACACGTCGAACTCTTCCTCCAGGGCCGACAGCGCCGGGAAGGCCACGCACACTTCGGTCACTACGCCAGCGATGATCAGCTGCTTCTTGCCGGTGGCCTTCACGGCCTTGACGAAGTCCTCGTTGTCCCAGGCATTGATCTGGCCAGGGCGGGCGATGTAGGGGGCGTCCGGGAACATCGCCTTGAGCTCCGGCACCAGCGGGCCGTTGGGGCCTTGCTCGAAGCTGGTGGTGAGGATGGTGGGCAGGTTGAAGTACTTGGCCAGGTCAGCCAGGGCGAGCACGTTGTTCTTGAAGCGGTCCGGCTCGATGTCCCGTACCAGCGAGAGCAGGCCAGCCTGGTGGTCGACCAGCAGAACGGCGGCGTTGTTCTTGTCCAGGCGGTTGTAGGTGAATGGGGTCATGGTCTGTGCTCCTTCAGGTTTGGGTTGGGGTGTTGCCTTGACTGCATGGGTACAGATTAAAAAACATTACCTTTGAGGCACTAGATGGCGAAAATCGGCTCTTGCGTTCTATTTTCAGAACGAAGCCCCGGCGCGAAAACCCTGTAGGAGCGGGCCCGCCCCGCGATTGCGCTGGTTGCGCCACCTCACCCCCATCGATCCTGGTTGCCGACGCCAACGCCCTGCTCTTTACTACCTTCAGCCCCTTCCTCACCGAGACCATCATGCTGGCCTTCATCCAGTCCTCACCGCTGCTGCTCGGCGCCTGCCTGGTACTTCTGGACCTGCTGCTGTGGCAACTGATCCCGGTGGAGCGCCGGGCCTGTCGCATCACGGCCCGGCTGGTGATCTTCCTGCTGTTCAGCTGGGTCTTGCTCACCGCGGGCCTGAGCCCGTTGCAACCTGCGCCCTGGCCGGACGATGTGCCGCGTAACCTGGTCGCCACCCTGCTGGAGATCGCCTGGTGGCTGTTCGGCGCGCGCACGGTCACGGTGGTGTTCGGCCTGCTGCTGGTGGCGCGAGGCGGCCATGGTGGGCGTTTACTGCAGGACGTGCTGGGCGCGTTGATCTTTCTCGCGGCGGTGGTGGCCGCGGCAGCCTACGTGATGCAGCTGCCGGTCAAAGGGTTGCTGGCCACCTCCGGCGTCATGGCCATCGTCATCGGCCTGGCGTTGCAGAGCACCCTGGCGGACGTGTTCTCCGGCATCGTGCTGAACACCACGCGGCCCTACCAGATCGGCGACTCGATCTCCATCGATGGCACCGAAGGCAAGGTATTGGACATCGACTGGCGCGCCACGCGGCTGCTCACCGGCACTGGCAGCCTGGCCGTGGTGCCCAATTCAGTGGTGGCGAAAGCCAGGCTGCTCAATTTCAGCCGTCCGGCGGATGTGCATGGGGTATCGATCAGTGTGGTGGTGCCGGCCAAGGTACGGCCCAAACGGGTATTCGATGCTTTGGAAAAGGCGCTGCAGGGCACCAGCGCGTTGCTGGCCACGCCCAAGCCCAAGGTCACGGTAAAAGCCTCGACCCTCGAATCGGTGGAGTACGAGGCCAGCGGCTTCGTCGCCAGCATGGAACGCAAGACCGAGGTGCGTAACCAGTTGTTCGACCTGGCCCACCGCCATCTGGAAGCCAGCGGCGTGATGTGGAACGTCGACCTCGCCCTGCCGCCGCGCAGCCGCCAGCGGGATCTGCTCGACGAGGTACGGGTGTTCCGCTCGTTGACCAGCGAAGAGCGCGACGCCCTGAGCCAACGCATGACAGCCGTGGAGTACCTGGCCGACCAGGTGATCCTCGGCGTGGGCGAGCAATCCGACCATTTGCTGGTGATCGGCAGCGGCGTGATCTCGGCGTCGATCCGCGATGGCGAGCGCCTGGTCGAGGCCGGACGCATGGGACCGGGCGAGGTGCTGGGGATCGAAGGGTTGACCGACGACGAGGCGTCCTTCGCCGAGTTCCGCACGCTGACCGGTTGCCTGCTCTACCGCATCGACAAGGAGCAGGTACGCAGCTGCCTGGTCAAGCGTGGCGAGGTGCAGTCGGCACTGACCAAGCTGCAGCGGTTCCGCCGTCAGAGCCGGGAATCACTGTTGCTGCAAAAGCCGCCGGAAGTGAAGAAAGGCGGGTTCCTGAGCTGGTTGCACAAGTAGGCGTCGACGCTCCTACAGGGCCTGGCATCGATGCAGCCGCAACGGTTACAGCACTACCCGCAGGCACTGGCCCGCGTGGTACAGCGAGAACCCGGACTCATAGAACGCGGTACGCAACGAGGGCGCACTCACCGGCTTCATCGGCGAGAACGGGATCGGTAGGCTGTCCGGGTCATCCTTGAGCAGGAATTCGGCAAACGCTCGGCCGATCACCGTGCCGGTGGTGTTGCCGCGGCCGTTGTAGCCGGTCACCGCCACCAGGCCAGGAGCCGGCTCGAACAGGCGCATCAGGTGATCGGGGGTGAAGTCGATGCAGCCGGTCCAGTGCATCTCCCACTCGACCTTGCCCAATTCCGGATAGTAATGGCTCTGGATGCGGTCGGCCCAGCTGCGCACGAACCAGGCCGGCTTGTTGTCGACCCGGCCCAAACTGCCCAGCAACAGGCGGCCCTGGTCGTCGCGGCGAATGCTGCTGAGCACGGTACGGGTGTCCCAGGAGCCTTGGCCGTGGGGCAGGACCTTGTCCGCCGCGGCGCCTTGCAAGGGCTTGGACGCGACCTGGTAGTAATAACCCCGGAAGAAGTGCTTCTGCAGGTTGCTCCACTCGCCTTCGGTGTACGCGCCGGTGGAAATCACCACCTTGTCGGCACGTACCGAGCCGCGAGCGGTGTTCACCCGCCAGCCGTCGCCATCGCGCTCCAGGCCCTGGACGGAGGATTGCTGGAACAGCTGGCCGCCCAGGCGTACCACGGCGGCGGCCAGGCCTTGGGTGTAGCCCATGGGGTTGATGGTGCCGGCGCGGCGGTCGAGCAGCGCGGCGGAAATCTTGTCGGTGCCGCAATATTCCTGGCACCGCGCGCCGGTCAACAGTTCGACGTCGGCGCCGCGTCGGCTCCACTGGGCATGGCGGGCCTCCAGGTCGGCGATGCCGGTGGCATTGTGCGCCATGTGCAGGGTGCCCTTGTGCTGGGCCTGGCAGTCGATGCCCAGGCGCTCGATCATGGCGAACACTTCGGCGGGGGCCTCACCGAGCACCTTGTTCAGGCGGCTGCCCTGTTGCAGGCCAAGGGTCGCCTCGACGTCGTCGGGGCGGATCCAGGTGCCGGCGTTGACCAGGCCGACGTTGCGTCCGGAACCACCGTGGCCGATCTTCCAGGCCTCGAGCAGGATCACCGTCTTGCCCTGTTCGAGTAGGTGGATCGCCGCCGACAGGCCCGTGATGCCACCGCCGATCACGCAGACATCGGCCTTGTGCTCACCGGCCAGGGCCTGGGTGGCGACGGTTGGCTTGGTGATGAATTCCCACAGACATTCTTGACGCAGTTCGGACATGGCCCGGCTCCAGCAATGTTGTTCTTGTAGGGGCCGCAAGGCGGCCCTTTCGCGGGCAAACCCGCTCCCACAGGTACATCACAGGTTTCGAACACTGTGTTGTACCTGTGGGAGCGGGTTTACCCGCGAACCGGGGGCACCGCCCCCGGCCATGCAGCATCAATACATCAGTCGAACACGATCCCCTGCGCCAGCGGCAGCTCGCGCGAGTAGTTCACGGTGTTGGTCTGCCGACGCATGTAGCCTTTCCAGGCATCCGAGCCGGACTCACGGCCACCGCCGGTTTCCTTCTCGCCGCCGAAGGCGCCACCGATCTCCGCACCGCTGGTGCCGATGTTGACGTTGGCGATGCCGCAGTCGCTGCCCGAAGCGCTCTGGAAGCGTTCAGCCTCGCGGATGTCGGTGGTGAAGATGCACGAGGACAGGCCTTGCGGCACTTCGTTGTTCAGGCGCAGGGCCTCTTCGAAGTCGTCATAGGCCAGCACGTAGAGGATCGGGGCGAAGGTCTCGTGGCGCACCACGTCGCTCTGGCCCGGCATCTCGGCGATGGCCGGCGAAACGTAGTAGGCGTTCGGGTATTCGCTGGCCAGCTGGCGCTCGCCGCCGAACACCTGCCCGCCTTCGTCGCGAGCCTTGGCCAGCGCACCTTGCATGGCGTCGAAGGACTGCTTGTCGATCAGCGGGCCGACCAGGTTGTCCTTGCGTGGGTCACCGATGCGTACCTTGCCGTAGGCGGCTTTGACACGGGCAACCACCTCATCCTTGATGGAGCGGTGCACGATCAGGCGACGAAGGGTGGTGCAGCGTTGGCCGGCGGTACCGACCGCAGCGAACAGGATGCCGCGCACGGCCAGGTCGAGGTCGGCGCTCGGGGCCAGAATCATGGCGTTGTTGCCACCCAGCTCGAGGATGCTGCGCCCGAAACGCGCCGCGACGCGCGGGCCGACTTCGCGCCCCATGCGGGTGCTGCCGGTGGCGCTCACCAGCGGTACGCGTGGGTCGTCCACCAGGGCTTCGCCGGCTTCACGGCCACCGATCACCAATTGGCTCAGGCCTTCAGGTGCATCGCCAAAGGCTTTCAGGGCTTTTTCGAACAGCGCCTGGCAAGCCAGGGCGGTCAATGGAGTCTTTTCGGACGGTTTCCACACCACGGCGTTGCCGCACACCAGCGCCAACGCGGTGTTCCAGGCCCAGACCGCAACCGGGAAGTTGAAGGCGCTGATCACACCAACCACGCCCAGCGGGTGCCAGGACTCACGCATGTGGTGGCCCGGGCGCTCGGAAGCGATGGTCAGGCCGTACAGCTGGCGCGACAGGCCGACGGCGAAGTCGCAGATGTCGATCATCTCCTGGACTTCGCCCAGGCCTTCCTGGGTGATCTTGCCGGCCTCGATGGACACCAGCTCGCCCAGTTCGGCCTTGTGCGCACGCAGCACCTCACCGAACAGACGCACCAGTTCACCGCGACGCGGGGCCGGCACGCTGCGCCAGGCCTCGAAGGCTTTTTGCGCCTGGTCGATGCGCGCGGTGGTCTCAGCCTTGCCGAGCAGTTTCACCGAGGCGATCTGGCTGCCGTCGATCGGCGTGTGAACAGGGTAGTCACCCTGGGTGTAAGCCTCGGCGGCAACGCCAAGGCGCTCGAGCAATCCAGCGACCATGTGCTTCTCCTACAGAAGGTGGAGGGTTGAAAACCTGATGTGGATCAGTATTAATCCGATGACACTGGCGCAACAAACGACCTTTATTCCGCATATCATTCCGCCAGGTAATGACCAACCCGCCGTAGAGACCGCTATGTCCAAACGCCTGGTGCCATCGATGACTGCCCTGCAGTGCTTCGAGGCCGCTGCCCGTCACCTGAGCTTCACCCGTGCCGCCGAGGAACTGCACCTGACCCAGAGCGCGGTCAGCAAGCAGGTGGCGCAGCTCGAGGAAATGCTCCGTCACCATCTGTTCCTGCGCATCCGCCGGCGCCTGCAACTGACGCCTGCAGGCTCACTGTACCTGGCCGAGGTCAACAAGATTCTCACCCAGGTGGACATGTCCAGCCGCTACGTACTGACCTACGGCGAGCAGACCGAAGTCTTGAAGGTAGCCACCCAGCCGAGTTTCGGCGTGCGCTGGTTGATCCCGCACTTGAAAGGGTTCGGCAAGCGCCACCCCAACATCCACCTCGACATCCGCAACGAGATGGAGCCTTTCTCCCTGCTCCAAGGCTCGGCCGACGCGGTGTTCTTCTATGGCCAGGGCACCTGGCCGGGCGCCACCTGCGTAGAGCTGTTCGGCGAGGAAGTGGTGCCGGTGTGTGCCCCAGAGCTGTTGCAGGGGCGGACCTTGCACGATGCCAGCGAACTGGCCGAACTGGTGCTGCTGCAAAGTACCTCGCGACCCGAGGCCTGGCATGAATGGTTCCTGGAGCAGCGCTTGCACACCGACGACAGCTACCACGGGCCGCGCTTCGACACCTTCTACATGGCGCTGAGCGCAGCCCAGGCCGGTTGTGGCGTGGCCCTGGTGCCGCGCTACCTGGTGAGCAAGGAGCTGGCCGAGGGCAGCCTGGTGGTGGCCTGGGACTATGCGATGAAGAGCCCCGGGGCCCATTACCTGGCCTTTGCCGAACATGCGGCGGAGGTGCCGAAGGTGCGGGCATTGGTGGAGTGGGTTCGGGAGCAATTGCAGGGCTGACTGTTATCGGGCCCGCTTTGCGGGCCGTCGCGGGGCAAGCCCGCTCCTACAGGGATGGCGCAACACTCGCGATCATCAATCGCAAAAGGAATGATACCTGCACTTTTTTTCGCTTGTGGGTGAGGTGCATTCCCCGCTTTCATGTACGGGTATCCACTCACCTCCAGGAAGCTAGCGATGCCCGCCCATGATTTCGTCAGCCCCGACAGCATCCGTGCGCAGTTCTCTGCCGCCATGTCGCTCATGTACAAACAGGAAGTGCCCCTGTACGGCACGCTGCTGGAGCTGGTGAGCGAAATCAACCAGCAGGTGATGACCCAGCAGCCCACGGTCGCCGAGGCCCTGCGCTGGACCGGTGAGATCGAGCGCCTCGACCAGGAGCGCCATGGCGCCATCCGTGTCGGCACCGCCGAGGAGCTGGCGACCATCGCCCGGCTGTTCGCGGTCATGGGCATGGAGCCGGTGGGCTACTACGACCTGAGCTCAGCCGGCGTGCCGGTGCATTCCACCGCCTTCCGCGCCGTGCATGAACAGTCGCTGCACATCAGCCCGTTCCGCGTGTTCACTTCCCTGCTGCGCCTGGAGCTGATCGACAACCCGCAACTGCGCGAGCTGGCCCAGGGCATCCTGGCCAAGCGCAAGATCTTCACCCCACGGGCCCTTGAACTGATCGCCCAATGCGAGCGCGACGGTGGCCTGGGCGCTGCCGATGCCGAGGCCTTCGTCCAGGAAGCACTGCACACCTTCCGCTGGCACCAGGACGCCACGGTGACCGCCGAGCAATATCAGCAGTTGCACGATCAGCATCGCCTGATCGCCGATGTGGTGGCCTTCAAAGGCCCGCACATCAACCACCTGACCCCGCGCACCCTGGACATCGACGCCATCCAGCTGGGCATGCCGGCCAAGGGCATCCCGCCCAAGGCGGTGGTCG